>CAZFHV010000080.1:0-14605 GCA_964519095.1 uncultured Chromatiaceae bacterium | reverse complement strand
AGGTCCGCGCCAACGCCTCTGCGGGCGGTAGAGGAAAAGTTGTGCCATCGACCCCTGGAGTTGACCCGCCCCAGCAGCCGAAATCCCTGCCACAAGGGTGTCGACCAGCCGGCGCGGAACCTCTCGATTGCCAACCGATTCAAGTGGCCGAATACCTTCTCCGACAGCCCCTTGCGGGCCTTGCTGAAGGCCGCCCGGCCCGGCACCGCTGTCGCCACCGCATGCGCTTGCAGGGTCGCGAAGAACCCGGCCAATTTCTGCTCGCTACTGCCTTTGCGCAGATTGAACATGAAGGCGATCAGTCGGTGGAACGCAAGATCGCGTTGGCGCGTGAACGCGTTAGGTCGGAGACGAAAAGATTCGATGAGCGCGAGACTGCCCAAAGCATTCTTTATGCATGCATAAACAGATTCAAATGACCGAGACTTTCTCGGCCGCGCAGGCCATGATAGGGGTGAAATCGAGCTTCTTCACTCAAGGACTCCTGGTTGGGGAAGCCGCCAGTATTTTAGCATTTTCAATGTGTTGTCGCTAAGTTGACGCCATTGAGGCAGCCCCTTGGGCCCGCTCGAACTGGGGGCCATCGATGACACCTACCTCGCCGAGCGCGCCCATTTGCGCCGCTACACGCCCAAGGGGGGCGAGGAGGACAACCCCAAGGACCATGCCTCGTTGAGCCTCTGCAACCTGCGCCGTGCGGTGGCGGAGGCGTCCCGGGTGGAGACCGGCTCTCGCCATGAGAATCCGATCTTGTACGATTACCACCAACCC
The DNA here is from genome assembly GCA_964519095.1 of uncultured Chromatiaceae bacterium. Classification (GTDB taxonomy): domain Bacteria; phylum Pseudomonadota; class Gammaproteobacteria; order Chromatiales; family Chromatiaceae; genus JAEHCY01. Next base: position 13,834 of record CAZFHV010000080.1, on the reverse strand, counting down.
CCCTAGGCGCTGACCCACGAGCGGCGGGGGCTGTGGGTGGTGGATCACCTTCCTCAATGCCCCTTCTGGGATGCGAAGAAACGGGCCCTGCAGATCACCCGGACCACCCCCCATGAAGCCCAACCTCTTCGTGGACTCCACCGAGGCTCATCGTGGTCGACCCTGTCAACGAGGGGGTGATCCATGACCTGCGTATCACCCTCAGCAGTTCTCGGGAGCCCCGGCGTACCGCAGCCCCAGTGGTCGCATCTTGGAGCGGCTCACCAAAGACGTCGCCCAAGCCAAGGCCTGGGGTAAGTCCAGGGTGGCCATCGCCAACGAGACAAACCCAGCCATCATCACCCGGGCCCTCCTCGTTCTGCTGCTACAAACCAGAGTGGGCGGCAGCAGTGCTCAGGACGAGAAGGCCTTGGCGAAGCAGGAACGGCGCTAGCATAGAAAACCCGATCACCCCCGGCACCGATCGCCCCCACTGGAGCGCCTCGCTGTTTCGCTACACCGCCGAAGTGAGCCGGCAGGCCCTGCAGTTCTTCAAGGGCTGTTTCCTCAAGCGAGCCTAACCAGGGCGCCGCGGAGATCGGGCTCGATCTCGATGCCACCGATGATCTGATCCACAGCCAGCAGGAGGGACGCTTCTTCCACGGCCACTCACGGGTGACACTGCTACCTGCCGTTGTACATCTTCTGTGGCGAGCATCTGTGTGCTCGGCTGCGCCTCTCCGAACGGACAGCGTCGGCCCCGCCATGGAATATCCATTTCTACTGACTATGATCCTGGCTCGGATTGACTTGCCAGCTCCCTGTAGCTCGCCCCTTTAGGGCGCCTCGATCGGTGCCCGACCCGGCTGTCCTTCCGGTTCGTTGAACCCGCGTGGGTTCTCACCCCACCCTCTCGGGGGACTACGATCGAATTTGGGGAACAGCGGAGAACGGGGCGGAACAAGCGGATGGCGGAGAGGGTGGGATTCGAACCCACGGTGGTGCAAGCACCACAACGGATTTCGAGTCCGCCCCGATCGGCCACTCCGGCACCTCTCCGAGTGGCGGATGATACAGGGTTGGGGGCTGGGTTGCACCTGGGGCGCGGGCGCTTAGCGCCGAGCCTGGAAGAAACCCCTGAGCAAGGTGGCGGCTTCCTCGGCCAGGAGGCCCCCCACGCAGGCGGTGCGGTGGTTGAATCGGGCGTCCGATGGTAGAATATCGAAGACGCTGCCGCAGGCGCCGCCCTTGGGGTCGGGAGCGGCGAAGACCACTCGCGCCACCCGGGCGTGGACGCTGGCACCGGCGCACATGAGGCAGGGCTCGAGGGTGACGTAGAGGGTGCTGTCGGGTAGGCGGTAGTTGGAAGCGGCCCGTCCCGCGGCGCGCAGGGCGAGGATTTCGGCGTGGGCGGTGGGGTCCCGGTCGCCGATAGGGCGGTTCCACCCCTCGCCGAGAAGCTGGCCGTCGCGCACCAGTACCGCCCCCACGGGCACCTCTCCCTCCGCCTCCGCGAGGCGCGCCAGCGCCAGGGCCCGGCGCATCCACTGCTCGTCGGCCCCGTCCCAGGTCTGCGGCCCCGCGGGCGGGGCGGGGTCGGTCACTCCCACTCGATGGTGGCTGGGGGCTTGCTCGAGATGTCGTAGGCGACCCGTGAGATGCCCTTGACCTCGTTGATGATGCGCCGGGAGACCAGATCGAGGAAGTCGCAGGGGAGATGGGCGGCCCGGGCGGTCATGAAATCCACCGTCTCCACCGCCCGCAGGCTGATCACGTAGGCGTACTGGCGGGCGTCGCCCACCACGCCCACCGAGCGCACCGGCAGGAACACGGCGAATGCCTGGCTGACCCGGTCGTAGAGGCCGTGGCGGCGGAGCTCCTCGATGTAGATGGCGTCCGCCCGGCGCAGCAGCTCGGCGTATTCCTTCTTGACCTCGCCCAGGATGCGCACCCCGAGGCCCGGGCCGGGGAAGGGATGGCGGTAGACCATCTCGTAGGGCAGGCCGAGCTCCATGCCGATCTGGCGCACCTCGTCCTTGAAGAGCTCCCGCAGGGGCTCGAGGAGCCTGAGGCGCATCTCCGCCGGCAGCCCGCCCACGTTGTGGTGGGACTTGATGACATGGGCCTTGCCGGTCTTGGCCCCGGCGGACTCGATTACGTCGGGGTAGATGGTCCCCTGGGCCAGCCAGCGGGCAGCGGTGAGCTTCGCGGCCTCCTCCTCGAAGATCTCCACGAACAGGTTGCCGATGAGCTTGCGCTTGCGCTCGGGGTCGGTGACTTCGGCGAGGGCGGCGAGGAAGCGGGCCTCCGCGTCTACCCGGATCACCTTCACCCCCATGTGCTGGGCGAAGGTTGCCATTACCTGGTCGCCTTCGTGGAGGCGCAGGAGGCCGTTGTCCACGAAGATGCAGGTGAGCTGGGCGCCGATGGCGCGGTGCAGCAGGGCCGCCACCACCGAGGAGTCCACCCCCCCCGAGAGTCCCAGCACCACCTGGTCGCTGCCCACCTGGTCGCGCAGGTGGACGATGCTGTCCTCGATGATGTTGCTGGGGGTCCAGCGACGGTCGCAGCCGCAGATCTGGTGCAGGAAGCGATCCAGGATGCGCTGCCCCTGGCGGGTGTGGGTGACCTCCGGGTGGAACTGGAGCCCGTAGAAGCGGCGCGCCTCATCGGCCATCCCGGCGAGGGGGGCGTTTGGGGTCTCGGCGATCACCTGGAAGCCGCGGGGCAGGATCTCCACGCGGTCCCCGTGACTCATCCAGACGTCCAGCAACCCGTAGCCCTCGGGGCTGGTGTGGTCCTCAATGTCGCGCAGGAGCTGTGAGTGACCGCGTGCCCGCACCTGGGCATAGCCGTACTCGTGGGCGCTGGCCGCCGCCACCTGGCCCCCGAGCTGGGCGGCCATGGTCTGCATGCCGTAGCAGATGCCGAGCACCGGGACCCCCAGCTCGAAGACGCGCTGGGGGGCGCGGGGTGTCTCCTCGGCGGTCACCGTCTCGGGTCCGCCGGAGAGGATGACGCCCACTGGGGGGTGCTCCCGGAGGGTCTCCTCGCAGTGGTCGTAGGGGTAGATCTCGCAGAACACCCCCGCCTCCCGCACGCGGCGGGCGATGAGCTGGGTGTACTGGGAGCCGAAGTCGAGGATGAGGAGGCGCTGGGCGTGGAGGTCGAGGGCGCTGGGGCTCATGGAATCGGGGCGCTCCGCCGCGGGGTGGAGAGGGGCCGGGAGAACCGGTGCCCGCCGGGGTGGCGGGCGCAGCCTGTCGCTAGGACGAGAAGTCGATGCGGTAGTTGGGTGCCTCCTTGGTGATCTGCACGTCGTGGACGTGGGACTCCCGTACCCCGGCGCCGCTGATGCGCACGAACTCGGGCTTGGTGCGCATCTCTTCGATGCTGGCGCAGCCGGTGTAGCCCATGCCGGCACGCAAGCCGCCCACCAGTTGGTGGATGACATTGAGCACGCTCCCCTTGTAGGGGACGCGTCCCTCGATGCCCTCGGGGACCAGCTTCTCGGTCTCGGTGCTCTCCTGGAAGTAACGGTCGCTGGAGCCCTCCTGACCCGACATGGCCCCGAGCGAGCCCATGCCGCGGTAAGACTTGTAGGAGCGTCCCTGGTAGATTTCCACCTCGCCGGGGGCCTCGTCGGTGCCGGCGAAGAGGCCGCCGATCATCACCGAATGGGCCCCAGCGGCGATGATCTTGGCGATGTCCCCCGAGTAGCGCACGCCCCCATCGGCGATCAGGGGTACATCGCTATCGGCGAGGGCCGCGGCCACGTTGGCCACCGCCGTCACCTGGGGAACACCTATCCCCGCCACGATACGGGTCGTACAGATGGAGCCCGGGCCTATGCCCACCTTGACCGCGTCAGCCCCCGCATCCCGAAGGGCCCGGGCCCCGGCAGCGGTGGCGATGTTGCCGCCGATCACCTGCACCGCGGGATAGTTGCGCTTCACCCAGGCGACGCGGTCGAGCACGCCCTGGCTGTGGCCGTGGGCGGTGTCCACCACCAGCACGTCCACCCCCGCCTCCACCAGGGCCGCCACGCGCTCGTCGGTCCCGGGACCCACGCCCACCGCGGCGCCCACCCGCAGGCGCTCGTGGTCATCCCGGCAGGCCTGGGGGAAGTCCTTGGCCTTCTGGATGTCCTTCACGGTGATCAGGCCGCGGAGCTGGAAGCGGCCGTTCACCACCAGTACCTTCTCGATGCGGTGCTTGTGCAGCAGGGCCACCACGTCCTGGCGGCTGGCCCCTTCCTGCACGGTCACCAGCCGCTCGCGCGGGGTCATGATGCTGGAGACGGGGTCCTGGAAACGGGTCTCGAAGCGCAGGTCACGGCCGGTGACGATGCCCACCAGTTGGTCCCCATCCACCACCGGCACGCCGGAGATGTTGTGGGCGCGGGTGAGCTTGAGCACCTCGGCGATGCTGGTGCTCGGGCTCACGGTGATGGGGTCGCGGATGATGCCGCTCTCGTACTTCTTCACCCGCAGCACCTTTTGGGCCTGCTGCTCGAAGCTCAGGTTCTTGTGGATGATGCCGATACCGCCCTCCAGGGCCAGTGCGATCGCCAGGCGGGATTCGGTGACGGTGTCCATGGCGGCAGAGACCAGGGGGATCCTGAGCTGGATCTGGCGGGTCAGCCGGGTGCCGAGGTCCACGTCCTTGGGCAGGACCCGCGAGTTGGCCGGCAGCAGGAGCACATCGTCGAAGGTGAGGGCTTCCTGAACGAGACGCATGGGCAGGATCTAGGGGGCTCGAAGGGGGAGCTGGCATTATAGGTTTGGTCCCTGGCAGGGTAAACTCGCTCCCCCCCGAGGCGCGTGGGTACCCCCAGCAGGGGTGGGGGAGGAGGGTTCGGCATGGCAGACGAGGCGGAGGCGCTCAGCCTCGAGTCGGAGCGGGACGTCTACAGCGTCTCCCGGCTCAACCGGGAGGTGCGGACCGTGCTGGAGGGCAGCTTCCCCCTGCTTTGGGTGGAGGGCGAGCTATCCAACCTCTCCCAACCCGCCTCCGGGCACCTCTACTTCACCCTCAAGGACCCCTTTGCCCAGGTGCGCTGCGCGATGTTTCGCATGCGGCGCCTCCAACTGAGGTTCCGCCCGGAGAACGGCCAACAGGTGCTGGCGCGGGTGCGGGTCAGCCTCTACGAGGGACGGGGCGATTTCCAGCTCATCGTCGAGCACCTGGAGCCGGCCGGGGAGGGGGCCCTGCGGCTCGGCTTCGAACGACTCAAACAGAAGCTCGCCGCCGAGGGGCTGTTCGCCGCCGAGCGCAAGCGGCCCCTGCCGCCCTTTCCCCGGCAGGTGGGGCTCATCACCTCACCCAGCGGTGCCGCGGTGCAGGATTTGCTGAGCGTGCTCGAGCGGCGTTTCCCGGCCCTGCCGGTGCTGATCTACCCGGTGCCGGTACAGGGGGAGGAGGCGGCGCCGGCCCTAGCGGCGGCGCTGGAATTAGCCAACCGCCGCGCGGAGTGCGACGTGCTGGTGATCGCCCGCGGCGGTGGGTCCTTGGAGGACCTCTGGCCCTTCAACGACGAGGCCCTTGCCCGGGCCATCGCCGCCTCGCGCATCCCGGTAGTGACCGGGATCGGCCACGAGATCGACTTCAGCATCGCAGATTTCGTGGCCGACCGCAGCGCTCCCACCCCTTCGGTAGCCGCCGAGCTGGTGAGCCCCAATGGCCAGGAGCTGGCCCGCACCCTGGGGCTGCTCCGGCAGCGGCTCCTGGCCGCCCAGCAGCGCCGTCAAGTGCTCCTCGCCGGCCGCCTCGCCGCCCTGGGTCGGCACCTGCAGCTCCTCCATCCCCAGGCGCGGCTCCAGCAGCAGGCCCAGCGCCTCGATGAGCTGGTGGCACGATTGCAGCGGCGGATGGCCCACCAGCTGACCCTGCTCCGCATGCGCCATCGGGGACTCGGCGAGCGCCTGGGGGCGACCTCACCGGGGCGGCGGCTCCTCGCCCTGGACCAGTCCCTCGCCCGCTTGGGCCAACGTCTCCAAGGTGCCCTCGCCCGTGGCTTGGGGCAACGGCGTCAGGCATTGCAGCGGCTGGCTGCGACCCTGGAGGCGGTGAGCCCCCTGGGGACCCTGGCGCGGGGCTATGCCATCGTCCGACGGCTATCCGACGGGGCGATCCTGCGCGACGTGTCCGAGGTGGAGGTGGGGGAGGGGATCGAGGCGCGCCTGCAGCGGGGTCGATTGATTGCCCGGGTCGAGGCGCGGGAGCTGCCCCCGCAGGAGGGGTGAGGGAGATCGGGCACGGTCGCTATGCCCGACAATCCCTTGGCAGGCGCAGTCTCGGGCAAGGTCGCGCTGTTGCCCGAGGATGCCTACGACGCAAAGGGACCGACGGCACGCCCTCCGCTTGGTCGGGGGATGTGGGTCGGGCTTCAGCCCGACGCAGCCCTGTATGTGGGACTGAAGCCGAGATGTCGGATTGAAGTCCGACGGTCCGACCCGTGGGGGGGGTGCCCGGACGTTGGGCGATGCCCAGTCGTTGGGCGATGCCCACCCCTGCAGGGGGGAAGAGCGCTCGGAGTGATGGGTTTCGTTACCCTTTGCCCTTCCGACGATACTGCAAGGTCCCCCTGGGTGGGCTAGAAACCCTCGGTGGAGGTGAAGAGCCCCACCCGGAGGTCCTTGGCGGTGTAGATCTCGCGGCCGTCCACGTCCATTACCCCATCGCCGATCCCCAGCACCAGCTTGCGGCTGATGACCCGCTTCATGTCGATGTGGTAGGTCACCTTGCGGGCGGTGGGCAGCACCTGGCCAGTGAACTTGACCTCACCCACACCCAGCGCCCGGCCGCGGCCGGGGTTGCCGATCCAGCCGAGGAAGAATCCCACCAGTTGCCACATGGCATCGAGGCCCAGGCAGCCGGGCATGACGGGGTCGCCGGGGAAGTGGCAGCCGAAGAACCAGAGCTCCGGGCGGATATCGAGCTCCGCGTGCAGGTGGCCCCTGCCGTGGACCCCGCCGTCCTCGCTGATGGCGACGATGCGGTCCATCATCAGCATGTTGGGGGCGGGGAGCTGGGCATTACCGGGGCCGAACAGCTCCCCGCGGCTGCAACGCAGGAGGTCCTCGAGGGCGTAAGCGGTCTGGCGCGCGGGGGTCTGGGTCACAGGGGGGCCCTCAGGGCTGCGGATTGGGTGAGCTGCTCGCGCAGGAAGGGGACGATCTCCGGGAGGGGGATGAAGCGGTTCTCGCTGTCGGTGCGTCCCCGGCACTCCACCTGCCCCCCGTCGAGCCCCTTTTCCCCGACCACCACCCGGTGGGGGATGCCGATGAGCTCCATGTCGGCGAACATGAAGCCGGGGCGGACCTCGCGGTCGTCGAGGAGGACCTCGATGCCGGCGGCCTCCAGCTCCCGGTGGAGTCCCTCCACCGTCTCGCGCACCCGCTGGGAGCGCTGGTATTGCATCGGCAGCAGGGCCACGTGGAAGGGGGCGATGGGGGCGGGCCAGGCGATGCCCAGCTCGTCGTGATGCTGCTCGATGGCGGCCGCGACCACGCGCGAGACGCCGATGCCGTAGCAGCCCATGGTCATGACTACGGCGCGGCCCTGGGGATCGAGCACGGTGGCATCCATGGCGCGGCTGTACTTGTCGCCGAGCTGGAAGATGTGTCCGACCTCGATGCCGCGCAGGATGCGCAGCCGGCCGCGGCCATCGGGACTCGCGTCCCCCTCGACCACGTTGCGCAGGTCCGCCACCTGGGGCAGGGGCAGGTCCCGCTCCCAGTTGAGGCCGAACCAGTGCTGACAGTCGCGGTTGGCGCCGGCGCTGAAGTCGGCCAGGGCGGTGAGGCTGCGGTCGGCGATGCAGGGGATGGGGAGGTCGAGGGGCCCCAGCGACCCTGGTCCGGCGCCGATGGCGGCGCGGATCTCCCCCTCGCCGGCGAAGCGCAGGGGCCGGGCCACCTCGGGAAGTCGCTCGGCCTTGATGAGGTTGAGCTCCTGGTCGCCGCGCACCAGCAGGGCCACCAAGGGGCTGCCGGCCGCCTCGGTGGCGGCCACCACCAGGGTCTTGACCGTGCGCTCGATGGGCTGGCCGAACTGCTCCACCAGCTCCTGGATGGTGCGGGCGTTGGGGGTGTCCACCAGCCGCGGGGCCTCGCTCGGGGCGGGGCGGGGGGTTGCCGGGGCCAGCGCCTCGGCCAGCTCCACGTTGGCGGCGTAGTCGCTCGCGTCGGAGAAGGCGATGGCGTCCTCGCCCGAGTCGGCGATCACGTGGAACTCGTGGGAGGCCTTGCCGCCGATGGCGCCGGTGTCCGCCGCCACCGCCCGAAACTGGAGTCCGCAACGGCGGAAGATGCGGCTGTAGGTGTCGTACATCCGCTCGTAGGTCTCCTGCAGGGAGGCGGCGTCCAGATGGAAGGAGTAGGCGTCCTTCATCAGGAACTCCCGCGCCCGCATCACCCCGAAGCGGGGGCGGATCTCGTCGCGGAACTTGGTCTGGATCTGGTAGTAGTTGACGGGGAGCTGCTTGTAGCTCTTGAGCTCGCCGCGGGCCAGCTCGGTGATGATCTCCTCGTGGGTGGGTCCGAAGCAGAACTCCCGCTCGTGGCGGTCTTTGAGGCGTAATAGCTCCGGCCCGTACTGGCTCCAGCGCCCCGACTCCTGCCACAGCTCCGCGGGCTGCACCGCCGGCATCAGCACCTCCAGGGCCCCGGCACGGTCCATCTCCTCGCGCACGATGGCCTCCACCTTGTGCAGCACCCGCAGCCCCAGGGGCAGCCAGGTGTAGAGACCGGCGGCCAGCTTGCGGATCATGCCGGCGCGCAGCATCAGCCGGTGGCTGGCGACCTCCGCATCCGCGGGGGTCTCCTTGAGGGTCTGCAGCGGAAACTGGGAGGTGCGCATGGAAGCCAAACCTGGGCGAGGTAAGCCCGCAAGGCTAGCCGAAAACCCCTTGGCGGCACAATCTTTGCCGCCTCGGCCGGGGGGTCAGTCGCAGGACTGGGCCTGTGCCGCGCGGGCCTGGTCCCTGAGGCGCTGCGCCTCCTCGGGGGAGGGGCGGACGCTGGTCCCATCGGGCTGCTTGAGCCCGCGGGCGCCCAGGTTGTCGAGGGTGGTGAGGTTCTGCCTGGCGGCCTGGCAGCGGCGCTGGCGCTCGGCCTTGAGCTCCAGGTCGGCCCGCTCCCGCTCCTGGCGCAGGGCGCGCTCACGCTGCCACTCGTCCACCTGATCCGCCTGGCGCTGCACCCGTGCCCCCGCGCCCGGGTCCGTCGCCGGCGCGGGCGGCAGGTCGAGGGTCTGGTAGCCCCCGGAGGGGGGCGGGGTCTGGGAGAGGTGGGTGATGCCCTGCTCGTCCACCCAGCGGTAGACCTCCGCCGCACCGGCCCCGGCGCATTGGCCCAGGAGCGCCAGAGCGAGGGACAGGACCAGCCCGCGGGGGCGCCGTCCCAGGCTCATCCGCCGAACCCCCGGGATGGGCAGCGACACCCTCCGCGCGATTTTGACAAGGTCGGTTCTTCTCGGGTAGCTTTCACCGTTTCGCGTAATTCGCTATTGGTTTCCGACCGGCGTCGGTGTGGACCGACGGCGGCCGTTGCGGAGGTGACTGAGGTGGAGCTGAGTGGTGCCGAGATCGTCGTTCAGTGTCTGAAGGACGAAGGCGTCGAGTATGTGTTCGGCTACCCCGGGGGTGCCGTGCTGCACATCTATGACGCCCTGTTCAAACAGGATGCCGTCAAGCATATCCTCGTCCGTCACGAGCAGGGGGCCACCCATGCCGCGGACGGCTACGCCCGCTCCACGGGCAAACCGGGGGTGGTGCTGGTCACCTCAGGCCCGGGTGCCACCAACGCGGTCACCGGCATCGCCACCGCCTACATGGATTCCATCCCCTTGGTGGTGCTCACCGGCCAGGTGCCGACTCCGGTCATCGGCAGCGATGCCTTCCAGGAGGTGGACACCGTAGGGATCACCCGTCCCTGCGTCAAGCACAACTTCCTGGTGCGGGACGCGCGCAAGCTGGCGGAGACCATCCGCAAGGCCTTCTTCATTGCCACCACGGGGCGTCCGGGGCCGGTGGTGGTGGACATCCCCAAGGACACCACCGACCCGAACGTCAAGATCCCCTACGAATACCCGGCGCCGGTGGAGATGCGCTCCTATAACCCCACCCAGCGGGGGCACTCCGGCCAGATCAAGCGGGCGGTGGAGACCCTGCTCGGGGCCAAGCAGCCCATGATCTACACCGGCGGTGGGGTGATCCTGGGCGAGGCCTCGGGGGAGCTCACGGAGCTGGTTCGGTTGCTGGGCTTTCCGGTCACCAACACCCTGATGGGGTTGGGTGCCTATCCGGGGACCGATCGCCAGTTCCTCGGCATGCTCGGCATGCACGGCACCTATGAGGCCAACATGGCCATGCACGAGTGCGACGTGCTGCTCGCCATCGGCGCCCGCTTCGACGACCGGGTCACGGGGAAGATCCAGCACTTCTGCCCCCAGGCGAAGATCGTCCACTTGGACGTGGACCCCTCCTCCATCTCCAAGACCGTGCGGGTGGACATCCCCATCGTGGGCCCCGTAAAGGTGGTCCTGGACGACATGCTGCGGGTGCTGCGGGAGCAGGGCGTCGAGCCCGACCGCGAAGCCCTCGCCGCGTGGTGGGCGAAGATCGAGGGCTGGCGTGCCATGCACTGCCTGCGCTACGACCACAGCAGCAGCAAGATCAAGCCCCAGTTCGCGGTGGAGACCCTCTACAAGGTCACCCGCGACCAGGACTTCTACCTGACCTCGGACGTGGGTCAGCACCAGATGTTCGCGGCCCAGTTCTATCCCTTCGACAAGCCGCGGCGCTGGATCAACTCCGGGGGCCTGGGCACCATGGGCTTTGGGCTGCCGGCGGCCATGGGGGCCAAGCTCGCCCACCCGGAAGCGGAGGTGGCCTGCGTGTCGGGCGAGGCCAGCATCCTCATGTGCATCCAGGAGCTGGCCACCTGCCGCCAGTACAACCTGCCCCTCAAGATCCTGCTGCTCAACAACGGCTACATGGGCATGGTGCGCCAGTGGCAGGAGTTCTTCTACGGCAGCCGCTACTCCCATTCCTACGTGGACGCCCTGCCGGACTTCGTCAAGCTGGCGGAGAGCTTCGGTCACGTGGGGATGCGGGTGAGCGAGCCCGACCGGCTGGAAGCGGTCATGCGCGAGGCCTTCGCCATGAAGGACCGGCTGGTGTTCCTCGATGTGGTCATCGACCCCACCGAGAACGTCTACCCCATGATCCAGATGGGCAAGGGACACCACGAGATGCACCTCTCACCTGAAAGGGAGCTGGCCTGATGAGACACATCATTTCCATCCTGCTGGAAAACGAGGCCGGGGCCCTCTCGCGGGTGGCGGGCCTGTTCTCCGCCCGGGGCTACAACATCGAGTCCCTGATCGTGGCCCCCACCGAGGACCCCTCCCTCTCGCGCATGACCCTGGTGACCACCGGCAACGAGGAGATCGTCGAGCAGATCAAGAAGCAGCTCAACAAGCTTATCGACGTGGTGAAGCTCCTAGACCTCTCGGAAGGCCCCCACATCGAGCGCGAGCTGATGATGGTGAAGACCCGGGCGGTGGGCGCCGGCCGCGAGGAGCTCAAGCGACTCGCCGACATCTTCCGCGCCAACATCATCGACGTGACCGACACCAGCTACGTGGTCGAGCTCACCGGCTCCAGCCGCAAGCTCGACGCCTTCCTGCGCGCTGTCCCCAAGGAGCTCCTGGTGGAGGTGGTCCGCTCGGGACCCTCCGGAATCGCTCGCGGGGCCAGGGGCCTGGGGGTCTGATTGCGCCCGCCCGCGACGGGGCCCTGCACTCCCTCATTCGACCGACCCTTTCAGGACATCCAGCAATGAACATCTACTACGACAAAGACGCCGACCTCTCGCTGATCCAGGGCAAGCGGGTCGCCATCATCGGCTACGGCTCCCAGGGCCACGCCCACGCCAACAACCTCAAGGACTCCGGTGTCCAGGTGACGGTGGGTCTGCGGCCGGGCTCCGCCTCGGCGGCCAAGGCAGCCAACGCCGGGTTGAACGTGCTGCCCATCGAGGAGGCGGTGCGCGGGGCGGACGTGGTCATGCTGCTCGCCCCCGACGAGCACCAGGCCCGCATCTACCGCGAGCAGATCGCCCCCAACATCTCGCAAGGGGCGGCCCTGGCCTTCGCCCACGGCTTCAACATCCACTTCGGTCAGATCGAGCCCCGCGAGGACCTCGACGTCATCATGGTGGCCCCCAAGGGTCCCGGCCACCTGGTGCGTTCCACCTACACCCAGGGCGGCGGCGTGCCGAGCCTGATCGCCGTGTTCCAGGACGCCACCGGGGGCGCCAAGGAGCTGGCCCTGTCCTACGCCTCCGCCAACGGCGGCGGCCGCGCGGGCATCATCGAGACCAGCTTCCGCGAGGAGTGCGAGACCGACCTCTTCGGCGAGCAAGTGGTGCTCTGCGGTGGGCTCACCTCCCTGATCCAGGCCGGTTTCGAGACCCTTGTGGAGGCGGGCTACACCGCGGAGATGGCCTACTTCGAGTGCCTCCACGAGGTGAAGCTGATCGTGGACCTAATCTACGAGGGCGGCATCGCCAACATGCGCTACTCGGTGTCCAACACCGCCGAGTACGGCGACATGACCCGGGGCCCACGGGTCATCACGGAGCAGACCAAGGCCGAGATGAAGCGCATCCTGGCCGAGATTCAGACCGGCGAGTTCGCCCGGGAGTTCATCCTCGAGAACCAGTCCGGTGCCGCCAAGTTCAAGGCCCTGCGCCGCATCGGTCAGGAGCACCCCATTGAGCAGGTGGGCGAGCGGCTGCGCAACATGATGCCCTGGATCAAGGCCAGCCGGCTGGTGGACAAGTCCAAGAACTGAGCTCGGGTTCTCACCCCGTCGAACCGACGCCGCGCCCCTGGGCGCGGTTTTTTTTGGTGCGCCTGAACCGCCCCGAGAATTTCGGAGGCTCGGTGGTGTGAGTCACGCTGCCATAGCGGACTCGGTAACTTGCTGATAGAACGCTGCTTCGGCCTCGGCGGGTGGCCTGTGGCCGAGTGGCTCGAACAGCCTCCGATGGTTGAACCAGTCTACCCAAGTGAGGGTAGCCAGTTCGACTGCCTCTCGGTTTCTCCAGGACTGGCGGTGGATCACCTCCGCTTTGTACAGACCGTTGATGGTCTCCGCCAGGGCGTTGTCATACGAGTCTCCGACGCTGCCGACAGAGGGCTCAATACCCGCCTCGGCCAAGCGCTGGGTGTAACGGATCGAGACGTACTGCACCCCTCGGTCGCTGTGGTGGATCAGACGCCCGTGGCTCACCGGTCGGCGGGCGTACAGGGCCTGCTCCAGAGCATCCAGCACGAAGTCGGTACGGGCACTGCGGGAGACCTTCCACCCGACGATGCGTCGGGCGAACACGTCGATGACGAAGGCCACGTAAACGAAGCCTTGCCAGGTGGAGACATAGGTAAAGTCGGACACCCACAGCGCGTTCGGCCGCTCGGCCTGGAACTGGCGATGGACCTGATCCCGCGGGCAAGGGGCGTTCTTGTCGCTGAAGGTCGTCTTGACCGGCCGGCCACGCACCACCCCTTGCAGACCCAGCTGGCGCATCAGGCGTTCCACCCTGCACCGGGCTACGACGATGCCTTCCCGCTGGAGCTGCCGCCAGAGCTTGCGCCCCCCGTAGACTTGGAAGTTCTCCTCCCAGACCCGCCGGATCTCTCGGGTCAGCGTCTCATCACGCTGCGCACGCGCCGAGCGCCGGCTGGGATCGACCCGCCGAGCCGCATGGAGGCGGTAGGTGGACGGGGCGATCGGCAATACTTTGCAGATCGGCTCGACCCCGTAGGTATCCCGGTGATCCTCGAT
>CAZFHV010000079.1:0-14767 GCA_964519095.1 uncultured Chromatiaceae bacterium | reverse complement strand
GACTGCCCGTATTTTACCCGTTCGAAAAGGGGTGAAGTCCGACAGGCTGCTAGTGCGACCAGAGGTTAGCGGAATCGGGCGCTTCAGCCTGCTGAGCAGGTGGGCTTGGGCGCCACCATCCGCCGCTGGCGGAGTGAGCCGGTCGTGTCAGCCGCGCCGCGTATGACGCGCGCGGGAACACAGGGTGCCGAAACCAGCTGGGAGCCGAATGCCGCTGTGGGAGCTTGGGAGGTTAAGGGATAGCCTGAGGCGATGGCCTAATCCCCGCTGTCATCCTCTAGGTACGCGGGTGCCGTGCAGCCCTTCTGCTCGGAGAGTCGGGTGAGCTGCATCATGCGCACCGTGCGCTCCTGCGGCTGGGCGTTGATGAGATCGGTCGATGCCTGCATCACCTCGTCCCGGATCGCCGTGCTCTGTGGCTGGCGCGCCATCCCCTCGAGCGCCTTTTGCTGGTGGTAGGCCTGGAGCATCTGTCCGCCTACCGAGGGACTGACCTGATCCAGGGCAACACTCGCCGCCACCTGGGCGGTCTCCAGCGGTGCCCGTGCGAGCTGCTGGGCCATCGCCTGTTTCTGGTAGTCATCAGCACGCCGGGCCGCCTGACCCAGCCGTGTGGTCTGGGGCTCCAACGCCTGCATGTAGGCGGTGATCTCCTGGTGAATCTGCTCACAGGACAGGGCGGCATCCGCCGCCGAGGGCGGGGCGTTCATGCCGCGGTGATACAGGCGCTGCATCGCTCCGAGGTCGGTGCCCGGCGGAAGCGCCGCCCCCTCGGGTGCTGGGGCAGCGCAGGCCGCCAACCCCAGGGCCGAGACCAGGGTGGACAGGGCGCCCAATGCGTCAGTTGTGCGGATCATGGAAGCCCCCCCTGCGGAACATGTCGATCTGTGGACAGAAGACCACCGAACACCCCTGGCGGCTATTCAAGAGGGTAGCCCCAGGGCTGGGAGAGGAACAAGGCGGCGTGCCTCGACCTGCGGAGTGAGGCGGCACCGGTGTGAAGCCCTAGGACATGCAGCGGGCCACGTACGCGCGCCTGCGCGCGGAGCTGACCGGCGGGAGGGGATAGCTGACAGGTGGGGCCGGGTCTACGCGCGCTTGGGCGCGGAGCGTGACCGCCTGGCTAACGCGGTCCTGGGGGCCGATCTGCGCTGGTTGGAGGGGGTGGAACGCCGCTGGAAAGGCGGCGACAAAGGCAGAGCCGCCTGTCAACCGTCTACACTGCGTCTACACGAAAAACGCCTTGCCGTACTAGCGCAGATAACTCATTGATTTGATGGTGCGCCGTGCAGGACTCGAACCTGCGACCACCTGATTAAAAGTCAGATGCTCTACCGACTGAGCTAACGGCGCGAAGGTGTAGGGCCACGCTAGCGACCCCGATAACGAACCGTCTGAACGGCCTTGAGCGTGCACCGACGGCATCCGGCCGCTTGCGCAAGCTGCTTCACGACAAGGGTAATGGACGCTCCGACCGGAACCCGAAAATCGCAGTCTGCCCATGATGCGACAGGCACTGGTTGAAAATGATAGCACTGCCGAACCAGCACCCGTAGCGGAAAAGTTGCGAGCTTGCCTCCCCCCTGCTGGAGCCGATGCGCACAGGGCCTACTGGGAGGAAAACGCCCCGGGCTAACGGCGCCCGCGCTGGCCAGCCACCAGTGCCCCACCGATCAAGAGGGTAACCAGGCTCCCCACCACCGCCCAGGGCCGCTCCCAGAGTACCAGTGCCAGGCCCACAGCGCTCAGGGCGGCGAAGACCAGGGGTGTCATGGGATAGAGGGGCACCCGAAAGGGCCGTGGCAGATCGGGGTCGCGCCGGCGCAGGACCATCACCCCCAGCACCGTCAGCAGCGCACTCAGCCCCAGGGTGAACCCGGCGTAGGTGAGCACCCCTTCGAAGGAATCGGTGGCGATGAACCCGAGCGCCAGGGCCTGTTGCAGCAGGATGGCGCGAACCGGGGCGCCGCGGCGGCCGCGGGGAGCGAGGAAGCGCAGGGCCGTCAAGTCCTCCCCCATCACCTGGAGGACACGCGGCCCTATCAGGATCATGACACTGAGGCTGGAGAGCAGGAGCAGGCACAGCGCCGCGGTCATGATCCGCGCCCCCTGCTCGCCGAACAGGTGGTGGGCGGACAGGGCCCCCACTTCGATACTCCCCCTAAGATCCGCGTAGGGCACGGCGCGCAGGAACACCCCGTTGAGGACCAGATAGGCCAGGGTCACCGCCAGCGTGCCGTGGATCAGCGCTCGCGGTACGGTCTCCAGGGGCCGCTCCACCTCGTTGATCAGATAGGCCGCCGCGTTCCAGCCCGAGTAGGCGTAGGACACGTAGACCAGTGACACACCGAAGGCCGGGGTCAGCAGGGCCTCCAGGCTGGCCACCGATGGGGTGAGGGGCAGGGTGCCGGGTGCCGCCGTCGTCCCCAGACCCAGCCCGCACAGGGCGGCGAGGATCAGCGCCTTGACCAGGGTGGTGAGGTTGTGAAACCCCCGGCCGAGGCGCACGTCCAGCAGGTGGAACAGGCCCACCCCGAGCACGCTGAGCACCGCCACCAGTTCCGGGGACACCGGCCAGAGGGTGGCCGCATAGCGGCCCAGCGCCATGGCACAGAGGCCCACCGGCGCGGCGAAGCCCACGATCACCGACACCCAGCCCGCCAGGTTACCGAGCAGGGGGTGGTAGATGCGGGCGAGGAAGTGGTACTCACCACCCGAGCGTGGTAGGGCGGCGGCGAGCTCCGCGTAGGAGAGGGCCCCGCACAGGGCGACGAGCCCGCCGAGGCCCCAGAGGACCAGCAGTGCGAAGCCGTCGGCCACCCCTTCCGCCTGCAGCCCCAGGGTGGTGAAGACCCCCGTCCCTACCATGTTGGCCACCACGATGGCGAGGGCGCTCGGGTAGCCGATGAAGGGTCGGGGCGGACTCCTCGGCGCATCGGACCCAGGCGGCGCCGGATCGCTCGCCACCGGCGCCCCCCTCTCCCGCCGGAAGGCCGGCCTCAGCCCCCCGTGCCTTGCTTGAGCTTGAGGAGGGGCTCGATCAGATCCATCGGCAAGGGAAAGACGATGGTGGAGGACTTGTCGCCGGCCACCTCGGTGAGGGTCTGCAGGTACCGGAGCTGGATGGCCTGGGGCTGGCGGGCCAGCAGCTGCGCCGCCTCCACCAGCCTCTCGGCGGCCTGGTGCTCGCCCTCGGCGTGGATCACCTTGGCACGGCGCGCCCGCTCCGCCTCGGCCTGGCGGGCAATGGCGCGGATCATGCTCTCATCGAGGTCCACGTGCTTGATCTCCACGTTGGAGACCTTGATCCCCCATGCGTCGGTCTGTTGGTCGAGGATGCCGCGGATGTCGGCGTTGAGCCGCTCCCGCTCGGCGAGCATCTCATCGAGCTCGTGCTGGCCGAGCACGGAGCGCAGGGTGGTCTGGGCGAGCTGGCTGGTGGCGGTGAGGAAGTCCTCCACCTGGATGATGGCCCGCTCGGGGTCGACGACGCGCAGGTAGACCACGGCATTGACCTTCACGGAGACGTTGTCGCGGGAGATCACGTCCTGGGTGGGGACGTCCATCACCACCGTGCGCAAGTCCACCCGGACCATCTGTTGGACGCCGGGCACGATGATGATGAGCCCCGGGCCCTTGACCCGCCAGAAGCGGCCCAGCAGGAACACCACCCCGCGCTCGTACTCGCGCAGGATCTTGATCGCCGTGAACAGGAACAGCAGGACGAACGCGGCGACGACGGCAACCGACTGAAACATCATGGCCCTTGCTCCTCGATGGATGATTGGGGAACGACCTGCAGAACCAACCCCTCCCGACCCCGGACCCGAATCGGCTGTCCCTTGCGGAGCGGCACCGCGCTCGCCGCGCTCCACAGCTCCCCGCGAATCCGCACGCTGCCGGCGCCCAGGAAATCCTCCGCGGCCACGCCCGCCGCACCGATCAGCTCCTCGCTACCACTCACCACCGGCCGCCGCTGGGAGCGCACCGCCAGGCCCAGGATGCCGAACAGGGTCAGGGCGCTCACCAGGGCGAAGGCGAGCACCAGCGGCAGCGAGATACCGAAACCGGGCGCCTCGGTGTCGATGAGGATCACCGAGCCCACCACGAAGGCGATGATCCCCCCCAGCCCCAGGGAGCCGAAGCTGGGCATGAAGGCCTCCGCCACCATCAGCCCCAGCCCGAGCAGGATCAGGCCCAGCCCCGCGTAATTGACCGGCAGGATGTGGAAGGCGTAGAGGGCCACCAGGAGGGCGATGGCCCCAACGGTCCCCGGCAGCACCACACCGGGGTTGGCGAGCTCGTAGATCAGACCGTAGATCCCGACCAGCAGCAGGAAATAGGCCACGTTGGGGTTGCTGATCACGGCGAGGAAGCGGCTGCGCCAGTCCGGGGGCTTCTCGACGAAGCTGAGATCGGCGGTGTGCAGACGCCACTCGCCCTCCCCCACACGCACCAGGCGACCATCCAGCTTGCGCTTGAGGTCGGCAAGGTCCGAGGCCACCAGGTCGATCACCCCCTGGGCGAGGGCCTCCTCCGCCGGCAGGCTGGCCGCCTCCCGCACCGCCCGCTCCGCCCAGTCCCGGTTACGCCCGCGCATCTCCGCGAGGCTACGCAGATAGGCCGACGCGTCGTTCACCAGCTTGTCCTTCATGGCGTCACCGCTCCCGGCGGGCTTGGCCGGCGCCTTCTCCCCCTCCTTGGGCTTGGGCTCCTCCTCGTCCATGCCCGGCAGGCCGCCGATCTGCACCGGGGTAGCCGCCCCCAGGTTGGTGCCCGGCGCCATGGCCGCCACGTGGCTGGCGTAGAGGATATAGGTACCGGCGCTGGCCGCCCGCGCCCCGCTCGGGGCCACGTAGGTCACCACCGGCACCCGGGAGGCGGTGATGGCCTTGATCATGGCGCGCATGGAGGTGTCCAACCCACCGGGGGTATCCATGCGCAGGACCACCAGGGCCGCATTCTGGGCCCGCGCCTCCTCCAGTGAGCGCTCCAGGTAGTCGGCGGTGGCGGGGCCGATGGCGCCCTCGATGTCGAGCACCCAAGCCACCCCGCCCCCCTCCGCCCGTGGCCCGCTGGGAGGCAGAAGGAGCCCACAAGCCAGCACCCACAGCCCCATCAGCAACCTGCGCCACATCGGCAAGGGCCTCCTCACCCTGACCTAAGCTTAGGACTTCTGGAACGAACTGCCGGCGAAGGTGTCTACCGAAGCCCGCTGGAGCCGGCGCATCAGCGCCTTCTCCAGCTCCACGATCAGCAACAGCCCCACCCCGGCCACTAGGATACGCCCCCAAGCGGCCAGGTCGAGGTCCGCCGTGTGAAACCCCGCCTGCATGACCGACAAGTAGGTGAAGGGCACCTGCAACCCGATGAGGATCAGCGCTGTCAGGAGCACGTAAGGGTTGCCCACCAGCCCGTCCCAGCTCAGCACCGGGGCGGTCAGCCGTCGGCAGTTGAAGAGGTAGAAGAGCTCCCCGATCAGCACCAGGTTGACCGTCGCCGTGCGGGCCTCCTCCAGTGTCGACCCCCGGTCGAGCTCCCACAGAAAGAGGCCCAGACTACCGCCCACCAGCAGCAGCGAGACGAAGGCCACCCGCCAGGCCATGAAGGGCGTGAGGAGCGGCTCGGCGGGGTCGCGGGGTGGCCGCCGCATCAGATCGGGCTCCCCGGGCTCGAACCCCAGGGCCATCGCCAGGGTTACCGCGGTGACCATATTCACCCAAAGGATCTGCACGGGGGTGATGGGCAGCTCCACCCCGAGCAGGATGGCGGCCACCAGGACCGCCGCCTGGGCCCCGTTGGTGGGCAGGATGAAGACGATGGCCTTACGGATGTTGTCGTCGATGGTGCGGCCCTCCTCCACCGCCGCCGCGATGGCGGCAAAGTTGTCGTCCGCCAGGACCATCTCCGCGGCCTCCTTGGCGGCCTCGGTCCCCTTGAGCCCCATGGCGACCCCCACGTCGGCGCGCTTGAGGGCCGGGGCATCGTTGACCCCGTCCCCGGTCATGGCCACCACCTCGCCATTGGCCTGCAGGGCCTGCACCAGGCGCAGCTTATGCTCGGGGCTGGCGCGGGCGAAGATGTCGGTCTCCTTCACGGCCCCGCGTAGCGCCTCATCCGTCATCCCCTCCAGCTCCGTGCCGCTGAGGGCCCGCACCGAGTCCCCAAGCCCGAGCTGGGCGCCGATGGCGCAGGCGGTGGCGGCATGGTCACCGGTGATCATCTTGACCCGGATCCCGGCTTGGCGACAGGCGGTGACCGCGCGGATCGCCTCCTCCCGGGGCGGGTCGCTGATCCCCAGCACCCCGAGCAGGGTGAAACCGCCCGCCTCCACGTCGTCGAAGCTGAGGTCCCGACGGGCGCTATGGGTAGGCTTCATCGCCAGGGCCAAGAGGCGCATACCCTGGGCGGCCGCCGCCTCCATGGCACCATGCCAACGTCGGGCTAGCAGCGGCCGATCCTCCCCGGCCATCCGCTCCGCCGCACACAGGGCCAGCACCCGCTCCGGGGCCCCCTTGAGCAGCACGAAGGCGTGGCCCGCGTGGTCGTGGTGCAGGGTCGCCATGAAGCGGTGGGCGGACTCGAAGGGGATCACATCCAGCCGCGGCAGGGCCTCCCGCTCGAAGGCCGGGTCCAGCCCCGCCTTCAGCGCCAGGGTGATCAGGGCCCCTTCGGTGGGATCGCCCGCCACCGACCACTGACCCTGGGCCTGCGCCAGGGCGGCATCGTTACAGAGCAGTCCCACCCGGGCCATGTCGGGAAGCTCCGGATAATCCTCCAGCGCCACCGCCCGCCCCTCGAGACTGAACCCGCCCCGGGGCGCGTAGCCTACCCCGGAGACCTGGAGCTCACCCACGGCGGTGATCAGCCACTGCACCGTCATCTCGTTCTTAGTGAGGGTCCCGGTCTTGTCCGAGCAGATCACCGTCACGGACCCCAATGCCTCCACCGCCGGCAGCCGCCGCACGATGGCCTTGCGCCGCGCCATCGCCTGCACCCCGATGGCCAGGGTGATGGTGAGGATGGCGGGCAGACCCTCGGGGATGGCCGCCACCGCCAGCCCCACCGCCGCCAGGAACATCGCCTCCGCGGAGTAGCCCCGCAGGCCGATGCCGAAGACGAAGGCCAGGACCGCGACGCCCAGGATCACCCAGGTCAGCCACTGGCCGAAGCGCGCCATCTGGCGGATGAGGGGCGTCTCGAGCCCTCGCACCTCGGCGAGGAGGCGGCTGATGCGGCCGATCTCGGTGTCCGACCCCGTCGCTACCACCAGTCCCAGGCCCTGCCCATAGGTCACCAAGGTGCCGGACCAGGCCATGGAGGCACGATCCCCGAGCGGCATCGCCGAGGCCACTGCCTCCACCTGCTTTTCCACCGGCAGGGACTCCCCGGTCAGGGTCGCCTCCTGGATGCGCAGCCCCTTGACCTCCACGAGGCGCAGATCCGCCGGCACCCGGTCCCCGGAGGCGAGAAACACCAGGTCCCCCGGCACCAGCTCCTCGGCGGGGATCTCCTGGCGCCGCCCTTCGCGCAGCACCTGGGCCCGGGGCGAGAGCAGCTCGCGGATCGCATCCAGTGCCCGCTCCGCCTTGCCCTCCTGCAGGAAGCCGATCAGGGCATTAATCACCACCACGCCCAAGATCACCGCGCTGTCGACGAAGTGACCGAGCAGCAGGGTCACCGCCGCCGAGACCAGTAGCACATAAATGAGGACGTTGTGGAACTGCAGTAGGAAACGCATCAGCGGCCCCTGCCGCTTGGGGGGCGGCAGCAGATTGCGACCCTGACGCTCCAGCCGAAGGCTGGCCTCCTCGAGGCTCAGGCCCTGCTTGCGCTCGCAGCCGAAGGCCGCCAGGGCGGCCTCTGGAGGCTGGTCGTGCCAGCAGATCGAAGTTGCGGAACGGGCCTCCCCTGCCATGCAACCTCCTACAGGCGCCGGGGCGGCGTGAGACAGGGGACCGGCGCACTATTAAGGATAGCCGGTGACTCCTCAGACTTAGGAACTACTGGCGAGAGAACGCCGGTTGCCCCGTAGCCCCCCGCGCCCCCTAGCCTGAGCCCGGGCCGACCAGGGGAACGCCAAGCACCTTCGCCGGAAGCCGAGGCCTTTGGTGAGCCAACTACCTGAAACCGCTCCCCTAACCGGCGGCAGGGTGCGGGAACGGTCTGCGCTCAGCCGAGCGGGGACTCAGCTATGCACCTGTCCGACACGGAGCGGATTCGCCAAAGAGCGCTGAGCCGATGTCGGAGGCCGCCCGATCGCCCGGGGTCAGCGCCCGGGTCGTTCATCAACACCCCCCAGAACTCCGCAGCGCTGGGGCTCGAGCGCCGCGAACCCCACGCCAGACCGGGTACCGGGTCTGGCCCTATACCGCGGCATCGGAACCGGAGGCTGAGTCTCCCTAATTTAGTAGAGGACGCTCTCGTCTGCGCCTAAGGCGACCCCGAACATCCCTTGCGTCTCGCTGTTGAGCTGGGGGCCGTGCATGGCGGTGACGCCCGAGTAGCCATAGGAATTCACCGACATCAGGGTCCCCTCTCCCGGTGGCGACCCAAACGGACTGAACCACGGGCCACCAGAGGAGCCGCCGGTCATGTTGCAGCCCACCCGGTAGGTGCTGTTGCCGGTGTTGGGGTCGAGCCCGAGGGGTCCGCTGCAGTAGACGAGGTCGTTGCCCTTGTACTTCTGGGCCGCTGGATAGCCGAACAGGTAGGTGACCGGATTACCGAAGACCAGGGAAAACTGGATCCCCTGACCGCCGACCAGTCCGTCGAGCTCCTGGTTCTCGTGACCGCCGGAGCCAACCACCGCGAAGGCATAGTCGTGCTGCACCGCCTGGTCGTTGAAACCCCCGGCCGTGGCGTAGTCGTTCGAGACGACGAGTGCGAAGGCCGTCCAGCAGCCCCACTTCGTATCGTCGCAGTAACCGGCGTCGCTGGTGCTGAGGGGGGCAGGTGCGGCGTCGTAATTCGGGATGAAGGTCCAGTTCTCTGCGAACCCCCCGTTAGTTTCATCGTAGGTGCAGTGAGCCGCGGTTAGGATGATCGAGCGGCCGGCAACGCTGTCATCGACCACGCTTGCCGAGCACAGGTAATAGGACCCGCCCAGGGAGAACAGCACCTTGCCGGTGCTCTCCACCACCGCCCCGCCCTTGGTCCAGGAGGCGCCGAGCACGCTGGTGGTCGATCCCCCACCACCCGGCTTGCCGCCCCCGCCGGCCCTGGCAGTGGGACGGAAACTGTG
Source organism: uncultured Chromatiaceae bacterium (assembly GCA_964519095.1). Lineage (GTDB taxonomy): Bacteria > Pseudomonadota > Gammaproteobacteria > Chromatiales > Chromatiaceae > JAEHCY01. The sequence goes on along the minus strand of CAZFHV010000079.1, from coordinate 5,523 downwards.
ACTTGGCGGGTCGAATACGAAGTCACGGGGCTTGGCCTGGGCAACCCGAGCATGGGTCCAGAACTCAATGATGCGCGCGTGCTCGCTCTGGGTGGATGGCCCTGGCGCCGCAACCGCTGCGCCGGAGACACCCGTGCTCGCCAGGGCTGCCACGACGGCGAGTGCGGTCCAACCGACTCCTCGTGTCTTCATTTGCGACCTCCTTTACCGGGTCAAGGGTGGAACGCCAGCCCTTGGGGCATGGCGGCGCAGGGATCTCTTGGGAATCAGCCGCCTGGCGAGTACGGGACCTCGGTCCAGGCGCGACGACTCCGACCCGCGGCTCTCAAGGTTATTGATTTGGGTCCGGTGTGCGCGAAAACCAAGCACCCAAGGGGCATCGGGCCGCCCGGACCAAGGAGTCCGACCATACCTTTGGCCCACCCCTTCCAGCCGGATTCAAGGCCCTCGGGGTCATCTCGCACTCATCGCCAGCGGCGGTGGGCCGATCGACCGGAGGGTCGATCGGGCATGGGCCAGGTATTGGAGTAGACTGGAAGGGACTCCCCCGCCCCACCCTCGCCCCGCCGGAGAGCGAAACCCGAACCGGCCGAGGTGGGTGCCCGCGTTGAGGGATGGCCTCCCAAGCAGAGGATCCAGATCAGGATGGAAGCGAGTCTCCACGTCGTCGAGACGGTCCTGGCCTTCACGGCGGTGGTCGCCGTGGCCCTGTTGCTCCGGCGGTTGGGCATGCTCCGGGAAGAGGACAGCGGGCTGTTCGCCCGCCTGCTCACCCAGGCGGTGCTGCCCGCGGTGGTCTTCAACCAATTGGTGACACGGCCCATCGAGGCGCACCAGCTGTGGCTGGTGCTCATCGTCCTCCTGGCGGGGGTGCTCTCGATGCTGCTGGCCTGGGCGCTGGGACGGCTGCTGAAGCAGGACCGGCCACGCATCGGGGCCCTGATCCTGACCTCGTCCTTTGGCTCGTCGGCCCTGTTGGGCTACCCCATGATCCAGTATGCCTTCCCGGGCGATGCCGCGGCCATGACCGATGCGGTGCTGATCAGCGAGCTGGGGGTGGGGCTGCCGATCTTCACCTTCGGCCCGGCAGTGGCCCTGTATTTCGGGGCGGCCCAGGGTGACACCCCGTCGGGTCGGGCGGTAGCGGCCCAGTACTTTCGCTCGCCGGTGTTCGCGGCGGTGGTGCTCGGGCTGGCCCTGGCGCCCCTGCACCTCGACCCGGAAGAGCCCCTGCTGGCGCCCTTCTTCGAGGCGCTCTCCATGATGGAGGGGGCCCTGGCGGTGCTGGCCTGCTTCACCCTCGCGCTGCAACTGAGGCTCCAGTCCCTCAAGGGACTCTGGCTGCTGCTCCTGGTCTCGGCCCTGATCCAGATGGCCTTTCAGCCGGCGGCGGCCAAGGTGATGGCGGATCTGCTCCACATCTCCGGGGTGGAGCGGGATGTGCTGATCCTCATCACCGCCATGCCCGCGGCGGTGCTCGGGCCGGTCTTCGCCACCCGATACCAGTGTGACGGGGCCACCGCCAGCAATCTGGTGATGATCCACATCCTGCTGGCGTTGGTCCTGATTCCGCTGACCTTCTTCCTGCTGAGCCCCCGGTGAGCCGCGGACTGGGATGGGGGGACCGCCCCGGGGCCGCGCCGCCCGCCACCGAGACGTGCTATGGAGGCCAGACCATGGGCATCCCAACCCTGCTGCATCCCTTTGACCGGTTCCCCTTCGCCCCAGGTCTCGCCACTGGTCCCGCCATAGGGCCGCGGCTGGCGCCCTGGCTGCTGCTCCTGGTCGCCTGGTCGGGATGGGCTCCCGCGGACACCGACGAGACGGGGCCTCAGTTCGTGGGACGGGCCCAGTGCGCCACCTGTCACCCGGAGCAGCACGCCCGCTGGTTGGGCTCTCACCACGACCTGGCGATGCAGGAGGCCACCGAGGCGAGCGTGCTCGGCGACTTCAACGACCGGGAGCTCGCCCACTTCGGCGTCGTCTCCCGCTTCTACCGCAACCAGGATCGCTTCTGGGTGCGAACGGACGGCCCGGACGGGACACTTCAGGACTATCCGATCCGCTACAGCTTCGGCGTCTATCCCCTGCAGCAATACCTGATCGAATTCCCCGGCGGGCGCCTTCAGGCCCTCGACATCGCCTGGGACAGCCGCACCAAGGAACAGGGCGGACAGCGTTGGATGCATCTGCACCCGCAGGACCCCGTCCGCCACGACGACGTGCTGCACTGGACCGGTCCCAACCTCAACTGGAACTACATGTGCGCGGACTGCCACGCCACCAACCTGCGCAAGGGCTTCGAGGCGGCAAGCAACAGCTACCACACCACCTGGTCGGAGATGGACGTGTCCTGCGAGGCCTGCCACGGCCCCGGCTCCCGCCACCTCCAGTGGGCCCAGGCCAGGGCCAAGGGGGAGCCCACCGAGCTGCCCGATCTCGGTCTCACCGTGCGCCTCGACGAGCGGTCCGGTATCACCTGGACCCTCGACCCCGCCACCGGCAAGGTCAAGCGCTCGGCGCCGCGCCAGTCGAGCCGCGAGATCCAGGTCTGCGCCCGCTGCCACAGCCGGCGCAGCCAGATGGCCGATGGGGTGGTCGCCGGTCAACCCCTGCTGGACGGCTTCCTGCCGGCCTTGCTGACGGCAGGACTCTACTTCCCGGATGGCCAGATCCAGGACGAGGTCTACGAATGGGGGTCGTTCCTGCAGAGCAAGATGTGCCAGGCGGGCATCAGCTGCTCCGACTGCCACGACCCCCATAGCGGCCAGGTCCGGCTGACCGGCGATGCCCTCTGTGTGCAGTGCCACCCAGCCGAGCGCTATGCGACCACCCAGCACCACCGCCACCCCGAGGGCTCCAGCGGCGCCCGCTGCCTCGGCTGTCACATGCCGACCCGGACCTACATGGTGGTCGACGCCCGCCACGACCACGGTTTCCGGGTCCCACGACCCGATCAGTCGGTACGGCTCGGCACCCCCAACGCCTGCAACCAGTGCCACGGGGACCGGACCCCCCAGTGGGCCGCTGATCAGGTCAAGGCCTGGTACGGCCGCCCCGCCGAGGGCCATCAGGGCTATGCCGAGGCCCTCGCTGCCGCCTGGTCCCAGTCGGCCGGGGCCGGCGACCGCTTGCAGGAGATCGCCCGCGACATAGCCCAGCCCGCCATCGCGCGGGCCACCGCCCTCCAGGCCCTGGGTGCCTACCCGGACCGCGCCACCTTGGGCCTGGTGCAGCAGGCCATCCAAGCCAGCGACCCCTTGGAGCGGCTGGGTGCCCTCGGCGCCCTGGAGCCCCTGGAACCGCCCCAGCGCGCCCTGGCCACACCCCTGCTGTGGGACGAGCTCAAGGCCATCCGCATCACCGCTGCCCGCCTCTTGGCGACGCTTCCCGCGGAGCGCTTCCCGGAATCGGTCCGGTCGCGACTGGCCCAGGGCATCGAGGAGTACATCGCCGTGCAGCAATTCAATGCCGAGCGCCCCGAGTCCCAGATCAACCTGGGGACCCTCTACGCGGACCTCGGCCGCCCCCAGGACGCGGAGCTCGCCTACCGCCAGGCCCTCAAGCTCCAGCCGCGATTCATCCCCGCCTACGTCAACCTGGCACACTTACTGGGCGGCTTGAGGCGGGAGCAGGAGGCGGAGGGGCTCCTGCGGCGCGGCCTCGAGCTCAATCCCCAGGGCGCCGACCTAGCCCATGCGCTCGGGCTCTCGCTGGTACGCCAGAAGCGGTCGGCACAGGCCCTGGATCAGCTCGCCAGGGCCGCAGAGCTGGCCTCCGACAACGCCCGCTACGCCTACGTCTATGGGGTGGCCCTGCAGTCCGCCGGCAAGCTGGACCAAGCCATCGAGGTGCTGGAGGCGACCAGCCGCCGACACCCGGCCAACGTCGACATCCTGGTGGCCCTGACCACCTTCAACCGCGACGCCGGGCGCCGCGGGGAAGCCCTCAAGCACGCCCGCGCCCTGCAGGTGCTGCGGCCCGCCGATCCCTCGGTGGAGCGACTGGTGCGGGAGCTCGCCGGACCCTGGCGTTGAGGGACCAGAGCGCGGGGCCGCGTGCGGCCCCGGCGTCGGGGATGGGCTTGAGGCGCCCTTTGGGGTTGCGCGGATGGTCGATCGGTGGCCTCAGGGCAGCTGCGGGGGGTCCTCGTGCAGGAATCCCCTCACCAGCCCCATGAATCGCTCGGGCTGGTCGAAGAGCAGCGCATGACCGGCCCCTGGGACCACCAGGGAGCGGCTCTCCGGAATCGGTGCTGCCCCCGCGTCGCGTCCTGCCCGCAGCACCCGGTCCCGGTCCCCCCAGAGGATCAGGGTGGGGTTGCGGATCTCGGCGAGAACCTCGGGGACGAACCGCGCCACCACCCTCCCGCGCCCACTCCAGCAGGGGCGACTGCCACCCGGTTGCGCCTGTACGGCGAGCTGATAGCGCGCGAGGTCCTCATCGTAGCGGTGCCTGTCCGCGACCACGTAGCCTTGGAGCCAGCGATGTACCCTTGGGGTCGGGTGGAGGTTGACGGCGAGGTAAGCGAGTAGGTAGCCCAGTCCGATGCGGCGGCCGAGCCCCGCCGGGCTGACCAGGACCAACCGCTCCACCCGTTGGGGAAAGGCGTGGGCGAACCCCAGGGCAACCGCCGCGCCCTGGGACAGGCCCATCAGGTGAGCACGATCGATGCCCACCGCGTCGAGAAAATGGGCCAGCCAGTCCCGGTATTAGGGCCGATCGTAACGCCCGGCTGGCTTGTCGCTCTCACCGTAGCCGACCATATCGGGTGCGGTCACCCGAAACGCCCGTCCCAGGGGACCGATCATCGGATACCAGTACAGGGCCCCAGCCGCTGCGCCGTGGAGCAGCACCAACGGCGCCCCCCGTCCCGCCTGATAGAAGCAGGTCCGAATCGCCCCGGCCCTGACCAGACCCCGCTCGACGGGGAGGTCGATGCGCTGCAGCAGCCGGTCCCGGAGGGCAAAGAGATCGAGCATCGAGAACGCCTCTTGATCGCCGGAGTGCAAATAAGTTGCCGCTAATGTACTAAACTGGAGGTGCGGAACCTTGTTCCATCCGCCCCGCCGACCGCCGGCGGGGCAACTGATCAGGAGAAGTACCATGAAACGGCCTTCCTTGCTCGCAAGCGCGCTGCTCGCCGCGCTCCTGCTCGGGGTACCCGCCGAGTCGCGCGCCTTCTGCGGCTTCTTCGGCGGGGGATTCAGCTTCGGGTTCGGCTTCGGCAGTAACTGGTGGGGTGGCCCCGGCTGGTGGGGCCCGGGGTCCTGGTACGGACCCTACTCCGCCTATCACTACCCCTGGTATGGGGGTTACCCGTATTGGGCTTCCTATTACGGGTTGAGCCCCTACCCGGTGGTGGTGCCGCAGCTGGTGACCCTGGGCCCGGCCATCGCCTCGTCACAGGACAAGTAGCTCGGCAACGGGGCGGGCGGGTGGCTCGCCCCGGGGCGCCTGCCGGTCCCCGCCTCCCGGCGGGTGCCGGAGGAGAGGCTAGACTTGGGGGTAGCCCTCGGTGCG
>CAZFHV010000078.1:0-14805 GCA_964519095.1 uncultured Chromatiaceae bacterium | reverse complement strand
GACGCGGTCGCCATGAGGGGCTGGGCCATCCCCACCGCCACCGACATCGCCTTCGCCCTCGGCGTGCTGGCCCTGCTCGGGCGGCGCGTACCTCTCGCACTGCGGGTGTTCCTGATGGCGCTGGCCATCTTCGACGACCTGGGGGCCATTGTGATCATCGCCCTCTTCTACTCCGGCGATCTCTCCATGCTGAGCCTGGCGGTGGCGGGGGTCGCGGTTGGCGGCTTGCTGCTCCTCAATCTGTTCGGGGTCAGCCGCATCGCGCCCTACGTGCTGGTGGGGATCGTGCTCTGGCTGGCGGTGCTCAAATCGGGCGTCCACGCCACCCTGGCGGGCGTGGTGCTCGGCTTTGCCATCCCACTGAGGGCGGGGCCGGACCCGGCTCACTCGCCCTTGCGGCACCTCGAGCATGAGCTGCACCCCTGGGTGGCCTTTGTCATCGTGCCCCTGTTCGCCTTCGCCAACGCCGGGGTTCCTCTGCAGGGGCTGAGCCTGGGGTCGCTCCTGGAGCCCGTACCCCTGGGAATTACCCTCGGGCTGTTCGTCGGCAAGCAGCTCGGGGTGATGCTCTTCTGCGGGGTCCTGATTCGCCTGGGCTGGGCCCGGTTACCGGAGGGGGCCACCTGGTTGGGGTTCTACGGGGTGGCGGTACTCTGTGGTATCGGCTTCACCATGAGCCTGTTCGTGGCCTCCCTCGCCTTCGAGCATGCCGGCGCGGGGGCCCCCCTGATGGATCGGCTCGGCATCCTGATGGGCTCCGGGTTCTCGGCCCTGCTGGGCTTTCTGGTCCTTCGCCTGGGCAGACCGGGTCGGGCGGAGGCGCCCCAACCCGGCTGACGCCGGGGCGCTATCGCAGGGCGCCAGAGATCGCTATGCTTGCCCCGGGTCTGTCGGGCGGATAGGGGCGCAGGCTCGGAATGATCGGGGGAGGGGCACAGGTCATGAAAGGTCGGCTGATGGTCCTCGGGGTCGCGCTCGCGAGCCTGTTGAGCGGCGGCTGCGGGGATGCCCGACAGCCTCCCCCAGGGGCGGGGGCTCAGCAACCCCCCAAGATGAGCCCCCTGCAACGGCTGCCCGACGAGGGTGGGGTTACCCTGGACGCAAGTCCCGTCGATGTCCGCAGGGGACAGGTGGTCTATGTCCCGGCCTATTCCCACATCTACGTCGGCAGCGGCCAGCGTTACCTCATGGCCGTCACCCTGAGCATCCGCAACACCAGCCCCACCGATTCCCTGGTGGTGCGCTCCGTGGGCTATTACGACTCCGGCGGGCAACGGGTCAAGGAGGCCACCGAGGGCCCCCTGCGCCTCGGCCCCATGGCCACCGTGGAGTACCTCATCCCCGAGCGCGACCCCAGTGGAGGCTCCGGCGCCAACTTCGTGGTGGAGTGGGTCTCGGCGGCGCCGGCGATCAGCGAGCCCATCGTCGAGACGGTGATGGTGACCACCCACTCCCAGGGCATCTCCTTCAGCTCCCGGGGACGGGCCATCCAGGAGTGGCAGCCCAAGGGGGGCGAGGGGGGCGGCTAGCGGCCCCCCCTGGCCGGGACAGCCTCAGGGCCTCCGGTCGGCAACCACCGTCGGTGAGCTCGCCCGGAAGCGCCCGTAGCTCCAGTAGGCGGCGCAGGCCCCCTCGGCCGAGACCATGCAGGCCCCCATGGGGTGCTCGGGGGTGCAGGCGGTGCCGAAGAGCTTGCACTCGCTGGGGCGCTTCACGCCCTGTAGGATAGCGGGGCACTCGCAACCCTTGACGTCGGTGTGGTCGCTCGGGGGGATGCTGAAACGGCGCTCGGCGTCGTGGGGCCCGTACACGGGCCGGATCCGCAGGGCGCTCTGGGGGATGCGCCCCAGGCCGCGCCATTCGAAGTCCTCCCGCAGCTCCAGTACCTCGGCGACCAGGGCCTGGGCCTTGGGGTTGCCCTCGCGCCTCACCGCCCGGGTGTACTGGTTCTCCACCTGGCAGCGCCCCTCGTTGAGCTGGCGCACCAGCATGAGCACCGACTGCATCACGTCCAGGGGCTCGAAGCCGGCGATGACCACCGGCTTGTGGTAGCGCGCGGCGAACATCTCATAGGGCCGGGTGCCGATGAGGGTGCTCACATGGGAGGGCCCGAGGAAGCCATCGAGCCGGGGGGCACCCTCGGAGGGGTCGGGCGGGGCCTCCAGGATGGCGTGCATGGCGGCGGGGGTGAGGACGTGATTGCAGAAGACGCTGAAATTCCCGAGCCCCTCGGCCGCGGCCTGGCGGATGGCCACCGCGGTGGGCGGGGTGGTGGTCTCGAAGCCGATGGCGAAGAACACCACCTGGCGCTCCGGATGGCCGCGGGCGATCTGCAGGGCGTCCTGGGTGGAGTAGACCAGACGTACCTCCGCCCCCCGTGCCTTGGCCTTGAGGAGGCTGTCGCGGCCCCCGGCCGGTACCCGCAGCATGTCGGCGTAGCTGCAGAGGATCACCCCAGGCTGCTCGGCCAACCAGATGGCCTGGTCGATGCGGCCCACCGGCAGCACGCACACGGGGCAGCCCGGCCCGTGGACGAAATGGAGGTTGGGGGGCACCAGGTCTTGGACCCCGTAGCGGAAGATGGCGTGGGTGTGGCCGCCGCAGAACTCCATCAGGTGGTAGTGGCGGGCCGGATCCGCCGCGTGAGCGATGGCCCGGGCCAGGCCCTGGGCCAGGTCGCCCCGGCGGAACTCCTCGATGTAGCGCAAGGGCCGAGCCCCCTCAGCGGGTGTCGAAGCGATAGTCGACGCAGGGATCCACCGCGTTGACCAGGAGCGCGGCCTGTCGCTTGCGGGTGGCCAGGTCCCCCCGGCCGAGGGCGGCGATGCCCCGCGCCACCAGCCCTTGGGGGTGGAAGTTCCACTCGGTGGGGGCGAGGATGCGGTAGTCCACCACCTCCTGCTCCGCCAAGCGGACCCAGTGGATGAGCCGTCCGCGAGCCGCCTCCACCTGGGCGAGGCCCTCACCGGGCCCTGGGTGCGAGGCCGCGCCTTCGCCGGGCGCCTGGCGGTTGATCTGGGTGGGCAGCAGGGCCAACTCCAGCAACCGGGCGGCCAGGCGGGTGATGAGGCCGTTGCCGTGGCGCTCGCTGAGGTCACGGATCAGGGGCCGCTTGGCCTGGCGGGCGAGGGGGCCCGTCTCCCGCGGCGAGCCCTCCCAGAGCGGCGCGGCGATGAAACCCGGCTCTGCCAGCCGTGGCGCCAGGGCCTCCGCCGGCAGGGGGGGCAGGGCGGGGGTGTCGCTGCGACCGAGCCCCGACGAGCCACTCTGAAGGACCTGGTCGCAGAGGCGGGCGGCGCTGGTCTCCCCCTCCGCCGCCCACTCGGCCAGCTCCGCTTCGTCCTCCAGGGTCACCCAGACCTCCGGGGGCATGGCGAAGACGGCCTGCTCCAGCAGCCGGCCCAGCTTGGTGATCACCGCCGGGGCGGCCATGGTGTTGCTGCGCTCGAGGTTGGCGCCGGGCTCGAAGAGTTGGCTGCCGGGGGCGAGGGTGCGCCGAAAGGTCTGGTGCAGGGCGGAGGCCTCGGCCATGGCCCGGCGGTCCGAGGGCTCGTCCAGAAAGCCCGGCCAGTCGAGCAGGATGCGCCAGAGATGCTCGCGGGCGGTCTCCATGCGCACCAGGGTATCGCGCAGGGCCTCGGCATCGGCCCCGGCGCGCTGACCCAGGGCCTGCTCGCAGCAGCGTACCCCGGCGCAGGCCTGGGCGGTGCCGCATACGCTGAACAGGGTGGGCAGCCGGCGCAGCGCCTCGGCCACCGAGCGCCCCGCTAGCAGCCGGGAGAGCTCGGTGGGACGGCTGGAGCAGATCTCCACCCGGTCGTTGTCCGGGTGGAGGTGGATCTCGATCCTCCCTTCGATCCCCGTCATGGCAGCTCCCTCGATTGGACGCCGGACCCTTTGGGGTCAGGGCGGCTGGGTGTGTGGTCGATAGATGGGCCCAGGCGGTGGTCGGCAACACCAAAACGACCCAAGGTCCGAAGGCACGGGCGTTCGGTGAGGATCGCGAGTTGGAGTGCGCTTCGGCCCCCCTGGCGCTGGCGATAGGGTTCTACGAGCGCAGGGGCCTGTCAAGGGCGCCCCGCGGGGGGGCAAGGAGGGGAGGGCCAGCCCCGAGGCCAAGGGACGGGCTTGGCCCCCGGGGCGGTAGCCGTTAGCGGATCATCACCAGCCGCTGATAGAGACCCCCGAAGTAGGTCTCCTTGTGGATCTGGCTCGGGCGCTGTCCCTTGGGGAGCCAATGGCCGATCTCCTGCTCCCACAGATCGAGCGCGAAGGGCTCCAGCCGCTCCAGGATCAGGTGCATGATGGGGCGCATGGGGTGCCAGGCCGCCGGCCTGTGGTAGTCCACCACCACCAGTTTGCCTCCCGGCCTGGTCACGCGCAGTGCCTCGGCAAGGGTGCGGGCGCGGGACTCCGCCGGCTGCTCGTGGAGCAGGAAGAAGAGCACGGTGCGATCGTAGCTGGCATCGGGGGCCGCCAGCCGGGTGGAGTCCTGATGCTGCAAGGCGACCCGATCACACCCCCGGAGCTTGCGGGCAAGGTTGTCGAGCTGAACGGGGGCCACGTCCACCACATCGAGCGTGGCGCCTGGCGCCAGTCGCTCGGCGAGGCGGGGGGTGAAGTCCCCGTACACGCAGGCCACCTGCAGGGTGCGCCCCTCGAGGGTCTCCCCGAGCGCGTCGAGGGCCTGATCGCGCAGACGGGCGAAATTGCCCCAGAGGATGACGTTGACGAGCCACTGGCGCTCGAATAGGCGTACCGCGTTGGGGTGCAGGTAGGCCCACCAGTAGGTCTCGCTAAGGTACTTGGGGACCGCCACGGCGGCGGACGCGCGGAACCTGCCCAGCTCCAGTGCGGAGACATCGGTCGCGGTTACATTCTCCATGCTCCCTCCTCGTGTCATCGGGCAATTATAAGAATAGTTCCGGCCCCACCCCCTTGCCGGAGCTCGCCGGTATACCTCGCCGGCGCGCTGCCGTGCGCCGTTTCGGTCTCATGTCCATTTCATTACGAATGATGTCCATTTCTCCCCATGGCTGTCAATGGGAAAACCAAGTGTTTTGATCGGGAGTCCCGGAGCGGCTGGGACTGACCCCGGGTGGCCTCGCGGCTGCCGCGCTCAGAGGAGCAAGATAAGGGCGCAGGCGACCAGGAGCAGGATCCAGGGACGGGCGAGGAACCAGAGCAGGGCCTGCACGAGAATGCGTGCGCCGCTCACCAAAGGGGCCCAGGGCATCGGCGGGTGCCCCCCCTGTTCCCAGTCAGGGTTCGCGAGGCGCTCCAGGAACCCCTGCTCGGCGCAGCCTTCGAGGCTGAAGACGTGGACTTGGCGACTGTTCCGGCGGGCGATGGCGAGATCCCGCGCCAGTTCCTCCCAGCTCAGGGCGACGGGGTTGTGGTAGCCCGCGATCTGGACCCCCCCGCCGGTCAGCCCCACCCCGACGGCCTCGCCGGATCGGGCGTAGCTCCACAGCAAGGCGGCTCCCCAGGGGCGGAAGAAGCTCGAATAGACCAGGAGAACCCGCTGGTCCGCCGCCACCGAGGTGATTCCGAGCAGCCGCTGCAGCAAGGTGGAGCCGCTCCTGGCCTCGTCGATCATGAAGGGGAGCTCGTAGCTGTAGACCCGGTAGCCGTCCGCCCGCATCCGCTCCACCAGGCGCTGGTAGTCCCGCCGCCCTGCCTCGTAGCGCCGCTTGCTGCAGCCCCGTTTGAGGGCCGCGCGCAGGAAACCCAGGGGCCGAGTCACCAGCAACTGGAGCTCGCCGATGTGGGGCTCGACGTCGATGCCGATGCCCGCCCAGACGAGACCCTCCCGTTGGCTCCAGGCGTGGAACGCCCGGTAGCGCTCCGCCGCCTCCGAGGTGTTGCAGAGGCTGTACCAGTAGCCCTGTTCCTGGGGCAGCAACTGCCAGGCGATCACGGGGACGCCCGCTGCGTTCAACCGACGCACCACCCCGGCGCGCTCGGGGCTGAGGTCGAGGATCCCCAGGCTCAGACGGGCCCCGAGCACCCGTAGCTGCTCCACCAGGCCCGGCATAGTGAACAGGGCATCGAGGGGCGCGGCACCCAGCTCACAGAAGAAGGTCAGCTCCACGGGTCCGGGGGCAGTAGTCGGCTTTCGGGTGGTCAACAGGGACCCCGAAGGGACGGAGGGAGCAGGATCGGCGAAGGACTGCAGTGCTGGAGACAGGGGGAGCATGCCCGCGTGGCCGGTGGTTTACGGGAAAGCAGAGACTATCAGGTCTGGGATCCCTGGTGGACCTTCGGCGTGGCGGCTCCTTGCTCCTCCGACAGGATGCCGCCGACGAGGTTGACATGTTCCAAACCTCAGCTATCTTTTTTTGTGGAGCGTTCGAGTTCTCCAGAAAATGCGTGAGGTAGCAACAGTGCTTGCTGCCGCCCCCTCAAAAAAGGAGTCAATCATGTTTCCTCCCCGCGTCAACCTGACCAGTTTATGCGTGGCCGCCTGTTTGAGTGCCTCTGCGGCTGTCCAGGCCGCCGCACCGAACGAGTATGACTCCGCACAGATGGTGCCTTATGCAAACTTTACGGCGGGCGGTAATATCACCGCCGTCGGCGTTCTGGCCCGTGACTCTGGGACTGTCTATTGGGCGTTCTTCGATGGTGATGGCAACCGGCGTGCCCATAACAGCTTCAGCATTCAGGCCAACGAGCTCCATCCCTTTATCTGGAATACCGCCACCGCAGGGGCCAGTTTGGCTGGCGTGGAAGGATTCCTGCTTTTTGCCATCGACACCGACGGCGACGGCCAGATCACTGGCGCGGATGGCAGCGACAACTTGGGAGCCAATGCTTTCTACATCGTCCCACCCAATGACGTCGCCTATATCCCGACGGTCGATGTTGATGATTCGGAGCTGATCAGCTCCAATCCAGCAAACTGGACCGTACCCCCCGTGACCGGTCTGCCGAGCAAGTTCGCAGAAACTGGCGACACGGTAGATATCCAGTACCTGATCGACGGGGCGAACGGGGGTGATGACACCGCCATCATCATCTGGACGTCCCGGCAGATGGCCTCATCCCAAAACATGACGATACATGATGGGAACGGCACCAGTAAGGCCATCAGCACGCCGTTCTTTAAGGACAACTTGAATGTCATCGACCTGGAGGCCGATGACGAAGTAACCAGCGCTTTCTTCGGGGATGGTTACGTACGGTGGACAGTCCCCAATGGTGGGGATGGCCTCTCAGTTGATGTCTTCCTGTTCAGCATGGTCAGCAGCCCAACATTCGGAGCCATTCAGACCCTGCTTCCAAATTTTTACGACTAAGCCCACTACCTCAGCAAGGGGCGTAAGAAGGCCGTCTTCTCGGGGATAGCGGTTGCGAGATCAGTCAACCGGTTATCGCCGAGAGGACGGCCTCGCATTATGTGCGTCGTTATTAAGCCTGGCTGTGGCAGGGGAGCCTTGCCGACTAGAAAGAATGCCAGATCTGGGAGGGCTGGCTATTAACCATGCCCTTGAACATAGGAGCTATACCCAATGAATTTGGATTTTTCGTTGTTCATTCGCCAACAATAGCAAAGTTCTCTGTCAGCAGAGATCGTAGTTGGGAATGGTACTTGCTGGCGTCGTTGAAGAAATCCCTGCAAGCCTCTTTGCGTTGCGGAAAGCTCTCGTAATTGCGGTTGTAGAGGACGGTTTTCTTGAAGAACTTCCACAGCCGCTCGATGAGGTTGAGGTTGGGGGTGTAGGGGAGAAGGAAGACGAGCTTGATGCGGGGAGCCCCTTGATCTCGATGGCGCCGTTGATGTTGAGTCGGCGCCGGCCGCTCGCTTGATCCTCCCCGCGCTTGATCCACCCGAAGCCGGGGTGCGCATTGTGCTGGGGGTGGGTGGCGTCCATGAAGGTGATCGGGCCTTCTGTGTTGTTTTCCTTGAGCTTTTGGTAGTCGGCGAGGAACCTCTTCTGGGCCTCAGGGTCGGCCTTGCCGGGCACCAGCTTGGCTCTCTTGTAGACGAAGCCCAACCGATGCAGCAGCGCGGTCATACCACTTGGGCTGTAGCTCACCCCGACGCTCTCCTCCACCCAGGCAGCGATGGCCTTGGCCGTGGGATAGAGCTTGGCCTTGAGGTGCTCCTGCAACTGCGCGAGCACCTCGATGCCGAGCAGGCACTCGCTGCCACCGTAGCTCCCATCCCTGAGTGCCTTGAGATCCCCCTCGCGGTAGCACTTGGAGGGGTTAGGCACACTGTTGGGGTCGATGAGCAGGGCCTCCGCCACTTGCTCTGCTATCCACCCACTCCCGAGCAGCAACACTGCGTTGACGCGGTAGGCCTCCCGTTTATCTCGGGTGCTGCGATGGGCGCGACGAAGCTCCGCAAAGAGGCGACTCCTTCTGTACCAACAGCAAGCCCTCACCGGGGTGGGGCGACGGCTGCGCGTGACCCTCGCCCCAGCAGCCGATGTGTTGCGTCCAGGCCGCTCATTTCCCAGAGAAACCCCGGGCGCCTCAGACTTGGATCCCACCACGGTTACAAGCGGGTTGCTCGTGTTGGCGGCATTGGGGCGCGAGCGCTACGCGATCGTCACTGGCGGGGGTCACAACAGCATTAAGACCCTGGAACTGAGCTGGCAAATACGATCATGGGCAATGTAGAGGACGCCCTCACTGGCACCTATCAATCCATCCTGCCAAGCATCTGTCCCGCTACCTAGCGGAGTTCAGCTACCGCTTCAACCGCCGATTCCAGCTCGAAGAGATGATCCCACCTCTCACGAAAAATGGCGACTCTCCGGACCGACCCCAACATGCAGGGACCCGGTTGGGTCAACCTCCCCGGCAATGGGCTACCGGTCGTGGATCCCAACGTGGCCAACATGACCGCCGACCCGGTTGCCGGCGGCAGGCTCTACGGCGCCAGCTGCGCCAGTTGCCACAGCAAGGACGGTCCCGGCCGGGGCGAGTACCGTCGCGGTGAGAATCGGCCCCGTGTCCCCGCCCTCTGGGGCAAGGACGGCTACTCCCGCGGTGCCGCCTTCTACAACAGCCAGAACCTCGCCGGCTACATCAAGAAGCACATGCCCTTCGGCAAGGCCGAAACCCTCAGCGCCCAGCAGGCCCTGGACATCGCCGCCTACATTAACGACCAGCTGCGCCCGGCGGGCATGGCGGAGCAGATGTTCTGCCAGACCGAGGTGGACGGCATCCCGGTCTCCATGCGCAAGCCCGCCTCCTGGCCGGTGGGGTGCCGTTACCCCGGCGAGCCCTTCGGCGACGAGGACATCCTTCGTGGACCCTGGGCACCCATCACCGCCTGGCGGAACGGGGAGATCACGGCTGAAGGGGCTCAAGTAGCAGAGGCGTGGGGCGTTGGACCCCGGCCGGGCGCCGGGGTCCAACGCGCCGGCAACCCGTCCGAGCGGGAGCGCTGATATACCCGTCGCGCATGGGTTTTGCGGTAAGCGAGGTGCGCGAATCGGGTCCGAGCGCAAGGCGCGCCGACGAGGCATACCGGACGCAATGGCGAGGAGGCGGAACGCCGTGATCGGGCCCGAGGGGCGTGCATCGCGGCGGAAAATCCATGTGTGACCGGTATAGAGCCCAGGCCATCCAGAGCGAAAGCGGGGCCACATTTCCTAGGGTGGGGTGCTGGGCGGTGGGTCCCGTCAACGGCCCGGATGGATGCGCGTGATCTTGGCTCCCTGGAGTCCCACGCCCGCCATCAGCCCTTTCTGTCCGAAGATGAAGGCGTAGACGTCCTCCCGCAGGGTGGTGGTGGTCAGGTTCTTGGCCATGCCCTCGTCGAGTACCACCAGGCTCGGTCCCACGCCGACCTCCCATCCGTCGTTCTTATCCAGGTAGGCCAGAGCGGCGTCGGTCATGAGGAACAGGGCATAGCCGTAACTCTGGGCACCGGCCTGGAGTCCGTAGGACAGCCCGGTGGTGTTGTAGTAGCCGACCGTCTTGCCGCCCTTGCGCAGCGCCCCTTCCCCGTACTGGCCGCCGATCAGGAGGCCGCCCTTGATCACCGAGGGGAAGATCAGGATGGCCTTGGCCCTCTGTCCCAGGGACTTGGCGCTCGGGACCTGGCGGTAGAGCTTGGCGAGGGCGGCATTGGCATCGCGGTCGATGGCGGTGGCGCTCGCGGCGGCGGCTGCGGGGGTAGGCGCGCCCGCGAGCAGCGCCAGGGTGGTGGCCAGGAAGAGGCTCTTTACCAGGGAAGTCAGTCTCAGCACGTTCGGATCCTCAGCGATGAGAGAAGTGGGGGTCGCCACGGCCCGGTAGAGTCCATGCCGACCCCTGCCGTGACCTTGGAGCGCATCAATATACAGGGCCACAGGGTCCGGTGCTGAGTCTGCCGCGGGGGCCGAGAGAGGGCCCGGCGGCGGCCGGCGCTCTGGTCCCTCGATGGCCGCGGGCGGTACGAGGTCAATTGGGGTTTTGTTGACCGGGGACAGCCCATCGCCTTGACAGGACCCCAATCAGATGCTGCACTGCAATAAATCTTTAGGGCGTTTCCTCCTTTCCCCTAACGCATCGAGGGATCCCCCATGACCGACCTGATCCAGCACAGCGTCCGCGGCCAGGAGTTGGCCGCCAAGATCACACTCCTCTACAAGAAGCGCACCCAGTTGGCCCAGGAGCGTTTCGGGAGCCGCACCAAAGATGCCTTCGAAAAGGAGGTCGCGGCGCTCATGGCCAACCCCCCTGCCCCCTGGGAGATCTGGAAGCAGTGGTACGACTACTCCACCGATCTGGGGCAGCGCACCCTGTTGTTCTGGGACACCTTGCGGCGACGCGGCAACGATTTCATCGCCCATGAGAAGGCTGGCAAGCCGCCGCTCTTGCACTTCGACTACGAGATGGTGCTCGATGCCCGCACCTTCGACCGTCCGGTAAACTATGCCCTGGTGCGCATCGTCCCCCCGGCGGGCGTGACGGTGGATGCCAAGCGCCGGCCCTATCTCATCATCGACCCCCGCGCCGGCCATGGCCCGGGCATCGGCGGCTTCAAGGACGACTCCCAGGTGGGGGTGGCCCTGCGGGACGGGCACCCGGTGTACTTCGTCATCTTCTTCCCCGACCCCGAGCCCGGACAGACCCTGCTGGATGTGTGCGCCGCGGAGGAGGAGTTCGTGCGCCGGGTGCGGGCGCTGCATCCCGAGAGCCCCAAGCCGGTGGTGGTGGGCAACTGCCAGGGCGGATGGGCGGCCATGATGCTGGCGGCCTCCCAGCCGGACGACACGGGCCCGGTGGTGATCAACGGGGCGCCCATGTCTTACTGGGGTGGCGCCTGGAGCGAAGGGGAAGGGGACAACCCCATGCGCTACGCAGGTGGGCTACTGGGGGGGAGCTGGCTCGCCTCCCTCACCGCCGACCTGGGCAACGGCATCTTCGACGGTGCCGGCCTGGTGCAGAACTTCGAGAACCTCAACCCGGCCAACACCTTCTGGGACAAGTACTACCACCTGTTCGCCAACGTGGACACCGAGGCCCCCCGCTTCCTGGAGTTCGAGCGCTGGTGGGGTGGCTTCTATCTACTCAATCGTGAGGAGATCGAGTGGATCGTCCAGAACCTGTTCGTGGGCAACAAGCTCTGGTCGGGCGGCACCCGGACCCGCGCGAGCCAGGCCCTGGATCTGCGCTCCATCAAGTCCCCCATCATCCTGTTCGCCTCGCTGGGGGACAACATCACCCCACCCCAACAAGCGTTCAACTGGGTGGCGGACGTCTACGGCTCCACCGAGGAGATCAAGGCCCGCGGCCAGACCATCGTGGGCCTGGTGCACCAGGACGTGGGGCACCTGGGCATCTTCGTCTCGGGACGGGTGGCCAGGAAGGAGCACGCCCAGATCGTCTCGGTGCTGAAGTCGGTGGAGGCCCTGCCGCCGGGGCTCTATGGCATGCAGATCAACGAGATCCAGGGCAAGGACGGGCGGCTGGACTACGACGTGGAGTTCATCGAGCATCGGCTCGAGGAGGTCACCGCCCGGCTCAATCGCCTGAAGCGGGCGGACGAGAAGCCCTTCGCGGCGGTGGCGGAGATCGCCGAGCTCAACCAGCGCGCCTATGAGCTGTTCGCCCGCCCGCTGGTGCAGCAGCTCGCCAATGAGCCCGCGGCCAAGCTGGGGCGCGACTTCCACCCAATGCGCCTGCAGCGCTGGGCCCTGTCGGACCTCAACCCCTGGCTCGCCTGGCTCGGCCCCGCCGCCGAGCTGGTGCGTGGCCAGCGCCAGGCCATCGGCCGCGAGCAGCCATTCCGCCGGATCGAGTCCATGGTCTCCGAGCTGGTCAGCGCCTCCCTCGATTATTACCGCGACGTGCGCGATGCCACCTCCGAGGCCCTGTTCTTCGAGATCTACGGCAATCTCTTCTCCTTCTACCTCGCCGATCCAAGGGCCGCGGCCGACCAACGCCTGGCCCCGCCCAGCGACTCCCGGGAGCTGCCCTTTGTGCGCGAGGCCCTGGGCGCCATCGCCGAGGGGGGCTACGCCGAGGCCCTGGCGCGCGCCGGCTATCTCCTCGCCCGCCACGGCGAGCCCCTGCCGCTGCAGCGTCTCGAGCTTCGCCAGGAGCTGATGGAGGCCTATCGGGACCTGCTGCCCGACATCCCCCGCCACGAGGCCCGGCGCATCCGCGGGGAGCAGGAGATCCTCTGCCGCTATGAGCCCGAGCAGGCCATCGCCACCCTGCCGGTCCTGTTGCGGGACCCCGCGGACCGGGAGCGCTTCCTGGCCCTGACCGAGCGCCTGCTCACCGATCCGCGCATCCAGGCGGCCGGTCCCACCGAGGCCCAGCGCACGATGCTGGAGCGCCTGCGCACCCTGCTCGGGGCGGGAGCGAATCAGGCCCCGGCGCAGCGGTAGACCCTCTGGAACGCCCCCTGACCCCGGAACCCGCCAACCCGCAGCGAGGCACCGACCATGGATTCCTTCATCAACCAGACCTACGACGAGATCCTGGTGGGGGCCTCCCTGAGTATCTCCCACCGCTTGAGCCAGACGGAGCTCGAGGCCTTCGCCCTTTTCTCCGGCGATATCGATCCCTTCCACCTCGCCGGGACTGCCCCCCTGCAGACGATGGTCGCCGAGGCGGCAGGGGCCGGGGCGCTCGTCTCCAATCTGCTCAACCGCCGCCTGCCCGGACCCGGCACCCGCATCCTGGGCCAGGACCTGCGGTTCTTCGGCAATCTGAGCGCGGGCGACGACTTGGTGGGGACCGTCACCGCCCGGGAGAAGCGCCCCGAGGGGCACGAGATCCTGTTCGACTGCGAGGTGCGCCGCGGTGAGGAGCTGCTGGTCACGGGAACCATCCGGGTGGCGGCACCCACCGAGCGCCTCAGCTACACCAACCTCGCCACCCCGGAGGTGATCCTGCGGCGCAACGACGGCTTTGCCCGGCTCATCGGGCGCTGTCAGGGCCTGGCGCCGGTGCGCACCGCCATCGTCCATCCCTGCGACCGCGATTCCCTGCTCGGCCCCCTGGAGGCCGCCAAGCGGGGCCTGATCGAGCCGGTGCTGGTGGGTCCCGAGCACAGGATCCGTGCGGTGGCCGCAGCCGAGGGGGTGGACCTCGCGCCCTACCGCCTGGTCTCGACGGAGCACAGCCACGCCGCCGCCGAGGCGGCGGTTGCCCTGGCGCGCGGCGGCGAGGTGGAGGCCCTGATGAAGGGCTCGTTGCACACCGACGAGATCATGGGTGCGGTGGTGGCCTCCGGCACGGGGCTGCGTACCGACCGGCGGGTGAGCCACGTGTTCGTGATGGACGTGCCGGCTTATCCGAGACTACTGCTGATCACCGATGCGGCCATCAACATCGCCCCCACGGCCAAGGACAAGGTGGACATCGTGCAGAACGCCATCGATCTCGCGCGGGTGCTGGGCATCGACCCACCGCGGGTGGCCATCCTCGCCGCCGTGGAAACGGTGAACCCCATCATGCAGGCCACGGTGGACGCGGCCATGCTGTGCAAGATGGCGGATCGGGGCCAGATCAGCGGCGGCATCCTCGACGGGCCCCTCGCCTTCGACAACGCGGTGAGCGAGGAGGCGGCCCGCACCAAGAAGATCGTCTCCCCGGTGGCGGGGCGGGCGGACATCCTCCTCCTGCCCGATCTGGAGGCAGGCAACATGGTGGCCAAGCAGCTCCAGTATCTGGCGGGGGCGGACTCGGCGGGGGTGGTATTGGGGGCGCGGGTGCCCATCGTGCTCACCAGCCGGGCGGACAGCGTGCGCACCCGCCTGGCCTCTACCGCGGTGATGGCCCTACTCGCCCAGGCGCGCCGCCAGCAACCCACTCTGACCCCACGATAGGAGCAGCGGATGGCCGATACCCTTGTGGTACTCAACGCGGGCTCGTCCAGCATTAAGTTCTCGATCTTTGCCGTGGCGGAGGAGGCCCTGGGGCTGATGCTGCGGGGCCAGATCGAGGGCCTCAATGGGGCCGCGCGCTTCGTCGCCAAGGACGCGGATGGCGCCCTGGTCAGCGAGCGTACCTGGGACGCCGCGAGCCCTCCGGGCCACGAGGGGGCACTGGAGCACCTCATCGGCTATCTGCGGTACAAGCTCGCCGACGACCGTCTCATCGGCGTGGGTCATCGGGTGGTGCACGGGGGGTTGGAGCACAGCGAGCCGGTGCGGGTGACCCCCGAGGTGCTCGAGGACATGGAGGGGTTCGTCCCCCTCTTTCCCCTGCACCTGCCCCCGAACCTCGCGCCGGTGCGGCGCCTGTTGGAACGCATGCCGGAGCTGCCCCAGGTGGCCTGCTTCGACACCTCCTTCCACCGCACCAACCCGCCCATCTCTCAGCTCTACGCCCTGCCACTGGAGTATG
>CAZFHV010000077.1:0-14824 GCA_964519095.1 uncultured Chromatiaceae bacterium | reverse complement strand
CGAGGCTCGCCGCTTACCTGAAGGAAACGGGTTTGAGCGACGAGGAGTCCCTGCTGGTGGACATCGGTCTGGGGAACCGCATGCCCCAGCTCGTAGCCCAGCGCCTGCTCGGGGGCGGGATCCCCAGTGAGGCGCTGGCGCGGGGCTCCGAGCCCTCGCGACCCCGGCTGCAGATCCGGGGCACGGAGGGGACGGTGGTCACCTACGCCAAGTGCTGTCGCCCCCTCCCCGGCGATACCATCACCGGGTTACTCAGTGCCGGCAAGGGGATCGTGGTCCATCGCCAGGGCTGCCGGAACCTGGGCGAGTTCCAGACCCAGGGCAAGCGATGGGTGGACCTGGACTGGGCGGAAGGGGCCGCCGGCGACTTCTCCACCGAGATCCGGGTGGACGTGGGCAATCGCCGGGGGGTGCTGGCCATGGTGGCGGCGGCTATCGCCGATGTGGGCAGCAACATCGACACCGTGGCCACCCGCGAGAAGGACGGGCTCACTTCCACCCTGGATTTCGTCCTCAGCGTCCAGGACCGCCAGCACCTGGCCAGCATCATGCGGCGGCTGCGGGCCCTGAGCGAGGTGGTGCGCATTACCCGAGTGGCGCCCCTAACGCGGCGGGCCCTATAGTTCGGGACGGCCGGGTCCGCGCTGGAGGCGTGGGGTCAGCCGGCGGCTGCTTAGACGTTGAAGCGGAAGTGGATCACGTCGCCGTCCTTGACGAGGTAGTCCTTGCCTTCGAGGCGCATCTTGCCCGCTTCCTTGGCCCCCTGCTCGCCCCGATAGTAGAGGTAGTCGTCGTAGGCGATGACCTCGGCGCGGATGAAGCCCCGCTCGAAGTCGGTGTGAATGACCCCAGCGGCCTGGGGGGCGGTGGCCCCAACCGGGATGGTCCAGGCCCGCACCTCCTTGGGTCCGGCGGTGAAGAAGGTCTGGAGGCCCAGCAGGCGGTAGCCGGCGCGCACCACCCGGTTCAGCCCCGGCTCCTCGAGACCCAGGTCGGTGAGGAACTCCTGCTTCTCCTCATCGGGTAGCTCGGCGATCTCCGCCTCCAGGGCGGCACACACCGGTACCACCGCCGCCCCTTCGGCCTCGGCCAGGACATTGACCGCATCCAGGACCGTGTTGTCGTGGAAACCGTCCTCGGCCACGTTGGCCACGTACATGGTGGGCTTGGCGGTGAGGAGGAAGAGATCACGGATCTCCTGGAGCTCCTCCCCAGTGAGGCCCATGGCCCGGACGGGTTTACCCGCATCGAGCCCCGCCTGCACCCGCTCCAGCAGGGCCTTGCGCTCTAGGAGCTTCTTCTCCCCGGACTTGGCCTGGCGGCTGGTGCGATCCAGGCCCTTCTCCACCGTCTCCAGATCCGCCAGGGCCAGCTCGGTGTGGATCACCTCGATGTCGCTGGCCGGATCCACCCGGCCGGATACGTGGACCACGTCGTCGTTCTCGAAGCAGCGCACCACATGGGCTATGGCGTCGGTCTCGCGGATATTGGCCAGGAACTTGTTCCCCAGCCCCTCTCCCTTGGATGCGCCGGCCACCAGTCCGGCAATGTCCACGAACTGCATGGTGGTGGGGACGAGATTGTGGGGCTGGACGAGGGCTGCGAGCCGGTCCAGCCTTGGGTCCGGCATGGGTACCACGCCCACGTTGGGGTCGATGGTGCAGAAGGGGTAGTTGGCAGCCGGGATGCTCGCCCGGGTCAAGGCGTTGAAGAGGGTGGACTTGCCCACGTTGGGCAGGCCCACGATACCGCATCGGAAACCCATGGCTGCTCCCGGCTGGAAAAAGGGCGACAAGGATAGGGGAAAGCCACTTCCGGCGCCATGCTGAGGCCACCCGCGCGGTGCCTGACACTACCACCCAGTGCGCGGCGCGATGCTGGTGCATCTGCAGCGACAGGGCCTCGCCGGGTTTGGGCCCAGACGATTGACCTGATAGGGCCCGCGCCCGTCGATGGACTTGAAGTCCTCCCAGTGGCGGTGCTTACGCTGGTGACAACGCAGCTCGCGACGCCCCACGCGAGCCAAACAATCGATGACGACCCTGGTGTCCTAGGCCGGGGTCTTGTGGGTCCCCAGCACCGCACCTGGGGCCTCCACCACCACGAGATCATCCACCCCAACAGCCGCGATCTGCGGCGCTGACACCCTCGCGGAGCTGCGGCAGAGGCAGTTGGCCGCATCCTGGCAGTGGGTGGCATCCTGTGGGGCTGCATCCTTGCTTTTTCCATCTACTGCTAGTAGCGTCCCGTAAGCGTTCACTTACCGTGCGGGTTTTTTTTGCTCGTCTGCCTAGGAAAGCTTCCGCTGTGAAATTTTTCCGACTCTCACTTCGCTTCATCATTCCACTTGCGATCAGCCTCTTTTTGATTGCGTTTGCAATAGTACCGCTCGTGGACAACTTGACCCTCAAGTGGTTCATTCGCGACCTCGACATTCGCTCATCCCTAATCGCCAACACCATTCATGACAAGGTCTTGGAGTTTGCTCAAACCCGCTCACCGGAAGAAGAGCTAGCCTTTTTTACCCGAATTATAGACGACGAGCGCCTGTACGCGATCGGTTTTTGTGATCGAGCAACCAAGCAGCTCGTCGCCACGAAGACTTTTCCCCAAGAAATTACCTGCGACATTCTCCGGCCTTACGAGGACTCGCGTCCGCCGCTGCTGGAAAGCGACAACGGTTCACTGCACGTGGCGGTCCGTCCCATCAAGAAAGCAACTACGATGGTGGGCGATTTGATTGTTGTACATGACATGAGGTTTATTGAGCGGCGAAGCGAGCAAACTACGAAATACCTTTTTTATCTCTTCCTCGCTATAGGCTTAGTGGTGGCACTGATTACGGTGGTCATTGCCGAGATTAGCTGGCGCGGGTGGACTCGCGCGGTGCGAGCCATGCTACATCGCGAAGGCTTGACCAAGCAGGCGCAAGCGCCTACTGCCCCCGAGCTGCGCCCCATTGCGAGAGATTTGCACACGCTCATCGCTGATCTTAGGGGAGATTTCGGAGCTCGAGACGAGAGCCAGATCACCTGGACACCAGAGGCACTCCGAGAGATTCTGCACACTGACCTGCGCGGTGAGGATGTCATCGTCGTCTCCAATCGAGAACCCTACATTCATACCAAGCGGGGAGACGCTATAGAGGTTAGGCGTCCCGCGAGCGGGCTCGTGACGGCCCTAGAGCCGGTGGCCCGGGCCTGCTCTGGGACTTGGATCGCCCATGGAAGCGGATCGGCGGATCGCCTCGTGGTCGATGCTCATGATCGGGTGGGGGTACCGCCGGAAGACCCCAGTTATCGGATACGCCGCGTCTGGATGTCGGCGGAGCAGGAGGCCGGTTACTACTACGGCTTCGCGAATGAGGGCTTATGGCCCCTCTGCCATATCGCCCACGTGCGCCCTGTCTTTAGGACGAAGGACTGGTTCCACTATAAACAAATCAATCAAAAATTTGCGGAGGCTGTCGTTGAGGAAGCAGCCACCCACGACCCCATCGTTTTAGTGCAGGACTACCATTTCGCCTTGCTACCCCGGATGCTTCGAGACCGCTTGCCGCAGGCTACCATCATTACCTTTTGGCACATCCCCTGGCCAAACCCTGAGACATTCTACATCTGTCCCTGGCGGGCAGAGCTACTTGACGGCCTTTTGGGCAGCAGCATCCTCGGTTTTCACACCCAATTTCACTGCAACAATTTTTTTGACACCACCGACCGCATTCTTGAGGCGCGGGTGGATCGAGAAATGTTCACCGTCACCTACGGCGGTAAGGTAACCAGCGTGCATCGCTATCCGATTTCTATCGAGTGGCCGCCGGCAGAGGCTTTGACCCGAAAGCCACAGCAGCAGTGTCGGAGCGAGATCCGGACGCGGCACAATCTGCCACCCGACGCACTGGTTGGTATTGGTGTGGATCGTCTCGATTACACCAAAGGCATCGTCGAGAGATTTTTGGCGATAGAGCGTTTCCTGGAGCTTCAGCCGGAATGGCTCGGCAGGTTTAGCTTCGTTCAGATCGCCGCCCCTTCCAGGTCTGTCATTGAGCAGTACCAGGAATTCGAGGTTCATGTCCGTGGGCTTGCCAGCCGCATAAACAACAGGTTTGCCCGCGGTGATTATCTCCCAATTCTGTTGCTTGTGGAGCATCACGAACCGGAACAAGTGGCGGAATACTATAGGGGCAGCGACCTATGTTACGTAAGTAGCCTACACGACGGAATGAATTTGGTGGCGAAGGAGTTCGTAGCCTGCCGGGATGACGAGCGGGGTGTGCTTATCCTGAGTCAGTTCACCGGGGCATCGCGGGAATTACCGGAAGCCCTTGTGGTTAACCCTTATGACATCGACCAAAGTGCCGCGGCGCTACAGGCGGCGCTCACGATGCCGGAGGTGGAGCAACGCGATCGCATGCGCCTGATGCGAGCCTTGATTCGCGAGTTCAACATCTACCGCTGGGCCGGGCGTATGCTATTGGATGCCGCGAGCATGCGGGTGCGCGGTCGGCTAGTGGAGCACCGGCCGAAAGAGTTCAACGAGGGTTAGCACTATGCGGGCGGTCGATGAGGTTAGGGCTGAGCCCCGGTGGGACATCTGCGCCGGCCCGAAAATGCCAAGCTCCTGGGCGCTTTTCCTGGACATCGACGGTACGCTGCTGGACATTCACGAAACGCCACAGGGCGTGCGGGTTGACGCTGACCTCTGCCGGTTGATGGGGCAACTCTATGCGGCATCTCGAGGTGCTTTGGCGCTGATAAGCGGCCGCACGCTTGTCGAGATCGATCGCCTGTTCAGCCCAATGCGCTTCCCCGCCGGGGGCCAGCATGGCATTGAGCGGCGCGACGCCGCCGGCCTCCTCCACCGACACCTACAGGCCCAGACCCAGGAGGGGCTCGACAGGGTGCGGACGCAACTCGCTCTGCTGCAAACTCGCTGCCCCCGCGTGCTGGTGGAGGACAAGGGCCAGACGCTGGCCGTTCACTTCCGACAAGCGCCAGAATGCGCGGAAGAGGTCGAAGAGCTTCTACAGAATGGTTTGAAATCGTTGGGTGACGGTTGGAGCATTCAACCCGGTAAGATGGTCTTCGAAATCAAACCGTCCGGCAAGGACAAAGGGACTACTATTGCGGAATTTATGGCAGAACCGCCGTTTTTTGGGAGGACGCCGGTTTTTATCGGAGACGATGCAACCGATGAGTATGGTTTTGCGATGGTCAATGAGCGGGGTGGAATATCGGTCAAGGTGGGCAGCGGTGCCACCGTGGCACAGTGGCGGATCGACAACGTCGACGCAGTTCGGACATGGTTGGACCGTTGCTTAATGAATTCTCAGCTGTCGGCGAATGCGATAAAGAGCCCCAATGAATAGTCTTAATCTCGGCCTGATCGGAAACTGCACCATCGGCGCTTTGGTGAACACCTGTGCCGAGATCCAGTGGGCTTGCTTACCCCGTTTCGACGGCGATGCGGTTTTTTGCTCGCTACTCAAGGAACGCCGCAGCGATCAGGATTTTGGTTTTTTTTCAGTGGAGATAGAGGACCTGGCTCATTCTGAACAGGAATATCTTCCAAATACACCGATTCTGGTTACTCGACTATACAGTGGCAAAGATGCCGCTTTGGAGATCGTGGATTTCGCCCCAAGATTTCGGCAGTATGGGCGTATGTTTTGTCCCATGAGCTTGGTGCGGCGGATAAGGCGCATGAATGGTAGTCCACGCATCCGAGTCAGGTTGCGGCCGGCGTATGACTACGGAGCGCACCGGCCCCAGATAACCTATGGGAGCAACCATATTCGCTACGTCGCGCCAGAGTTCGTGTTTCGGATCACCACCGATGCCTCCATCACGGCAGTGCTCGAAGAACGGTGGTTTCTTTTGAGCGAGTCCTTAACTTTTTTGATGGGCCCTGATGAGACCCTCCAGGGATCTGTGGTGGAAGTTGGGAGGCGCTTTCTTGAAGAAACAACTGATTATTGGCGGGAGTGGGTGCGTTATCTGGGCATTCCATTCGAGTGGCAGGATGCTGTGATCCGCGCCGCGATTACTCTGAAACTGAACGCTTTCGAGGACACGGGTGCAATTATCGCAGCGATGACCACTTCGGTGCCCGAGGCTGCCGGCAGTGGTCGCAACTGGGACTATCGCTACTGCTGGCTTCGAGACGGGTTTTTCGTCGTGAACGCTCTAAATCGGCTGGGTACGACAAAGACAATGGAGCGTTATCTCGATTACATCATCAATATTGCAGCGGGTGCGCCAGGTGGGCGCCTTCAGCCAGTCTACCGAATCAGCGGCGAGCCTCATCTTGAGGAGATTGAGGTTGCATCTCTGCCGGGATACCGGGGTATGGGACCGGTTCGCGTGGGGAACGATGCCTACAGGCAGATCCAGCACGATGTCTACGGCTCGGCAATCCTCTCGGCGGCCCATGTGTTTTTCGATCGTCGCCTGCTTCGCTGCGGCGATGTAACGCTGTTCCAGCGTCTAGAAGCCCTCGGCGAGCACGCTGTGACGCTCCACGACCAGTGCGATGCGGGTATCTGGGAGCTACGGGGCACAACGCGTGTCCACACCTTTTCAAGTCTCATGTGCTGGGCGGCATGCGACCGCCTTGCCCGCATCGCCGCTCACTTGGGACTAGGCCCACGCCAGCTGTACTGGCGAACGAAGGCAGATCTCATTCATCGCACCATCTGCGAGCGCGGCTGGAACGTGAAACGAGGCGCCTTCACGGGCGCTTTCGAAGGCGCGTCGCTTGATGCGAGCCTTCTGCTGCTTCACGAGATCGGGTTCCTGTCTGCTGACGACCCGCGGTTCGTGAGCACCGTGGCGGCGATTGAGCGTGAACTCAAGCAAGGCGACTTTGTGTTCCGCTACGTAGACAAGGACGATTTCGGTGTGCCGGCCAATGCCTTTGTGATCTGCACCTTTTGGTACATCTACGCACTGACAGCCATTGGCCGCACCGAAGAGGCCCGGGACCTTTTTGAGAAGCTGCTGGCATGCCGGAGCAACCATGGTCTGCTCGCCGAGCACATCGACCCGCGGTCCCATGAACAATGGGGAAACTTTGTTCAGACCTACAGCATGGTGGGTCTCATCAATGCAGGGGTTCGCCTCAGCAAGCGCTGGGACCAAGCATTTTGACGCGTGTCTTTCCCGACCGAGCCGATAGTTTCCCATCGCCTAATGCATCGGGGTAATTGCCATACAGCGCATGGGGGAAGGTCCCCCCCGTTGTTGTCCAGGTCCCGGTTCCTGTCACCGATGGGGCGTGGGTTGCGCGTCGGCCACACCCGACTATACTCGGTTAAAGCATTCAATCGAGCCTGGGGGAAGAGTCAGGCGCCGTACCAACTGTGCGCGCTCAGTTGCAGCGGGAATAACGTGAGGATGGTCCAGTCGGGGGGTGAGGCCACGCACCCTGATGGATGCTGTTTCCCCGTGGATACTGGGCGCCAACATCGCAAAGGGGTATCAGCAATGCGAACAAACAGCCGCTACTTCCTTGTGCAGTGCTTGAAGCACCTCGCCCTGATGACGGCAGCGCTCGCGGGGGGATGCTCGAGCCTTCTGCCCTCGGTGGATGAGAGCGTGGATTCGGGTTGGACCAGCTACGAGGACGCAAAAGCAGCCTTTGACAAGATTATACCAGACCGAACGGATGTCACTGAGCTCAAGTCCTTGGGTTTCGACCCGTTCCAGAACTCGAATATTCAGTTGCTGAATTACTTGGACCTGACGCAGATTTTTATTCCCAATGCGTCGATTCGGATGGCGGATCTCCACCCACGTGTCCGGAAGTGCCTGAAGGCGAAGCTGTCCTGCCAGGGGTATCAAATAGCGCCCGAGGTGCAGCACCGTCAACGTTTTGGCAACGTTGTCCTGGACGTCTTCAACTTTCGTAGACAAACTAAGACGACGGGTTGGAAATATCGAGGTCTGATTCTGCTGAATGACGGTCTCGTCGTCTATAAGCTGGAGTCTGGTCAGCCGAAGTTGTTCGAATTGGAAGACAAGAAGAATCCGCTGGGGCCGTTCCAGGAGATCACCGTTTCTCCAGATCTTAAATTGTAATACTGTTGCGGTCTGCGGCGAAGAGGCACCTGTCCAGGCGAAGATGCTGCAACGTAATGAGATGTGTTTGCCCTGAAACGCAGGGGGAATAGCGGGATTTGCGGCCATCCCGGTAATATTCGTATCGGATGCGCCGTCCTGTGAGAGGTTCCGATCCGCCTCCCCGCGAGTGGTGCCGCGGCCGGCGCCGTATGGCTTCTGCTTCCATGACTTGACCCCCCGGCGCTACTCAAAGGGGGTAAGCGTTGCCTTCAATGGGTGGGCGAGGGGAAGGGCGCTCCGTCGTTACCGCTCGCATTGGAAAGTCATGGCTGGTTTCGCCCGCACTGTCGGGCCTTGCATCCCCGCTGTGCGTCTAACTGCTTAGGGCCCCCGGTAAGGGCGACGTAACTCGGTGCGGGTCAGGCCCCCAGGTGGCGGATGGGCCGCCGCCTGTCGGGCTCGTCGCCGCTGTACCCTGCAAGAACAGAACCCCGCCTGGGGGCGGGGTTCGTGAAGGGTTTCGGGTGTCCCTCAGCAAAGCGCCGGGCGGGTGCCCGGCCGCTCAGTCGGGGGGCTTACCACCAGCCGCCCCAGGGACCACCACCCCAAGGTCCGCCGCCCCAGGGGCCACCACCCCAAGGTCCGCCGCCCCAGGGGCCACCACCCCAAGGTCCACCGCCCCACGGGCCGCCACCCCAAGGACCACCGCCCCAGGGGCCACCACCGCCCCAGGGGCCACCCCAACCGCCGAAGGGCCCCCAGAAGCCCTGAGCGTTACCAGCGGCCAACACCGTGGCGCCGGCGATCAGCGAAGCAAGGATCACGCGCTTGGTCTTGGACATCTCTTTATCCCCAGCAGAATGGATGTGGGCACCGGTCGGCGCCGAAGCCGGCACCGACTTACTGCAATCATAGGTCAAGCAGGGGAATTTGGAATTGAGGTATATCAGGAAATCAGTAATTACTGAAGCTCTGCCCCATGCCCTCGAGGCCGCTCAGCCCCCCAGGCTGCGGCCGAGGTAGCCGAGGCAGCCCTTTAGGCTGGAGAGCTTGGGATAGTCCACCTCGGGGATCCGCAGCCCGAGGGCCTTCTCCAGCCGGAGGACGAAGTTGAGGTAGTCCACCGAGTCGATCTCGAACTGGTCCCGGAAGCTCACCTCCGGGTCCAGAGAGCCGGGGTCCACCTCGGGGGCGACAGCGATCAGGCTATCGGTGACGAGACGAGTCAGGGCATCCGGGTCCATGGGGGCTCACCGTGGGAAGAGAGGGGGTTGCGGCAAGCTTCCGTCGTGGGGATGCGCCTGTCAACGCACCGGCTCCTGGCTCCCGTGGTGGGTCTCATCCGGGGCGGGCTCCAGGCTGGAGAGATCCCCACGGGGCAGCCCCAGCTCTTCCGCCCTCAGCAGCCGCCGCAGCAGCTTCCCCGAGCGCGTCTTGGGCAGGCTCGCCCGAAAGGCGATCTCCTTGGGGGCCACCACCGCCCCGAGCCGGCGCCGGCAGTGGGCCAAGAGCTCGCGGCCAAGGGCCTCGTTGGGGTTGAAGCCGGGCTTGAGGGCCACGAAGGCCTTGACCAGCTCCCCGGCGACCGGGTCGGGCTTGCCGATGACCCCTGCCTCCGCCACCGCCGGGTGCGCTAACAGCAGGCTTTCCACCTCGAAGGGTCCGATCAGGTGCCCCGAGCTCTTGATCAGGTCGTCCGCCCGGCCGATGAACCAGAACCAGCCCTCGGCGTCGCGCCGCACCAGGTCGCCGCTGAGGTACCAGCCCTCGACGAAGGCGCGGGCGTAGCGCTCCGGCTCGCCCAGGTAGGCGCGAAACATCGAAGGCCAGCCGGCGCGCAGGGCCAGCTCACCAGGCTGGTTGGCATCGACGTCATCCAGGCGGCCCTGGGGACCCCTGCGAACCAGCCGCGCCTCGATCCCCGGTAGGGGTCGCCCCATGGAGCCGGGCCGGACCGGCGCCTCGCCCCAGTTGGCGATGAGGATGGCCCCGGTCTCGGTCTGCCACCAGGTGTCGTGGAAGGGGAGGCCGAACACCCGTTCGCTCCAGGTGACGGCCTCGGGGTTGAGCGGTTCCCCGACACTGGCCAGACGACGCAGACTGCTCGTGTCGAACCGACGCGGCAGCTCCTCCCCCACCCGCATCAGCATGCGGACGGCGGTGGGGGCGGTGTACCAGACGTTGACCCGCTGCTCCTGGATCAGACGGTACCAGCGCTCCGGGTCGAAGGGCTCGGGGTCGGCGATCAGGGTGGCCCCGAGGGCGAGGGGGGCGAGGATGCCGTAGGAGGTTCCCGTGACCCAGCCCGGATCTGCCGTGCACCAGAAGACGTCCTCCGGGTGGATGTCCAGGACCAGCCGGCCGCTCAGCCGGTGCATGAGCACCGCCTCGTGGGCGTGCACTGCGGCCTTGGGCGGCCCCGTGGTGCCGCTGGTGAAATGCAGCAGGGCCCAGTCCTGGGGGTCGGTGGGCGGGATCTCGAAGCGGTCCGAGGCCCCCTCTAGCCCCTCCTGGAGGCCGAGGCAGTCCGGCAGGTCCGCGCCCTCGCCCGTGAGCAGCACCCACCGCAGCCCCGGCAACCCCTGCCGCAGTCCCGCCACCTTGTGGCGGTAGAGCTCCGGGGTGGTCACCAGGACCCGCACCCGGCCGATGCCCAGGCGCTGGCGCAGGGGCTCGGGCCCGAAGGCGCTGTAGAGGGGACAGAAGAGGCTGCGGTTCTTGAGGGTCCCCAGGGCGCTGAGGTAGAGCTCCGGGACCCGGCCCAACAGGCTGGCCACCACCTCTCCGGTGCCCACCCCCAGATGCCGAAGCAGGTTGGCGAAGCGGCTGCTCAGCGCGCTGAGCTCCCGGTAGGGAATCTCCCGCGCCCCCGCGCCGGGGACGAGGCAGCGTAGCGCGATGCGCTCACCGGCGGCACCCTGGGCGTGGCGGTCCACCGTCTCGTGGGCGATGTTGAGCCCCCGCCCGCCCGGTAGGCCCGCGAGCCCGGCGCGGGCCTCCGCCCAGACCGCCTCGGGATCCACCGGGGTGTCGAGAGAAGGGGGGATGGGCTCCATCGCGGCGAGGCTCCAAGCCGGTGGCCCCCGACGGACGGCGGCCCTGGCTGTCGCGGGGACGGGAGCGAGAGGTGGGGGACGGGGCTATTATAGGCTGTCCTGATGGGGTGGCCTCGCAGGGTCACCTTGCCGTTCTCTCCCCGAGTCCAAGTCCCATGACCATTCGCAATCTGCAACGCCTGTTCGCGCCCCGTTCGGTGGCGCTCTTCGGTGCTACCGAACGAGAGGACTCCGTGGGGCGGGTGGTGGCGACCAATCTCCTGGGGGCCGGTTTCAAGGGGGCCCTGATGCTGGTCAACCCCAACCGCAGTGAGGTCCTGGGCCAGCGTAGCTACCCGGACGCGGCGAGCCTGCCCCAGGCGCCGGACCTGGCGGTGATCTGTACCCCGCCCCAGACGGTGCCCGGCATCATCGGCCAGCTCGGGGAGCTGGGGACCCGGGCGGCGGTGGTGATCACCGCGGGTTTCGCGGAGCGGCGGGAGGCTGCGGGCGGGGAGCTGCAACGGGCCCTCCAGCAGGCCTCGCGGCCCTACAACCTGCGCATCGTGGGCCCCAACTGCCTGGGGATCCTGGTCTCGGGCCAGGGGCTCAACGCGAGCTTCGCCCACCTCAACCCCCGGCGCGGCAACATCGCCTTCGTCGCCCAGTCCGGAGCCATCGTCACCTCGGTGCTAGACTGGGCCCACGCCCGGCGCATCGGCTTCTCACACCTGGTGTCGCTGGGGGACATGGCAGACGTGGACTTCGGCGACATGCTGGACTTCCTGGCCAACGACCCCGGCACCGGCGCCATCCTGCTCTACATCGAGTCCATCACCCAGGCGCGCAAGTTCATGTCGGCGGCGCGGGCCGCGGCGCGCATGAAGCCGGTGATCGCGGTCAAGGCCGGCCGCCACCTGGAAGGGGCCCGGGCGGTGGCCTCCCACACCGGGGTACTGGCGGGACGGGACGCGGTCTACGACGCCGCCTTCCGCCGCGCCGGCATGCTGCGAGTGCATTCCCTCGACGAGCTCTTCGACGCGGTCCAGACCCTGGCCATGACCCGCCCGCCCCGGGGCGACCGCCTCGCCATCCTCACCAATGGCGGCGGCATCGGGGTGCTGGCCACCGATGCCCTGGTGGACCTGGGGGGACGGGTAGCGGAGCTCTCCACCGAGACCCTCGAGGCCCTGGACCGGGTCCTGCCCCCCACCTGGTCCCGGGGTAACCCGGTGGACATCGTGGGGGACGCCAACGGCGAGCGCTACGCCGATGCCCTCTCCCTACTGGTGCGGGACCGGGGCATCGATGGGGTGGCAGTGCTCAACTGCCCCACCGCGGTGGCCTCGTCCGAGGAGGCGGCCCAGGCGGTGATCGACCAGCTCGGCGCCGGCTGGGCGCCCACCATCCTCACGAGCTGGGTGGGTGACGGGGCCGCCCAGGCCTCGCGGCGGCTGTTCGCCGAGCGGCGCGTGCCGAGCTACGACACCCCCGAGCAGGCGGTGCGGGCCTTCATGTACCTGGTGCACTACCGCCACAGCCAGCAACTACTCACCGAGACGCCCCCCTCGGTCCCCGAGGACTTCCTGCCCCACACCGAGCGGGTGCGCCAGCTCGCCCAGCAGGCCCTGGCCGAGGGCCGGGCCTGGCTGGGGGAGCCCGAGGCCAAACAGGTCCTCTCCGCCTACGGCATCCCGGTGGTGGCCACCCGCCGCGCTGCCACCCCGGACGAGGCCGCCCTGCAGGCGGCGGAGATCGGGGGCCTGGTGGCCCTCAAGATCCTCTCCCCCGACATCACCCACAAGACCGGGGTGGGCGGGGTGGCCCTGGACCTGGCCGGCCCAGGTGCGGTGCGTGACGCCGCCGAGGACATGCTGCGCCGGGTGCGCCAGGCGCGCCCCGAGGCCCGGCTGGAGGGCTTCGCGGTGCAGCCCATGGTGCGCCGTCCCGGCGCCCACGAGCTGATCGTGGGCATGACCAACGACGCCCAGTTCGGCCCGGTGCTGCTGGTGGGCCACGGGGGCACCGCGGTGGAGACCATCAACGACCGTGCCCTCGGTCTGCCTCCCCTGAACATGCGCCTCGCCAAGGAGATGATCTCCCGAACCCGCATCCACCGCTTGCTGGCCGGGCATCCGGGACAGGCGGCAGCCAACCTGGACGCCGTCGCCCTCACCTTGGTGCGGGTGGCCCAGCTGGTGATCGACGCCCCGGAGATCGCCGAGCTGGACATCAACCCCCTGCTGGCGGATCAGTTCGGCGTGGTGGCCCTGGATGCGCGTATCCGGGTGGCCCCCGCGGAGCGACCGGGCACCGAGCGGTTGGCCATCCGCCCCTATCCCAAGGAGCTGGAGGAGCCGGTCCCCCTGGGTGACGGGCGCACCCTGCTGCTGCGCCCCATCCTCCCCGAGGACGAGCCGGCCCTCCAGGCCGCCTTCGCCAAGCTCACCCCGGAGGAGATCCGGCTGCGCTTCTTCGTGCCCCTGAAGACCCTCGACCACGTCACCGCCGCCCGCTTCACCCAGATCGACTACGACCGGGAGATGGCCCTGGTGCTCGCCGAGCCCGGGTTGGCCGGCAAGGCGGAGATCTACGGGGTGGTGAGCCTCATCGCCGACCCCGACAACGAGCGGGCGGAGTACGCCA
The DNA here is from genome assembly GCA_964519095.1 of uncultured Chromatiaceae bacterium. GTDB lineage: Bacteria > Pseudomonadota > Gammaproteobacteria > Chromatiales > Chromatiaceae > JAEHCY01. Next base: position 1,083 of record CAZFHV010000077.1, on the reverse strand, counting down.
TCATCGTCCGCCACGACATGATCGGCATGGGGCTGGGGATCCTGCTGATGCGCCGGGTGCTGGACTACGCCGGCAGCCGAGGCATCCGCCAGGTCTACGGGGACGTGCTGCGGGACAATCGCTCCATGCTCAAGCTGTGCAGCGTGCTCGGCTTCAGCCAGGAACGGGTCCCCGAGGAGCCGGAGATCGTACGCGTCAGCCTCGCGGTGGGCGCCTGAGCCCGCCCAGCGGCGGGGGTGCAGAGGGGGCGCCCCCGCGGTAGCATGCGCGTCCGTCCCATCGCCCCAAGGGTCCCCATCCCATGAGCCTGCTCCGCACCAAGCCCGTCAACGCCGATCACAGCAACGGGTCGGCCCTGCGCCCCGTGCTCTCCGCCTTAGACCTGACCCTGCTGGGCATCGGCGCCATCATCGGTGCGGGCATCTTCGTGCTCACGGGCATCGCCGCGGCCACCCAGGCGGGGCCGGCGGTGGTGCTCTCGTTCGTCCTGGCGGGGCTGGCCTGCGCCTTCGCCGCCCTGGCCTACGCGGAGCTGGCCGCCGCGGTGGGGGGGTGCGGCAGCGCCTACGGCTATGCCTACGCGGGGCTCGGGGAGCTCATCGCCTGGGTCATCGGTTGGGACCTGATCCTGGAGTACAGCGTGGCCACCTCGGCGGTCTCCATCGGCTGGTCGGGCTACGTGGCCAACGCCTTCGCGGCGGTGGGTTTCCCGCTCCCGCAGTTGCTGCTCCACGCCCCGGCGGAAGGGGGGCTGTTCAACCTGCCGGCGGTGCTGATCATCCTCGCCCTCGGGGTGCTGCTCAGCGTCGGGGTCCGCGAGAGCTCTCGGTTCAATGCCGCCATCGTCTTCATCAAGCTCCTGGCCATCGGCATCTTCATCGTCGCCGCCCTGCCCAACGTGGATGCGCGCCACTGGCAGCCCTTCCTACCCTTCGGCTGGTCGGGGGTCGCCCAGGGCGCCGCTATGGTGTTCTTCGCCTACATCGGTTTCGATGCGGTCTCCACCGCGGCGGAGGAGGCCCGCAATCCCCAAAGGGACCTGCCTATGGGGATCCTGGCCTCCCTCGGCATCTGCACCGGGGT
>CAZFHV010000076.1:0-14918 GCA_964519095.1 uncultured Chromatiaceae bacterium | reverse complement strand
TTGAGCTCGTGGGTGCCCAGTGGCATGGGCGGGGTGGGTCCCGCGGGTTGGTGCGGGTCTACATCGACCATCCCGACGGCATCACCCTGGGTGATTGCAGTGCGGTGAGCCGCCAGCTCGGTGCCCTCCTCGACGTAGAGGACCCCGTTGCGGGTCACTACGACCTGGAGGTCTCCTCGCCGGGGATCGAGCGACCCCTCCTGGCCCTGGAGCACTTCGAGCGCTTCGCGGGCAAGCGGGCCCGGCTGAGTCTGGTGGAGAAGATCAACGAGCGGCGCCGCTTCGAGGGGGTGCTGGCGGGCGTGCAGGGTGAGGTGGTCCTGCTGGACCTGGGTGGTGAGCGCTATGCGATTCCCTTTCGCAGCATCCACACGGCCAATTTGGTAGCTGAATTCTGAGTGGGATTCCCTGGGATGAGCAAAGAGATTCTGGCGGTCGTAGAGGCGGTTTCCAACGAGAAGGATGTGCCAAAGGAGATCATCTTCGAGGCCATCGAGGCTGCCCTCGCCCTGGCGACACGCAAGAAATGGGGTGGCGAGATCGAGGTGCGGGTGAGCATCGATCGTCACTCCGGGGACTACCGGACCTTCCGCTGTTGGGAGGTGGTCGACGACCCGGAGCCGGATCAGCCCCTGGAGGCCCCCGACCGGCAGATTCCCCTCAGCACGGCGCGCGAGCGCGATCCCAAGCTCCAGGTGGGGGACCCGATCGAAGAGCCCATGGAGTCGGTCCTCTTTGGCCGCATCGCCGCCCAGACCGCCAAGCAGGTCATCGTGCAGAAGGTGCGCGAGGCGGAGCGGGCGAAGGTGGTGGAGGCGTATCAGGGCCGTCAGGGCGAGCTGGTGACCGGCATCGTCAAGAAGGTGGATCGGGGCAGCCTGCTCCTGGACCTGGGGGGCAACGCCGAGGCCCTGGTTCCGCGCGACCGGGTGATCCCCCGGGAGTCGGTGCGCCCCGGGGACCGGCTGCGCGGCTATCTCTACGAGGTGCGTGCGGAGCCCAAAGGTCCCCAGCTGTTTGTCAGCCGCACCGCCCCAGAGCTGCTGATCGAGCTGTTCAAGCTCGAGGTGCCGGAGGTGGGGGAGGGGCTGATCCAGATCCTCGGTGCCGCTCGGGACCCCGGCCTGCGCGCCAAGGTGGCGGTGCGCACCCGCGATCCCCGCATCGACCCCGTGGGCGCCTGCGTGGGCATGCGGGGCTCCCGCGTCCAAGCCGTCTCCAACGAGCTCAACGGCGAGCGGGTCGACATCATCCTCTGGGACGACAACCCCGCTCAGTACGTCATCAACGCCATGTCGCCGGCGGATGTCATCTCCATCGTCATCGACGAGGACCGTCACAGCATGGATGTGATCGTCAAGGAGGAGAACTTCGCCCAGGCGGTGGGGCGGGGTGGGCAGAACGTGCGCCTCGCCAGCCAGCTCACGGGCTGGGAGCTCAACCTCATGACCGAAGTCCAGTCCCAGCAGAAGAACGAGGAGGAGGCCCAGCGGCTGCTGACCACCTTCATGGAGCAGCTCGGCGTGGACGAGGACATCGCCAATATCCTGGTCCAGGAGGGCTTCACCTCGGTGGACGAGGTCGCCTACGTCCCGGTATCGGAGATGCTCGCGATTGCGGAGTTCGACGAGGACCTGGTCAACGCGCTGCGCGACCGGGCCAAGGACGTGCTGCTCACCCGCGCCATCGCCCGCGAGGAGGTCTTGGATTCGGAGCCGGCGGAGGATCTGCTCGACCTCGAGGGCATGGACCGGCGGCTCGCCTTTGCCATGGCCCAGCGGGGCATCGTCACCCGCGAGGACCTCGCCGAGCAGTCGGTGGACGAGCTGATGGAGATCGACGGCATGGATGAGGCACGGGCCGCCCGGCTCATCATGAAGGCGCGTGAGCACTGGTTCACCGAAGCGGAATAGGCGCAGCACGGGGAGACCTGCCATGACAGAGACGACGGTCAAGCATTTGGCGGCCCTGGTGGGGATCCCCCCCGAGCGCCTGCTGCACCAGCTCCGTGAGGCCGGCATCGCGGCCGCGGGCGAGGATGCCATCCTCAGCGAAAGCGAGAAGATCCAGCTCCTGAGCTTCCTGCGGCGCAGCCACGGCAAGGAGGAGCCCACCACAGCCGCGGCCCCTTCCAAGGTCATCCTCACCCGCAAGACGGTCAGCGAGCTGCGTCAGCCAGTGGTCACCCCCAGGGTGCCCGGCGCACGCCCCGGTGCGGTGGTCGCTAGGACCAAGACGGTGAGCGTAGAGGTGCGCAGCAAGCGCACCTATGTGAAGCGTGGGGTCGGGGCGCCTGGTGAAGAGCCCAGACCCCAGGAGGCACCGACCCCTCCCGCCCCCGAGGCCCCGCGGCCACCCGTTCGCAGTGTAGCGGTGGAGGCACGCCGCCGTGGCGAGCTGGAGGCACGTCGAGCCGAAGAAGAGGCGCGTCGTCTGGCCGATCGGGAGGAGGCAGAGCGTCGGGCCAAGGAAGAGGAGGCTCGCCGCCGACTCGAGGAGGAGACGCGCCGCCGTGAGCAGGAGGCGGCGCGGCTGCGCGAGGAGGAGGCAGCCCGGCGACGCCTGGAAGAGGAGCGCCTGCGTGCCGAGGCCGAGCCCGCGGAAGAGACTGAGCCCGAGACCGAGGGGGAGCAACCTGGCGGGGCCAAGGGAAAGCGGGTCGGGGAGCTCTCGGATAAGGAGCGGGCTCTCAAGAAGGTGGCGCGGAAAGCCGCTCTGCTGGAGCGGGATATCGTCGCCGTGGCGGAGATTGAGCAGGAGGAGGTCGAGCCGGAAGTGGAGAAGGAAGCGGCCCTGCGGCCCGAGTTACAGATCTCCGAGGGCCTGCGCGGGCGCCGGCGCCCCAAGCCGGGCAAACCCGCCAAGCCCATCCTGGCAGACAAGCACGGCTTCCAGCGGCCCACTGCGCCGGTGGTGCGGGAGGTGGAGGTCACCGAGGGCCTGACCGTGGGCGAACTGGCCGCGCGCATGTCGGTCAAGGCCCCGGCGGTAATCAAGGAGCTCATGAAGCAGGGGGTCATGGCCGCCATCAACCAGCCCATCGATCGAGACACGGCGATCCTCATCGTGGAGGCCATGGGTCACAAGCCGGTATCCCCCAGCGAGGTGGACGCGGAGGAGCGCCTCCTGGAGCAGGCCCGCCTGGCGAGCGCCGGGGCGAAGCCCAAGACCCGGCCCCCGGTGGTCACCATCATGGGCCATGTGGACCACGGCAAGACCTCACTGCTCGACTACATTCGCAAGACCCGGGTGGCGGCGGGGGAGGCCGGCGGCATCACCCAGCACATCGGTGCCTACCACGTGAAGACCGCCCGCGGGACGGTCACCTTCCTCGACACCCCTGGCCACGCGGCCTTCTCCGCCATGCGCGCTCGGGGTGCCAAGGTGACCGACATCGTGGTGCTGGTGGTGGCCGCGGACGACGGGGTGATGCCCCAGACGGTGGAAGCCATCCAGCACGCCCAGGCCGCGGGGGTGCCCCTGGTGGTGGCCGTCAACAAGATGGACAAGTCGCAGGCGAACCCCGACCGGGTGATGCAGGAGCTCTCCCAGAAGGGCGTCCTCTCCGAGGAGTGGGGCGGGGAGACCCAGTTCGTAAAGGTTTCCGCCAAGAGCGGCCTGGGTATCGAAGCCCTGCTCGAGTCCATCCTGCTCCAAGCGGAGGTGCTGGAGCTCAAGGCACCGCGGGAGGGTGCGGCGCGGGGTGCCATCATCGAATCCAGCCTCGACAAGGGCCGCGGGGCGGTCGCCACGGTGCTGGTGCACTCGGGTACGCTGCGTCAGGGCGACATGCTCGTCACCGGTCAGGAGTTCGGCCGGGTACGGGCGATGTTCGACGAAACGGGTCGCCCGGTGCAGGAGGCGGGTCCCTCCATCCCGGTGCAGGTGCTGGGCCTCTCGGGGGTGCCCAACGCGGGCGACGACGTGCTGGTGGTGAGCGATGAGCGCACCGCCCGCGAGGTGGCGGAGCTCCGGCAGCAGCGCGCCCGCCTGAGCAAGCTGGAGGATCAGCGCAGCGTCAAGCTGGATCAGCTCTTCGCCAGCCTCGAGGAGGGCGAGCAAAAGAGCGTCAACCTCATCCTCAAGGCCGACGTGCAGGGTAGTGTGGAGGCCTTGCGCGACTCCCTGATCAAGACCTCCACCGACGAGGTGAAGGTGACGGTGGTGGCCTCGGGTGTGGGCGGTATCACCGAGTCCGACGCCAACCTGGCGGTGACCTCCAAGGCGATCCTGATCGGCTTCAACGTGCGGGCGGATGCCGCAGCGCGTCGGGTGGTGGAGGAGAAGGGGCTCGATCTGCGCTACTACAGCATCATCTACGAGGTCATCGACGACGTCAAAAAGGCCATCTCCGGGCTGCTCTCGCCGATCATGCGCGAGGAGATCATCGGGCTCGCCCAGGTGCGCGACGTCTTCCGTTCCTCCAAGTTCGGCGCCATCGCCGGCTGCATGGTCACCGAAGGGGTGATCAAGCGTCACAACCCCATCCGTGTCCTGCGCGAGAACGTGGTCATCTTCGAGGGCTCGCTCGAGTCCCTGCGCCGCTTCAAGGACGACGTCAACGAGGTCAAGGCCGGCATGGAGTGCGGTATCGGGGTGAAGAACTACAACGACGTGCGCCCGGGCGACCAGATCGAGGTGTTCGAGCGGGTCGAGGTGGCGCGAAAGGTCTAGGCGAATCCTTCGAACCCCTATGAAAGCCTTCGCCCGTACCGACCGCATCGGCGCCGAGATCCAGCGGGATCTGGCGCAGATCCTGCGCGACCAGGTCAAGGATCCCCGCCTGGGCCTGCTCACGGTGCAGGAGGTGCGGGTGACCCGCGACCTGGCCCATGCCAAGGTGTTCTTCACCTGCTTCGGTGGCGCCAAGGAGGCCCGGGAGCACGAGCGGCTCCTCAACGGCAAGCTGGCGGGGTTCCTGCGTCACGAGCTGGCCCAGCGGATGTCGCTGCGCACCTTTCCCGAGCTGCACTTCGTCTACGACGAGTCCGTCGAGGAGGGGGAGCGCCTCAGTGCCCTGATCGATCGCGCGGTGGAGTCCGGGGGGCCGGATCCCGGGTCCGAGACCAGGTAAGGGGCAGGCGATGGCGCGTTACCAGGGGCGGAACGTCAACGGCATCCTCTTGCTGGACAAGCCCCTCGGCGCTAGCTCCAATCAGGCCCTGCAGCGGGTCAAGCGCCTGTATCAGGCCCGCAAGGCGGGCCACACCGGCAGCCTGGACCCCCTGGCCACCGGACTGCTGCCGCTCTGCTTGGGGGCGGCCACCAAGGTGTCCGCCTTCCTGCTGGATGCGGACAAGCACTACCGGGTGCGGGTGAGGCTGGGTGAGACCACCACCACCGGCGATGCCGAGGGGGAGCTGGTGGCGCGCGCACCGGTGGTGGGCATCGGGCGCGAGCGGGTGATCGAGGTGCTTCGGGGCTTCGAGGGGACCCTCGAGCAGCTCCCTCCCATGTACTCTGCGGTGAAGCACCAGGGTGAGCGGCTCTACAAGCTGGCGCGCCAGGGGCTGGAGGTGGAGCGCACCCCTCGCCAGGTGACCCTCTACCGCATCGAGCTGGTGGACTTCGCCCTGCCAGAGATCGAAATCGAGGTGGACTGCTCCAAGGGGACCTACGTGCGGACCCTGGCGGAGGACATCGGGGCGGTGCTCGGCTGCGGGGGCCACGTGTGCGCCCTGCGTCGCACCGGGGTGGGGCCCTACCTGGAGCCCGATGCCCGGCTCTACACCCTGGAGGCCCTGGAGGCCGCCGCGGAGGGGGGCCTGGAGCGGCTCGATGGGCTGCTGCTGCCGCTGGAGAGCGCCCTGGAGCGCTGGCCCCAGGTACGGCTGACGGCGGACTTGGTCTTCTACTTGCGCCGGGGACAGGCGGTGCAGGTGCCCAAGGCCCCCACCGAGGGTTGGGTGCGCCTCGCCGGTCCCTCCGGGGAGTTTCTCGGCATGGGCGAGATCCTGGACGACGGCCGGGTGCAGCCCAAGCGTCTGCTCTGAGGCGGGCTGCCGGTAGGGTTCCGGAGGTTCTGAGCGGATCGGCTCGCGCGATCCGCGGTTGGTAACGCCCGGGTGGCGCGCGAGTACCCGGCGATCTCGAGGCCCGGCTCCCTGATCTCATTGTTGGGGTAGCCATCGCCAGCGCGGAGGCGCGGGCGTCCTGGGTAAACATCCTCCCCATTCAGGAGCAACGACAGATGGCAATGAGCGCAGAAGACAAGCAGAAGGTGATCGAAACCCACAAGCGGGGTCCCGCCGATACGGGCTCCCCCGAGGTGCAGGTGGCGCTGCTCACCGCACGCATCCAGCAACTGACCCAGCACTTCAGTGTCCACAAGCAGGACCACCATTCCCGACGGGGGCTACTGCGGATGGTCAACTCGCGGCGCAAGCTGCTCGACTATCTCAAGGCGAAGGACGTGGACCGCTATCGCGACCTCATCGGTCGCCTTGGCCTACGTCGCTAACGGGTCCCCAACAGGCGAGGAAACAAAGCAGTGACATTTCATCGTAAAGAATTCACCTACGGTGACCACCGGGTCACCCTAGAAACCGGGGAGATCGCCCGCCAGGCGGACGGGGCGGTCATGGTCAACATGGGCGACACCGTGGTGCTGGTGACCGTGGTGATCGACAAGCGCGCCACCGAGGAGAAGGACTTCCTGCCCCTCACCGTGGACTATCAGGAGAAGACCTACGCCGCGGGTCGCATCCCCGGCGGCTTCTTCCGCCGCGAGGGCCGTCCCAGCGAAACGGAGATCCTCACCTCGCGCCTGATCGATCGCCCCATTCGGCCCTTGTTCGCCGAGGGCTTCGGCCGTGAGGTGCAGATCATCGCCACGGTCAAGTCCCTGAACCCGGCGGTCAACCCCGAGGTGCCGGCCATGCTGGGCGCCTCCGCGGCGCTCGCCATCTCCGGGGCCCCCTTCAACGGCCCCATCGGCGCCGCCCGGGTGGGCTACCGCCACGGCCGCTACATCCTCAACCCCCCCAGCACCGGCCTCAGTGAGGACAACGACCTGGACCTGGTGGTCGCCGGTACCGAGCATGCGGTGCTCATGGTGGAGTCGGAGGCGCGCGAGCTGCCCGAGGAGGTGATGCTGGGGGCGGTGCTGTTCGGTCACGAGCAGATGCAGGTGGCCATCACCGCCATCCGCGAGCTAGCCGCACTGGCGGCCAAGCCGCCGGTCCCGTTCACCGCGGCTCAGATCGACCCAGAGCTGGGTGCCGCGGTGGCCGCCGCCGCCGATCGCCTGGGGGAGGCCTATCGCATCAAGGAGAAGATGGCCCGCTACACGGCCCTCGATGAGATCCGCAACGAGCTCTACGGCCGACTCGCGAGCGATGAGACCCCCTGGACCCAGCCCGAGGTGTACGCCGCCGTCGATAGTCTGGAGAAGAAGATCGTGCGCGGCCGCATCCTGGCGGGTGAGCCCCGCATCGATGGTCGCGACAACCGCACCGTGCGTCCCATCCAGGTCCGCACCGGTGTGCTGCCCCGCACCCACGGCTCGGCGCTCTTCACCCGCGGCGAGACCCAGGCCCTAGTGGTCACCACCCTCGGCACCGAGCGGGACTCCCAGATCATCGACGCCCTGGAAGGCGAGCGGCGCGAGCCCTTCATGCTCCATTACAACTTCCCGCCCTTCTGCGTGGGCGAGTTGGGCCGCATCGGCAGCCCCAAGCGCCGAGAGATCGGTCACGGGCGCCTGGCCAAGCGGGGCGTGCTGGCCTGTATGCCCGACACCGACAGCTTCCCCTACTCGATCCGGGTGGTCTCCGAGATCACCGAGTCCAACGGCTCCAGCTCCATGGCCAGCGTCTGCGGCACCAGCCTCTCCCTGATGGATGCGGGCGTCCCCGTCAAGGCCCCCGTGGCCGGGGTGGCCATGGGCCTGATCAAGGAGGGCGATGCCTTTGCCGTCCTCACGGACATCATGGGCGACGAGGATCACCTGGGCGACATGGACTTCAAGGTGGCCGGCACCGCCACCGGGGTGAATGCCCTGCAGATGGACATCAAGATCGAGGGCATCACCCGCGAGATCATGGAGGTGGCCCTGAGCCAGGCGCGGGAAGGCCGGCTGCACATCCTGGGCGAGATGAACAAGGTCATCAGCCGGCACCGCGACGAGATGTCGGAGCATGCCCCTCGGGTGATCGAGTTCAAGATCGACCCCGACAAGATCCGCGACGTCATCGGCAAGGGCGGGGTGACCATCCGCGCCATCACCGAGGAGACCGGCGCCAGCATCGACATCAACGACGATGGCACGGTGAAGGTCTTCTCCGTGGATCGCTCCGCGGGCGAGGAGGCGCGCCGCCGCATCGAGCTCATCACCGCCGATGTGGAGGTGGGCCGGATCTACGAGGGCAAGGTGGCGCGGCTGATGGACTTCGGCGCCTTCGTCACCATCCTCCCGGGCCGCGACGGGCTGGTGCATATCTCCCAGATCAGCGATGAGCGGGTGGAGAAGGTGAGCGACAAGCTCTCCGAGGGCGACCTGGTGCGGGTCAAGGTGCTGGAGATCGACAAGCAGGGCCGCATCCGCCTGAGCATGAAGGCGGTGGACAAGGACTGATGCTCAACAGGCGGGCAGGGATCGCCCGCCGCTGCTGATCCTTTCAGACCCTTGAGGGTGCCCTCCCCAGGGTGCCCTTGCTCAGAACTTCGGCCGTCCCCGCCGCAGCGGTGGGGAGATCGAGTCCACCGGCCAGCCCCACAGGCCGATCTCACGGGTGCGGGCCAGCTTCTCCAGGGCCTGATACTCGAAGGGCGCCTCGGGGGTCGCCAGGGCCCAGCCTTGTTGCACCAGAGTGGCGCCCAGGTCCTGCCCCGCATCGAAGGCGGTCTGGCCCGCATAGCAGATGGCGCTCAGCCGCCCTTGGGGCGTCTCGCCCTGGACATCGCAATAGAGGTAGCCCTTGGCGATGCGGTTGAGCTGCACCACGGAGCGGTTGGTGCAGCGGATCGGTAGCCAGGTGGTGTCGCACTGCCGATCCGAGGGCGGCAGGTAGATGCCGAAGAGCTGCACCACCCGTCCCCCGACCAGGAGCGAGCCATCGTCCTGGACGATGCCGTGACCCTGAACCTGGTAGGCCTGGGCGAGGGCCGGCCAGAGCCCCTTGGCGAGGAGGGCCAGGGGCCGGAGGGCGCGCCGAGCCGTGTGTGCCATGAAGCGGATCTCCTGGAAGGCGTCGAGAGCGGCTAGCTGGGGGCACCGAGGATCGAATTCTGCGTGGTCCCCCCGCGGCTGTCCACAGTGGCCCATTCCAGGCACAATCGCCGCCACCCTCAGCCAGGCAGGGCCGACTGTCCGGGAGCAACCAACCATGATCGCCGATCGCGATACCCCCCGCCCGATCTTCCTCGAGGACTACCAGCCCCCTGCCTTCCTCATCGACCGCGTCGATCTCCGCTTCGAGCTCGGCGAGACGGGGACCCGGGTGGCCGCCACCCTGGAGCTGCGGCGCAATCCGCTCGGCCCCCTCACCGACGGGGTGCTCCGCCTGGACGGGGAGGGGTTGGAGCTCTGTTCCCTGGCCTTGGACGGCGAGCCCCTGGCGACGGATCGCTATCGGCTGGACGATGAGGGGCTGACCCTGTTCGGGGTGCCGGAGCGATTTCGTCTGGATTCGGAGGTGCTGATCCATCCCGAGACCAACAGCGCCCTGGAGGGCCTCTACCGCTCCGGTGGGCTCTTCTGCACCCAGTGCGAGGCGGAGGGTTTTCGGCGGATCACCTATTTCATCGACCGACCGGACGTGATGGCGTGCTTCACCACCACGATCGTCGCGGACAAGTCCCGCTATCCGGTGCTGCTGTCCAACGGCAACCCCGTCGAGGAGCGGGACCTGGGCGGGGGCCGCCACCTGGCGCGCTGGGAGGACCCCTTCCCCAAGCCCTGCTACCTGTTCGCCCTGGTGGCGGGGGACTTGGCCTGGATCGAGGACCGCTACCGCACCCGCAGCGGTCGGGAGGTGCTGCTGCGCCTCTACAGCGAGCCCCAGAACATCGACAAGTGCGACCACGCCCTGCGCTCCCTGGTCAAGGCGATGGCCTGGGACGAGGAGCGCTTCGGCCGGGAATACGACCTCGACCGCTATCTGATCGTGGCGGTCAACGACTTCAACATGGGGGCCATGGAGAACAAGGGCCTCAACCTCTTCAACACCAAGTACGTGCTGGCCCGCCCCGAGACCGCCACCGACGCGGACTTCCTGGGCATCGAGGGGGTCATCGCCCACGAGTACTTCCACAACTGGACCGGCAACCGCATCACCTGCCGGGACTGGTTCCAGCTCAGCCTCAAGGAGGGGCTCACCGTATACCGCGACCAGGAGTTCTCAGCCGACCTGGGCGCCCGCGCGGTGAAGCGCATCGACGAGGTGCGCCGGCTGCGCACCCACCAGTTCGCCGAGGACGCCGGGCCCATGGCCCACCCGGTGCGGCCGGCCTCCTACATCGAGATCAACAACTTCTACACCACCACCGTCTACGAGAAGGGTGCCGAGCTGGTGCGCATGCAGGCCACGCTACTGGGTCCCGAGCGGTTCCGGGCCGCCATGGACCTCTACTTCGATCGCCACGACGGTCAGGCGGTGACCACCGACGACTTCGTCCGCTGCATGGAAGATGCCAGTGGCCGGGACCTCACCCAGTTCCGGCGCTGGTACGACCAGGCCGGTACCCCGGAGCTGCACATCCAGGCCGCCTGGGATGGGTCCGGCCAGCGCCTCCACCTGAGCGTCCGCCAGAGCTGCCCGCCCACCCCAGGCCAGCCGGAGAAGGCGCCGCTCCATATCCCGCTGGCGATGGCCCTGTTGGGCCCGGATGGTCGGGAGCTGCCGCTGCGCCTGGCGGGGGAGGAGGCACCCACCCTCGGCACCCGCATCCTGGAGCTGCGGGGGACCGAGGAGGTCTTCGAGTTCGTGGGCGTTGGGGCGGGGGCCGTGCCCTCCCTGCTGCGCGACTTCTCCGCGCCGGTCAAGGTCCACTACGACTACAGCGAGGCCGAGCTCCGCTTCCTCATGGCTCACGACGGCGACGGATTCTGCCGGTGGGATGCGGCCCAGACCCTCGCCCAGGGGGTCCTGGTGGGGGCCATCGCGGAGGCCGGGCATCCGGGGGTGGAGGGCTTCATCGAGGTATTCCAGCAGGCCCTCGCCGACCGCAGCGCCGACCCGGCCCTGCTGGCCGAGGTTCTGAGCCTCCCCAGCGAGACCTACCTTGCCGAGCAGATGGAGCCGGTGGACGTGGAGGGCATCCACCGCGCCCGCGAGGACCTCAAGACGCGCATCGCCCAGACCCTGTGCGAGCCCCTGCTGCGCCTCTACCAGGCGCTGAACAAGAGGGAGGCCACGGCCCTGACCCCTGAGGCCATGGGCCGGCGCCGTCTCAAGAACCTCTGCCTCGGTTACCTGATGCAGCTCCCCGATCCCGAGGTGACGGCCATCTGCCTGCGGCAGTTCCAGGAAGCGGCCACCATGACCGACGCGGTGGCGGCCCTCGCCCTGTTAGCTGACCAAGGGGGACCAGCAGGCGATGGGGCCCTCGCCGCCTTCTATGAGCGCTGGCAGGGCGACACCCTGGTGCTCGACAAGTGGTTCGGCATCCAGGCCACCGCCAAGCGCCCCGATACCCTGGAGCGGGTCACCCGCCTCCTCGGCCATCCCGCCTTCTCGCTGCGCAATCCCAACAAGGTGCGCAGCCTCATCGGCGCCTTCACCGCGGGCAACCCGGTGCGCTTCCATGACCCCTCGGGGACCGGGTACCGCTTTCTCGTCGAGCGGGTGCTGGAACTCGACCCCATCAATCCCCAGATCGCCGCGCGGCTGCTGCGCCAGCTTGCGCCCTGGCGCCGCTACGATGCGCACTGCCAGGCCCTGATGCGTCAGGCCCTGGAGCAGGTGCTGGCACGGGAGGGGCTATCCAGGGACAGCTACGAGGTGGTGGCCCGAAGTCTTGCCGATTGAGCCCCAGATCCTCCAACCAGAGAAGGGCAACGACAGGGTCCCCGTTGGGCCGCTTTTGGGGTTCCCGTTCTGAGGCCGACTTGCCGCCGGCATCCCTAACGGTCGTACCAGAACCGGCACTGGCTCTTGTCGCGGATCTTCTCGTTGGGGTGCCACAGGAGGTGGGCGTTTTTGACCGCCATCTCCACGCCACCGAAGCGTTTGAACTTCCGCCCCGAGGTGATCAACCGGTGGCTGCTGCTGTACTTGATGATCCTCCAGTCCTTGCCGACGCGGTGGCCTACCGCTTGAAGGCGTTTGGCCAAGGAGAATTCCTCCGCGGCGTAGAGCTCTTGATCGAATCCGCCGACCTGCTCGAAGGCGAGGCGGTCGCAGAACAGGAAGGGGCCGGGGGTGAGGTTGCGCAGCGCCAGGGGGTAGTTGACCAGGTACTTGAAGAACAGCCGTCCGAACCAGCCCGTGTCCGGCTCCACCCAGGCACCCCCGCCGATCACCTCGCCGCCGGCCTGCAGATCCGCGACCCGTTCGAGGATATCCCCGAACATCAGGGTATCCGCATCGAGAAAGATCAGTACCTCCCCTCCGGCCGCTTGGGCCCCGGCGTTGCGGGCGCGCGCGATTTGGTTGACGGGCTCGAACACCACGCTGATTTTGAAGGAGCGCGCGATCTCGCCGGTCTCATCTTTGGAATTGTTGTCCACGACGATGACCTCGGCTCTACCGGGATAGCGCTCGGTGGTCTCCAGAGCGGTTTCCAGGGTGCGAGCGATGAAGGCGGCCTCGTTGTAAGCGGGGATCACGATGGAAAGGTCCGGCCGGCGGGGTACGACCTCTTCGCCAGTGGGCGGGGGGCTCCCGGGCGAGGCCAGGCGCCCCAGCCGGCGCCCGAGCGCTAAGAAACCCGGGGCGGCCATCCCCTTCCCTGGCGGGGTTGAGCGGACGACTGCCCCAACCTCGATGCGCACTTTTCCATGCCGAGATAGTACACTTCTGTCCTTGAGGACCGCCATGCAGGGGCGGGCTCTTCGCCGCTCCGCGCCCCTCCCGCAAGGGTTCGGTGGGCTGGCGGGACCCCGATCGCGCCCGAGGGATACAGATTCAGTTGGTACTGCTTGCCCAGGCACCGACCATGAGCTATCGCTTCGTCGCCTTTCATACCATGACCCGGGGCACCGAGAAGCCGTCCTATGTGGTCAACTGCGCCAAGGCCCTGGCGGATCGCGGGATTCGGGTGCTGGTGCTCGATGGGCTCATGTACGAACAGGGTGCCATCCCCCATCGGATGTACGAGAACCTGGGTGCCACCCCCGTTACCGGCGACGGCGTTAATCTTTACGACCTCCTCAGGGACTACGAGACCCTTTGTGCCAGCACGGGCGGTCCGCCGGCGGCACGGGATGAGGCGGTAATTGCCCGTCTCCGCCATCCGAGCACCCGCTTCTACCGCGGTCGTGTCTATCCCGACGTCGTGGCGCGGACCAATCCCATCCCGAGCTATCCGGCCATCAGCTTCTTGCCGGGGAACAACGGCAAGGTGGTGGAGGTGCGGGAGCGGATCGACTTCGGCGCCCTCTACGACCGCTGTGACGGGCAGCGGTTCTTCGAGTACCTCAAGGAGGCCCTGGCGGAGCGCTTCGACCTCGTCCTCATCAACGCACCCGCGGGACACCAGGAAATCTCCGGCATCCTCTGCGGCCAGCTCGCCGACCTCATCCTGGCCATCGACCTCGAGAGCCCCGCCGTGGAGGCCGATGTCTCCTACCAAGCCTGCAAACGGCTCGCCGCGCGGGCCCGCCAGCAGGCACCCCAGTCCATCGAGGTGAAGTCAGTCAAGGGCCACAGTATCGCCCAGGTGGTGGAGATGATCCTGGGGGAGGCCGACTAGGGTAGGGCATCCCGGCCAGCTGCGGGTAACCCTCGCCACTCAACGATCCCAGCCGGGCAGTCGCAGATCATTGAACAGGGTCCGCAGCTCATGGCGTGCTGCGACATGGGACATGGTCAAGCGCGGACCTTCAAGGACCTGATTGAGGTCCAGCAGGGTGAGGCCCTTGGGGAACAGCTCCCGGTAGATCACCCGCTCCGAGATGCCGGAGAGATAGCGAAACGCGAGCCGCTGCTGGAGGTTGCGCAGTGCCTGATCCACCCGCTCCCGATTCTTGGAGAAGATGGTGGAGATGCGGTTTCGGAACACCACCCAGTCGAGGGGTGGCAATCCCGAGAGGCTGCGGAGTTTTCGGCCCTCCCAGACCGCCTCGGCATAACAGCTCGGTCGCTGGACCACATAGGCGTCTGGGTGTACCTCGCCCAGGAGGTCCAGGTCCACGAAGCTGTCGTTGAGCGGGGTGAGCAGGCTGTTGGCCTGGGCGTGGGCCCGCACCGCCAGGTGGGTATGGCCACCGGGGCAATCGATGACGATGAAGTCGCTGCGCCCATCCAGCCCGGTCAGGGCCTGATCAAAGGATTCGGCCTCGTCGGCGTCCCGCCCTTCAGCGTCCGCCGCCGGCGAGGGGGCCACCGAGGTGTACTCGGGGATCGCGAAGCAATCGCCGTGCTTGGCGGAGTAGGCGGCGCGATTCTCGAGGTAACGGGTAAGGGATCGCTGGCGGTGATCGAGGTCCATCGCACCCACCCGGAACCCCCGTTGCTGGAGGCTAACCATCAGGTGCATGGCGATGGTGGACTTGCCCGTGCCGCCCTTCTCGTTGCCGATGACGACGACCTGAGCCTTGCGCGGTTTGATCTGCAGCACCCCTGACCCCGGTAGTTTGAGCCCTTCCCCGCTTATAAGGGACCCGGCGCGCGGAATCAACGCCCCGCGATGCTCCCGCAGCGGACGGGGTCCGGGAAGGAGCACAGGAAGCGGAAGCGAGTGCGACGCCCCCCGCGTAGCCATAGAGCCGGATGTTTTGTCGCAGGTCGCGCGGGAGCGCGGGCGTAGACAAAACA
>CAZFHV010000075.1:0-14922 GCA_964519095.1 uncultured Chromatiaceae bacterium | reverse complement strand
AAGCGCCGCCGATCCTCCCCCCTTACGCACCACGCACGACGCACGACGCACCACGAACACCACCCCCTCGCGTTCGGCCAGCTCGTCCTGCTCGTAGCCCAGGTGGCGCAGCCACTCGGTGCGCGCCCGCTCCAGGAAGCGCAGGTAGTTGGCGTAGTAGACCACCCCGCCCGCATCCGTGTCCTCGTAATAGACACGGACCGGCCAGCGAAAACCTTGACTCATGGACCTCTCACTCACGACGGGGGATAGCGGAGACGGCTAGGGCTCCCCCGGTGCCGGTCCGTCGGCCGCCGCCCCGGTAAAGAGATCGAGCGTGGCGCCAGGGGTCGCCCCCTCGCGGCGCGGGACCAGCCCGAAATGGGCGTAGGCGCTCTGGGTGGCCACCCGCCCCCGGGGGGTGCGCATCAGGAAGCCCTGCTGGATCAGATAGGGCTCGAGGACGTCCTCGATGGTCCCCCGCTCCTCGCCGATGGCCGCCGCCAGGCTCTCCACCCCCACCGGCCCCCCGTCGAACTTCTCGATCACCGCCAGGAGCAGGCGCCGGTCCATCGAGTCGAAGCCGTTGGCGTCCACCTTGAGCAGGGTGAGACCCTGGTCCGCCACCTCGGCGGTGACCCGACCATTCGCCCGCACCTGTGCGAAGTCCCGCACCCGCCGCAGCAACCGGTTGGCGATGCGCGGGGTGCCCCGGGAGCGGCGGGCGATCTCCCGGGCCCCCGCCGGGTCCATCTCCACGCCCAGGATGCCCGCGCTGCGTTGGACGATGCGGGTGAGCTCCTCGGGACTGTAGAACTCCAGGCGCTGGACGATGCCGAAGCGGTCCCGCAGGGGCGAGGTCAGGAGCCCCGCCCGGGTCGTGGCCCCCACCAGGGTGAAGGGCGGGAGATCGAGCCGAATGGAGCGGGCCGCCGGCCCCTCGCCGATCAGGATGTCGAGCTGGAAGTCCTCCATCGCCGGATAGAGCACCTCCTCCACTACCGGGCTTAGGCGGTGGATCTCATCGACGAACAGGACATCCCCGGGCTCCAGGTTGGTCAGCAGCGCCGCCAGGTCCCCGGGCTTCTCCAGCACCGGCCCGGAGGTCTGGCGCAGGCTCACGTTCATCTCGTGGGCGACGATGTGGGCCAGGGTGGTCTTGCCCAGCCCCGGCGGCCCGAAGATGAGCAGGTGATCGAGGGCCTCGCGCCGCTCCCGCGCCGCATGGATGAAGATCTCCATCTGCTCGCGCACCGCCGGCTGGCCCACGTAGTCCACCAGGCGCTTGGGGCGGATCGCCCGCTCCAGGACGGACTCCTCCTCCTGGGCCTCGGCACCGATCAGCCGCGCGCCGCTCGCCATCGCCTTCCCCCCGGGGTCATGGGCCACGGCCTCATCCCTTGGCCGCGGCCCGGAGCGCGGCGCGGATCAGCTCCTCGCTGCTCAGGCCGCCGGAGTCCACCGCCCGCACCATGCGGCTGGCGTCCGGCGGGCGATAACCCAGGGCCACCAGGGCGCTCACCGCATCCTCCGAGGGGGTGGCCACCAGGGCCGTTGCGGAGGCGGCCCGCCCTGCCGCGGCCCCGCGCGTCACC
This sequence comes from uncultured Chromatiaceae bacterium, assembly GCA_964519095.1. Taxonomy (GTDB): domain Bacteria; phylum Pseudomonadota; class Gammaproteobacteria; order Chromatiales; family Chromatiaceae; genus JAEHCY01. The sequence goes on along the minus strand of CAZFHV010000075.1, from coordinate 13,348 downwards.
ACCGGGAGCTGGTCCAGGCGGTCCCGCAGCTCCAGGATCAGCCGCTCGGCGGTGCGCCGGCCGATCCCCGGCAGCCGCATCAGGGCGGTGACATCCTCCTGCTCGATGGCCCGGCCGAAGGCCTCGGAATCCATCCCCGAGAGGATGGCCAGGCCCAGCTTGGCCCCCACACCGGTCACCCGCAGGAGCTGGCGGAACAGGGCCCGCTCAGACTCCCGGGCGAAGCCATAGAGGGCCTGGGCATCGTCCCGCACCAGGAAGTGGGTGTAGAGGGTGATCTCGCTGCCCACCGCCGGCAGCTCGTAGAAGGTGGACATGGGGGCCTCGAGCTCGTAGCCCACCCCCGCGACCTCCAGGAGTAGCTGGGGCGGCTTCTTGTAGAGGAGCTCCCCCCGCAGGCGCCCGATCATGGGCTCCAGGCCCTCCAGGAGGCCACCGCCCCCCGCGCCCCCCAGGCGCCGAGGGAATGGGCGTGACAGATGGCGGCGGCGAGGGCGTCCGCCTCGTCCTCCGCCGGCTCCTCCGTCAGCCCGAGCAGGGCCCGCACCATGTGCTGTACCTGGGCCTTGTCCGCCCCGCCGGTGCCCACCACCGCGAGCTTGATCGCCTTGGGGCTGTACTCGTGGACCGACACCCCCGCCCGAAGCACCGCGCAGAGGATGGCCCCCCGGGCCTGCCCCAGCTTGAGGGCGGCACTGGGGTCGCGGGCGAAGAAGACCTGCTCGATGGCCAGGTCCGCCGGGCTGTAGCGCTCCACCACCCCGGTCACCGCGCGGAAGAGCTCCCCCAGCCGCTCCGGCCAGGGCTGGTCGCCCACACGGATGCAGCCGCTCGCCAGGTGCTGGGTGCGGTGGCCGTCGCTGTCGATGAGGGCATAGCCGGTGACCCGGGAGCCGGGATCGATGCCCAGGATGCGTCGCGACTCCGAGCGCCGGGGGGTCATGGAGCCTGCGCCTTCCGGGGCGCGCCCAGTCTTGGGGTCAAGCCTCAGCCGAGTGCCTCCAGGATCTCGTCGGCGATGCTGGCGTTGGTGTAGACCTGCTGTACATCGTCCAGGTCCTCCAGGGCATCCACCAGCTTGAGGAGCCTCTCGGCGTCGTCGCGGCCCAGATCGTTCTGGGTGGCGGCATTGTAGGTGAGCTCCGCGTTGTCGGGCTTGAGCCCCGAGGCCAGCATGGCGTCGCGCACCCGGGCGAAGGTCTCAGGCTCGGTGAAGAGGTCGATGGAACCGTCGTCATTGGTCACCACGTCATCCGCCCCCGCCTCCAGGGCCGCCTCCATGACCGCGTCCTCGCTGGTGCCGGGCGGATAGCTCAGCACCCCCTGTTTGCGAAAGAGATAAGCCACCGATCCGTCCGTGCCCAGGTTGCCCCCGTACTTGCCGAAGGCGTGGCGGACCTCGGCCGCGGTGCGGTTACGGTTGTCGGTCATGCAGTCCACCATGATGGCGGTGCCGCCGGGGCCGTAGCCCTCGTAGCGCAGCTCCTCGTAGTTCTCCACGTCGAGGTTGCCCGCCCCCCGAGCGATGGCACGCTCCACCGTGTCCTTGGGGATGTTGACCGCCACCGCCTTGTCCATGGCCAGGCGCAAGCGGGGGTTCGCCGTGGCATCCCCCCCGCCCTCGCGGGCGGCGACCGTGATCTCGCGGATCACCTTGGTCCAGACCTGACCGCGCTTCTTGTCCTGGGCATCCTTACGGTGCTTGATGTTGGCCCACTTGCTGTGACCTGCCATGAAAGCTCTCTTACCAATTCAATTTATTTAAGTTTATCACCGGATGACCGCCGCAGGAACCGCGGAGCAGGGACGCTCCGACGCGGCCGCCAGCCGCGAAAGCCACGGCCGGGCCGGTATTGGTCTTGGTGCAACCCGAAAATGCCAGGAAGGAATCTTCGGGGCAGATCAATAGGAGTCCCAGCGGTCGACCCGGCAGGGCTCCTTGCAGCTGACCTGGCGATCCAGGAGGTCCGCCGAATTGGTCGACAGCAAGCGACCGGTGCCCGCCTCGTAGACGCACACCAGCCAGTCCCGGTTGCCCTGGTGGTCCTCAACCGGGATGATCGCCCAGAGGCGGCCCCGATCCGGATGGATCCCCGCGGTGTTGAAGTCCAGGGTCATGCGCTTGCCCAGGGGGAAATCGCTCGCCTGGGTCGCCTCATAGCAGCCCAGCAGCAGGGGGTCCGTGGCGCAGGCTGACACCAGCAGGGGGAGGGTCAGGGCGGAGAGGATCCGCTTCATGGATGGCCTCCGGTCGGGGGTCGCTGGGGGCATTGTTCCACTCAGGCACCGGGGGCGCAACGTGGCCCAGAGGGGGGTGGCCAGGGGTCGCCGCGGCCCGAGGGCAGGATTGACCTTTTTCAATGTGCGCCCCGACCCTGCCCCCTAGAGTGGCCCCCCAGACCCCATCCGCACCCATGGCGGCGCAAGGGCATCCAGTCATGAAACAGAGCCTGCTCCGGGAGAAGCACCCCCTGTTCGTCCTGGAACTGGAGCGGTCGGAGTGCCGTTTCGGCTCCACGGGGCAGATCATCGCCTACCGCAAGGGCTGCATCGAGGACCACCCGGCGGCACGCTTCATCGCCGTCTTCGACCACCAGGCCCACACCCAGTCCCTGCCCCAAGGCCGGCTGGATCCCAGCATCCTGGCCGCCCAGAACATCGTGTTCTGCTTTGGGATCGCCCTGCGCGACCCCCGGGTGCTGGGGCTCAGGCCTCGCTCCATCGGCGTGGCCGAAACCGAGAGGGGCTTCGTCATCTCCTTCCTGGAGCCGCCCATGCCCATCGCCAACGCGGCGATGGAGCACTGGGTCGAGGGACTCCATCGGGCGCAGGCCTGAAAGGGCCGGTCACACCCCGGGGGTACGGGCCCACCCCGGATTCGCCCCAACCCCGCAAGCCGCCGTCTCGACGAGGCCGGGGCTTGGCCTCCCCCGCGACGGCCGGCCCCCGAGGAGAGAGGCGGGCATGCCGGAAGACCTGCCCGCGGCCGCAAGCCCTATTCCTTGGGTACGGTCTTCGCCGCGGGATCGAGCCTGACGGGGGCGGAGAAGGTGACGTCGTAGCTCCACCGCTGGCGAAACGCGTCCTGGGTGCCATCGGTCCAGAAGCGCCCGGCGACACCCTTCTCGTTGTACGCCGTGGGCTTCCAGCGGATGAAGGCGGCCGAGGATACGAAGCTCGTGAAGGCGGGGTGCAGGGGCTCGGCGCTCATGACCTTTGCGTCAGGATTGATCCTCACCACCAGGGCGACGAGACCCTCCTTGCGCGTCATCGCCTCGAGTCGCTCGAGATCCCCGGCATCGATAGCTCCTAGCTTGCGATCCGACAAAACGACGACCACGTCCATGTACCCCTTCTCGGTGAGGCTGTCGACCTCCTGGGCGAGGGCGTACTTGAGCACCGCCGATTTGCCATTCGCCACGAGGGATCCGCGCGCTTCCTGAGCGAGGGCAACCCCAGAAGACAGCAGCGTTGCGCACAGCACCGTTGCGAGGAATGCATTCATCATCGTGCCCTCTTGGAGGATTGAGGTCTGCAGGACACATGGGGCGATGGCCCTTGGGTGCCGCCGAGTGCTGCGGGATGCGGGGTGGGATGCGCCCGCCAGGGCCGCACCTGTCGGTCCGTGGCAGGCAGTTGGAGTTCCGTCCTACTGGGACACTCACGACCGGGAGAGAGGTGCGGGGCGGGGCTTCGCACCGCCCTCGCACCAGGCACGGCCGGGGTCACCCCCGGCCCCGGGCCCGTCAGTTGGCCACCACCGGGATGATGGTGATATCCACCCGCCGGTTCTGCTGGCGGCCTTGCTCGGTGGCGTTGCTGGCGATGGGCTCCGTCTTGCCCCTGCCGTAGGCGGAGAGCCGCTGGGGCACCACGGCCTTGTTCAGGAGGTACTGATCCACCGAGCCGGCACGCCGCTCGGAGAGCTGCTGGTTGTACTGGTCGGAGCCGACGCTGTCGGTGTGGCCCACGATGACGAGCTGGGTCTTGCCATAACGGTTGAGGATGTTGGCGATCTTGTCCAGGGTGCTGTAGAAGCCCGGCTTGATCACATCGGAATTGGTCTCGAAGGCCGTCGCGCCGGTCATGCCCACCAGCAGCTGGTCCTCGGGGAGCTTCTGAACCCGCACCACCCCGGCAGCGATCTCGGGTTGCAGGGCCTTTTCGAAGTCCTTCTTCTGGCTGTCCATGTAGCTGCCGACCAACCCGCCGGCGATGCCGCCGCCCACCGCGCCGATCAGGGCCCCCTTGCCGTGCTTCTTGGCGGCGAGGGCCCCGATGGTCGCCCCACCCAGACCGCCGATCAGCACCCCCTTCTCCGCATCGGTCATGGGGCGCGGGTTTCCGAACTCATCGGTGGCGCAGCCCGACAGCCCGAGGACCCCCGCCACCAGGATCGCCGTACCCATCATCAATCGCTTGTTCATGCTTTCACTCCCGATCAAAGGTCAAAATGGAAACCCAGTTGCCGCGGACCGGTACCAGGGTCCGAGCGCTACTGGGCGAGCTGCAGCTCCTCCAGCACCAACTGAATGCCCGCCCGGGCACAGGCCTCGTCCGTATCCCCTTCGTGACCGGCCACCCCCACCGCACCCAGCAGGCGTCCGCCCGCCTCGATGGGCACGCCGCCCGCCGACATCACGAGCCCCGGTATGCGACCGATGGGGGTATCGGCCCGACTCCCGAGCTGCGAGGTGGGGGCGTTGAAGTTTACGGCGGTGAAGGCCTTCTGCTCGCTGATCTGGGCGGTGATGGGGGCGGCGATGGTATCGCGCAGCTTCACCTGCACGATGCCGTCCCGATCCACCACCGTCACCCCGATCTGGATCCCCTGGGCGCGACAGGCCACCACCGCCCCCTGGGCGACCCGAAGGGCCGTCTCCAGGCTGAGGCGCTGGACCGACACCGTGAGGGGCTCGGAGGCCTGAGCCGTCATCGCGCCCAGGCACCCGGCCAGCGAGGTCACGATCAGAGTGCGTTTGTTCATCCGGATTCCTCCATAGCGAAGGGTTGAGTCGTATGCTTCGACATCGATGAGCGCCCATTCATGGGGTCGGAGTCGCTCGTCAAGATTCAGGTCCGACCATAGCGGCGTCGCACATACTCGTCCACCAGGGCCGTAAAGGCCAGAGCGATGCCCTCCCCCTTGAGGGTGGTGACCTTCTCGCCGTCCATGTAAACGGGGGCCGCCGGTCGCTCGCCGGTCCCCGGCAGGCTGATGCCGATGTTGGCCTGCTTGCTCTCGCCCGGGCCGTTGACCACGCAGCCCATCACCGCCAGGGTCATCCCCTCCACACCGGGGAACTCGGCCCGCCAGCGGGGCATCTGGGCCCAGAGGTGGTCCTGGATGTCCCGGGCGAGCTGCTGGAACAGGGTGCTGGTGGTGCGCCCGCAGCCGGGACAGGCGGTGACCAGGGGGCTGAAGGCCCGCAGGCCCATGGTCTGGAGGATCTCCTGGGCCACCCGGACCTCCAAGGTGCGGGAGCCGCCGGGCTCCGGGGTGAGGGAGACGCGTAGGGTGTCGCCGATGCCCTGCTGGAGCAGCACCGCAAGGGCCGCGGTGGAGGCGACGATGCCCTTGGAGCCCATGCCCGCCTCGGTCAGCCCCAGGTGCAGGGCGTGGTCGCAGCGTTGGGCCAGGGCCTGGTAAACAGCGATCAGGTCCTGCACCCCGCTCACTTTGCAGGAGAGAACGATCTGGTCGCGAGGCAGCCCCAGGGCCTCGGCGCGGGCGGCGCTCTCCAGGGCCGAGGTGATCATGGCCTCGCGCATCACCTCATCGCTACCGAGGGGGACCACAGCGCGGGCGTTGGCGTCCATCAGGCGCGCCACCAGCTCCGGGTCCAGACTGCCCCAGTTGACCCCGATGCGCACCGGCTTGTCGTAGCGGCAGGCCAGCTCGATGAGGGTGGCGAACTGGGTATCCTTCTTGGCCCCGCGGCCCACGTTGCCGGGGTTGATGCGGTACTTGGCCAGGGCCTGGGCACAGGCGGGGTGGTCGGTGAGCAGCCGGTGACCGTTGAAGTGGAAGTCCCCGATCAGGGGCACCCCACAGCCCTGCCGATCCAGGGCCTCGCGGATCTCGGGCACCGCCCGGGCCGCCTCCTCGTTGTTCACGGTGAGGCGCACTAGCTCCGAGCCCGACCGGAAGAGCTCCAGCACCTGGGCCACCGTGGCGGGGACGTCCGCGGTGTCGGTGTTAGTCATGGACTGGACCCGGATGGGGGCATCCCCGCCGAGGCTGACGCCCCCGACTCTGACCCCGACCGTGCGATGGCGTGGAATGGGCTGCATGCTGCTGGTCGAGAGGGAGGGACGCCCCTGGGGCCTCAGGGCAGCGGGGGGTGCAAGGAGGTGGCGATCTCCAGGTAGTCCGGCGACTCGGGATCGATGAAGCCGCGACGCATCAGGAAATCGACGATCACCAGGCTGCAGTTGGGCTTGAAGTCCTCGGTCTCCCGCACCCGCGCCATCACCTCCTCCAGGGGCCACAGGGAGAAGGACTCCACCTCCCCATCGTGGCAGAGGGGCTCGAAATCCTCCGGGAGCTCCAGGTCGTAGCAGTAGAGGACGTCGGGCTTGAGGCCCCGGATGGAGTCGATGCAGTAGGTGACCACCCCCACCGGGACGGCGGTTCGCGCCAGCTCGGGGGGGATCGAGGCCTCCTCGTGGCACTCCTTCTCCAGGTTCTCCGCCAGGCCGATGCCCCAGGGCAGCCCGCCCGCCACGAGGTGGTCGAGATGGGAGGGAAAGACACGCCGCGTGGCCGAGCGTCGCCCGATCCACATGAACCAGTCCCCGCCGCGGCGCACCACCCCGTTGAGGTGCTGGCCGAAGGCGCGGATGCCGAAATGGGCCGCCGAGGCCCGGTCCAGCAGGAACTTGGCCTGGTCCCTGCCGGAAGCGGTCACCGGGAAGCGCTCCCCGTGCAGGTAGCTCACCACCCTCTGCTCCACCAAACGGGCCAAGACCTCCCCCACCGCCGCGCTGCGCCGCTCGAAGCCCTGCAGGTGTCCACTGATGGCCAGGTGATCCGCCCTGAGCTCGAACACCTCCGGCCACTGCCGCAGGTGCTCCGCGAAGCCGGGCCGCACCCTGCCCACCCGCTCGCCGTCGACGAGGAAGGGGATGAAATCCGCCGGGCTCCACTGGTTACAGGCGCGGATGCGGTCGAGGTAGCTCATGGGCCAAGAAGATGGGGTCTGCTTAGGGTCCGGCGCACCCGAGTAACGTCGCTCGGGGATCTGGGCGGCGCGGCACCGGCGGGAGCTCCGTCACCCGTAAAAGGGCCTCGGTGCGCTGGATAACGGTCAGGGTTGCTTGAGTGCACTGACACCCCTTCGTCAACCGTGCGGGGTCGGTATTCCCCAAGGATACAGCCGGGGAATGGTAAGGCTTAGCCCAGTTGCGGTCAGCAGGGCAATCAGCGTGCCCGCACCGAACAGCGTCCAGGTATCGGGTCGCAGCGCACCGAGGGCGATGATCACGAACAGCAGGGGCAGATCGAGAAAGTGCGTAAAGGTAGGCACCGCCTCGGCGCGCGCCCGCTCGAGCTCAGCGGTGAACCCACCCTGCTTCAAGGCCTCTCGGGTCAGGCGGGGGAGCCGCATGAAGTAGATCCTGGTGACGGTATTGCCCTCGACGAACTCAAAGGTGAACAGCAGCACCATCCCGGCAAGCCAGGGCGTATGGATGAAGTCCCAGCCGCCGTAGTATTCACTGATCATCCAGCTACCCGAGACGAGGAGCAGCAACGCCCCAGGGACCACCACACCGTCGTAGAACACCGCTATGTTTCTCACCGCTTCTGAGAACTGCGCAAGCTCGCGCAGTTGACGGGAGCGCAAGTCCGAGAGCCAAACGCTGATCAATCCCCCGCCGATGAGTACGGCACCCAGGATGTGGGCAAACCTGAGCAGCGAGTAGCTCAAGGCTTCCCTTGTCAGCAGGCCCCGGCACGGCAATAGGGGGAGAGGTCCTCGTCGCGCAGGGCTCGGGCCACCTCCTCCCGGAACCCGGCGGCGACGGGCTGGTTGATCAGCAGGGTGAAGGGCACCCAACCCCCGCCGCGCTCCACGTAGCCTGCCAGGCTGCTCACGCCGGTGAGGGTACCGGTCTTGGCAACGACCCCGGGGGACTTGCTGGGCAGGAGCTCCCGGTAGGGGGCGAAGGCCCGCAGGGCATCCAGGAGCTGACGGGCGCTCAGGCGGTTGGCGCGGGAGAGGCCGGAGCCCTCCTCGATGTGGTAGTCCTGCCAGCGAAAGGTCCGGTCGATCCAGGTGGTCAAGGCCCGGCGCGCCGCCTCCATGGTGAGCGGCGTCTGCTCCCCGCCCTGCTCGCCCAGGAGCAGGAACACCTGATTCGCGGTGAAGTTGCTGGAGAACTCCAGCATAGAGGCCAGCACCCGGCGCAGGTCGTGGCTGTTCTCATGGCGGTAGATCCGCTTGAGCCCGGCGGGAACCCGCTCGTCGCGCCAGCCGGTGGCCACCTCCACACCCCCGTCCCGCAGCTTGGCCGCCAGCAGCTCGGCGAAGTAGCGCACCGCGTGCCCCCGGTCCCCCAAGTTGATCCGCTGTTTGCCGGGGGCCAGACCCTGGGCGAGGGAACGGGCCAGGGGTGTGAGGGGGGTCTGGGCCTCGCCGCTCTCCACCCCCCGTCCGGTCACCACCCCCCGTCCGGTCACCACCAGGTTGATGGTGTTGAAGTTGGCCGCCAGGGCCGACACCGGCGCATCGTAGGGGTTGTCGCTGCCCGCGCGCCCGGCCACCTCTACGTCGGGGGCAAAGTAGCTGTCGTCGGTGCCGATGCCGGCCACCTTGCCAAGGCCCTGGGCCTTGAGGGCGGCGACGACGCGATCCAGCTCCTCGGACACCAGGAAGGGGTCGCCGTAGCCCTTCACCCAGAGCCAGCCGTCCTTGCCCTGGTAGAAATCCGTGTGGAATCGCCGCTCGAGCCCCCAGCGCTGGATGGCCGCGAGCGCCGTGAGGACCTTGAGGGTGGAGGCGGGGATCATGGGGCGGTCGGGCTGCCGGGCGATCAGCACCCTGCCTTCTGCCTCCATCAACAGGCTGGCGGAGGGCAGCGCCAACACCCGGCCCAAGGGTCCGCTGGCGGCCGCCCAGGCGCCGGCACAGACCAGGGCCGCGCAGAACCCGACCCAGCCGATCCACCAGTGCTTTAGCATGGCCCCCTGCTCCGCCGCGGTGCGGCCGTTCATGGCTTCTCAATGGCCAACAGCTCCACCTCGAAGACGAGGGTGGAGGCCGGCCCGATGAGCCAGCTTGGCCGCCGGTCGTAGTAGGCCAGGTCCGGCGGGATCACGAAACGGTAGTGGCTCCCCACGCTCATCAGGCGCATCCCCTCCCGCCAGCCGGAGATGACCTCGAGTAGCCCGATGCTCAGGGGCCTGCCGCGGCGGTAGGAGCTGTCGAAAGGGGTGCCATCCACCAGGGTGCCACGGTAATGAACCAGCACCTGGCTGGAGAACTTGGGGTGCGGACCCTCGCCCTCCCGCAGCACCTCGTATTGCAGGCCACTCGTGGTCGTCCTGACCTCGGGACGGGCCCCGTTCTCCGCGCGGTAGCGATCCCCCACCCGCTGGTTGTATTGGGCGGCCCGGCGCCCCAGCACCAGGTTGCGCCCGATGGTCACCAGCTTCTTGAAGAACGGCACCATGGCCTCAGCTCGCGGCCACCGTGGGGGTGCCGTCGCCGTGGATCACCGCGGACTTCTTCCACCAGGGATGCTTGGCCTCGGTGAACTCCTCCCACAGGGTCTCGAAATCCTCCAGGAGGTGGTAGTAGTGGCAAGTCCGCCAGCCCACCACCCCGCCGGCGTATTCCAGGACCTCCGAGCTGCCCTCTGCCTTGAGCAGGTCCTGCAGCAGGTGACTCATCACCGCCACGTCGTTCATCATCCCCAACAGGTCCTGCACCCCTTTGGTATGGGCGATGAACTCTTCCATGCCCATGAAGACACCTGAGAAGAACTCCGCGGCGTAGCGCAGCTTCTTGAACTCGATGCGCAGCCGGTGCATCTCCTCCGCCGACTGCTTGTTGACGTGGTTGCCCACCTCCAGCACCCGCCGCTCCTGCCGGTCCAGCACCCCGCGGGCGAAGGCCACCAGGTCCCCTTGTAGCACCAGGCGCTCCTTGGACCCGAGCTCCGCCTTTTCCCAGCCGCGGGTCTCCACCCAGTGAGCGAAGCCCTCCTTGAAGCGCTGGTAGCGGCTGCCATCCAGCATGGAACAGACCTCGTCATAGGCCAGCGCCCGGTCCGTCTCGGCCAGCACCCGGAGCCGATCCCCACCCGGGATCGGCATCTTGCCTTCCACCATCCCCAGGGTTTCCGCGATGAAGACGTCCAGGTCCCGTGCCCGGCCGAGCTGCCCCGCCAGTTCGCTCATCTCGTCCGACCAATAGGCCGAGACGCTGCGGGGGATGGCGCGGCGGAAGGTGTTGAGGGCGGAGCGCATGCGCCGCAGGGTGACGCGCATCTGGTGCACGCCCTCGATGTCCTCCCAGCAGCGTGCCTGGGGCTCCCAGAAGACCAGGTAGTTGAGGTCGTGGCGAAAGAGATTCTGGATCGCCTCGCTCACCGTGTGTCGGGAGTGCAGGCTGACCCGCTTGGAGGGTTTGTTCGTCATGGGTGTCCTAGTAGCTGGCTTGGGATGCGCGCCCTCCGATGCACTTCCAGGACCCCGACGGATCCGACGCGGTGCCCTGAGCTTGGACGCAAGGCGCGAAAGATATCGGATTGGCCGCCCCCCGTGTACCTTTTTCCGCCCCAGGCGCCCGGGACTGTCGGCTGGGTCGCAAGATCGCGTGCGAGCGCGAGCGCCCGACCACCCGGCGATACCCGCAATGGCAAACGCCGCCAGCCGCTGCGCCTGTCCCGCAGCAGGGGCGCCGGGTTGCCTGCCCGGTTTGCGACGCACCTCGGGCCCCTCCCCAATGTTCAGCGCTCCCAGGGCGAGCGCATCCTTGCGAGCGCGGCCTGTTGGCGGGCGCCTCGTACCGCCGCTCCTGTGCTCCGTTCAACTCCACGAGCAACCTCGCCGACACCACCCCAGCGCCTCCCTCGGCAAACGCCACCGGAGCCCCGCCCACCCTGACGCCGAACCTGCGGCCTCAGAGTCCCCTGCTCGGAATCGGTTCGATCTTCGGGTTGCGGATTCTCCACATCAGATAGCAGGTACTATATTCTCGGCCCTTGTTGAACGACCCTGATACCTCCGATGCTTTCGGGAGTACTCATGGTCTTGAAGACTCCTGCGACCCTCGAAGCTTTGACAATGAACCGACAGCGCGCCCTTGAGCTGCTGAGCCGGAGCAAGCCCGAACTGCAGGCCCGTTTCGGCGTCACCCACTTGGCGCTGTTCGGCTCCACCGCCCGGGATACAGCGACCGGAGACAGCGATGTGGACCTGCTGGTGGCCTTCGATGGGCCGGCCACCTCCAAGCGCTACTTTGGCGTGCAGTTCTACCTGGAGGACCTGCTCGGCTGTCCGGTCGATCTGGTCACCGAAAAGGCCCTGCGGCCGGAGCTGCGCCCCTACATTGAGCGGGAGCGGGTCAATGTCTGATCCCAGCCAGCGCGGATGGCGCTTCTACCTCGACGACATGATCGACTTCGCCGGGAAGGTGCTGGCCTACACCGACGGACTCGACCAGGCCGGTTTTGTGGCGAGCCGACTGACCTATGACGCCTCCCTGCGCAACCTGGAGCTGATCGGCGAAGCCGCCACCCATATCCCGGACGAAGTCCGCGCCGCCCGTACCGAAATCCCCTGGCGGATGATCATCGCCACCTGCAACCGCGTCATTCATGGCTACCTCGGTATCGACGACCAATGCCGTCTGTTCAAGCAGTTGCTGTTGGGTCCCATGGAGATAGCCACGGCACGCCATCGCCGCCCTGTCCCTCGCCGACCTGGGCAGACTAGAAATCGTTTAAGAATGCTTATGCGTCTATAAAGAGATCTTTGTGCTGTAGCGATTTCCTCCAACGCCACCGCCGCAGTCCCGAGTCCTTATACCCGCCATCCCCAGTTGCCCTTTGCGCTGCTGGTCACCTTGGTGCTGAATCTGCGTAAAGGCAGCGCCGAGCAGCAGTTCGAGCACTTCTTCTTAACCCGCCAGGATGAGGTGGGAGGCCCACCAGAACCTCGACCCCCGCGTGTTCGTTGATCTCAACCAAGCGGTGGTGGGGCCGTTTCGCACCAACCTTCGCCCTTGCCTCCACTACGGGTTCAACTGCTTGGGGTCGATGGCGCAACCCTCCCCCTGCCGCTGAGTGAGGCGCTGGAGCGGGCCTTACGACATCGACCAGGCTCCTGTGGTCGATGCCCAACTGCCCGCCCTGCGCGTGAGCGAACGCGGTTTGGTCATCGACCACCTTGCCCATGCCGCCCCGGGGGATCTGATCCTCTACGACCGGAGCTATCCTGCCTTCTCGCTGATGGCCCTGCACCGCGCCAAGGAGGTGGACTTCTGCATGCGCCTGAGCCGTTCAGGCTTCGCTGCCGCGGAATCGTTCTGCCACTCCGAGTAGCCCAGCGCGCTGATCACCCTGCACCCCCCCGGGAGCAGCACCGCCACTGCCGCGACCAGCAACTCAGCGCCGAGCCGCTGCGGGTGCGTGTGGCACGGGTGCGCCTCGCCAGGGGCGAAACCGGGGTCCTCGCCACCTCGGTGTTGGACGAAGAGCGCCTGCCGGCCCGCGCCTTCACCGCCCTCTACCACAAAAACGCTGGGCGGTGGAGGGGAACATCAAGCGCTACGAGCCCTCGGCCGGATCAAGACCTTCTCCTCCCGCTCGCCGCTGAGCATCTCCCAGGACTTCCACGCGAAGATCCTTGCCTTCAACCTCACTGCCAGAGTCCGCTTGGTGGCCGATGGGGTGGCCCGATGCCATCTCGCTCACCCCCGACACCCCCCCCAAGTACCCTGGACCAACGCCTGTCCGCAATGAACGACATCCTGGTGCGACTTCTGCTGCACGAAGAGCAAGCCCTCAGCGCGCTGTGGCAACGGCTACTCGTGACCCTCCCCCGAGCAGCCCCGATGTGTGGCGTCCAGGCCGCTCTTTTCCCAGGGAAAACCCCGGCCCCCTCAAACCTGGGTTCCACCACAGTTACAAGCGGGTTGTTTAAGTTAATCGCATTGCGCCCACGCGGCACGCGCGCCGGGGGCATCGGGAACCAGCTCCGCTGGGTCCTCGATGTGGTCTTTGGCAAGAACATATCAGTATCCGCCATGACCGATTTCCCAGCCGATTCCCCGACTCCCCAGGCAGGGCTCCCGAATGATCTTGCTCTTTAATAGATGCGCTTATGTAGCATACCGTC
>CAZFHV010000074.1:0-15120 GCA_964519095.1 uncultured Chromatiaceae bacterium | reverse complement strand
TCCCGAGTTGCACGGGGTTTGAGTCCAATATTGACGCCCACAACAGTATCTACGGGTATTACGGGTACTCAGCCGAGCAGCAGCCGCAGGGAGATCAGGAGCGTCACCACCACCAAGGGCGGCCGTACCACCCAGCCCCCGTGCCGGAGCACTAGGTGGGAGCCGGTCCAGGCGCCGATGAACTGGCCCACGGCCATGATGAAGCCGGTCTTCCAGACCACGTAACCGCCGATGGTGAACCATGCCAGGGAGGCGATGTTGCTGGTGAAGTTCATGAGCTTGGTGTGGGCGGTGGCGCGGCGCAGGTTGTAGCCGAGCAGCAGGATGTAGGCGGCGGCGAAGAAGGTGCCGGTACCGGGGCCGAAGAAGCCGTCGTAGAACCCCACCGTGGTGCCGATGCTCAGGGCGAAGGCGCCGTCGGAGATGCGCCGGTGGCTGTCCACGTCGGCGACCCGGGGTGAGAATAGGAAGTAGAGGGCGAAGCCGATCAGGAGGACGGGGATCACCCGCTCCAGGAGCTCGGGGCTGAGGACCTGCACCAGGAGGGCCCCGACGCTGGCACCCACGAAGGTGCAGGCCACGGTGAGGCGGGCGCGACGGGGGTCCACGGCCCCCTGGCGCACGAAGTTTACGGTGGCGATGAAGCTGCCGAAGCTGGCCTGGAGCTTGTTGGTGGCCAGTGCCTCCACCGGAGGCAGCCCGGACCAGAGGAGTGCGGGCACGGTGAGCAGGCCCCCGCCGCCGGCGATGGCGTCCACCAGGCCGGCCACCAGGGCCACGGCCACCAAGAGGGCGTCGAGCTCGGTCAAGGGGGCTTTGCTTGAATTAACCAGGCGAGGCGCCTAGTTTAGCCCCATCCCGCGATCCCGGTGAGGGGGTTGGTGCCCGCCCATGCAGGCCGTGTCCGTCAACGCGCTCTACAAGACCTACCGTAACGGCTTCGAGGCCCTGCGCGGGGTGGACCTCAGCGTGCAGGAGGGGGACTTCTTCGCCCTGCTGGGGCCCAATGGGGCGGGCAAGTCAACCCTGATCGGCATCCTCAGCTCGCTGGTCAACAAGAGCGCGGGCGAGGTGCGGGTATTCGGTCACGACCTGGATCGCTCCGCGGAGGCGGTGAAGGCCTGCATCGGGCTGGTGCCCCAGGAGTTCAACTTCAACCTGTTCCTGCCGCCCCTGGAGATCCTGATCAACCAGGCGGGCTATTACGGCATACCCCGGCGCAGCGTGCGGCCCTGGGCGGAGGAGCTGCTGCAGCGGTTAGAGCTGTGGGACAAGCGCTTCGAGGAGGCGCGCAGGCTCTCGGGGGGGATGAAGCGGCGGCTCATGATCGCCCGCGCCCTGGTGCACCGGCCGCGGCTGCTGATCCTGGATGAGCCCACCGCGGGAGTGGACATCGAGATCCGCCGCTCCGTCTGGGGCTTTTTGCGGGAGCTCAACCGTCAGGGCACCAGCATCATCCTCACCACCCACTACCTGGAGGAGGCGGAGAGCCTGTGTCGGCACGTCGCCATCATCGACCGGGGCCGCATCGTGGAGCAGGCCCCCACCCGGACCCTCATCGACCGCCTTGCGACCGAGACCTTCGTGCTGAACCTGCGGGGTGACCTGGCGGAGGTACCCGAGCTGGGGGGATTCGTGCTGGAGCACCTGGACAGCTCCACCCTGGAGGTGTCCCTCACCCGCGAGCAGACCGTCAACGGTCTCTTCGAGGCCCTCTCCCGCAACGGAGTGGAGGTGCTGAGCCTGCGCAACAAGCAGAATCGCCTGGAGCAGCTCTTCCTCAGCCTGGTGGAGCGCGAGCGGCACCCCGACCAGGCCCGCCCATGAGCCCGTGGCGCCGCAACGCGGTGGCCTTCCACACCATCCTCACCAAGGAGGTGGTGCGGTTCCTCCGCATCTGGGTGCAGACCATCCTGCCCGCCGCGGTGACCACCGCGCTCTACTTCCTCATCTTCGGGCACCTGATCGGCGAGCGCATCGGCCCCATGGAGGGCTTCGCCTATCTGGACTTCATCGTCCCGGGACTGGTGCTGATGTCGGTGATCACCAACGCCTACGCCAACGTGGTCTCCTCCTTCTACAGCAGCAAGTTCTCCCACTATGTGGAGGAGCTCTTGATCGCGCCCGTGCCCAACTGGGTGATCCTGGCGGGCTACGTGGCGGGCGGGGTGGCGCGGGGCACGGTGGTGGGGGTGGTGGTCACGGGGGTGGCGATCCTGTTCTCCAACGTGCAGGTGCAGAGCTACGGGATCACGCTGCTGGTGTTTCTCCTCACCGCCATCCTCTTCTCCCTGGGGGGATTCATCAATGCGGTGTACGCCAACAGTTTCGATGATATCTCCATCGTGCCTACCTTCGTGCTGACGCCGCTGACCTACCTCGGGGGGGTTTTCTATTCCATCGATCTGCTCCCCTCGCCCTGGCAGCAGGTATCATTGGTCAATCCGGTGCTCTACATGGTGAATGCCTTTCGTCACGGCCTGCTCGGCGTCTCGGACATCCCGCTGGGGCTCGCCTTCGCGATCATCCTGGCGTTCATCCTGGGGCTCAGCCTCGTCAGCCTGTACCTGCTCGAGCGCGGGGTCGGCATCAAGACCTGAGGTGGAGCATCTTCCCCTCGACGGACCGGGGAGACTTCGCTCTTTTCTGCTGAAATGTTAACTTAATCGCAATTTTCCAGGCGCCTGTCCGGCGGGGTCGCGGCAACAGCAGGCCGACGGGGCTCTGCTGGCACAGCCCATAACGGGTGAGCGTCGTTCACCGAGAGTACGAGAACTTGTCAGCCCCCAAGCCCTCCCGAGGGTCGAGCCAGAGCCAGGCCGATCCGTCCCAGCCCTCCCCGCCGGCGCGGCGCCCGAGAGGCCTGCTCCGCAGCCTTTTCCGGAGCCTTCTGGTGCTCCTCCTGCTGCTGGGGATTGGCGCTGGAGTGGGCGGGTACTTCTACCTGGTGCGCCTCGATGGGGTGGTGCGCGAGAAGTTCGAGGGCAAGCGCTGGGCCCTGCCGGCGCGGGTGTACGCCCGACCCCTGGAGCTCTGGGAGGGGCGGCCCCTGACCGCCGAGGAGCTGGAGCGGGAGCTGCAGCGCCTCACCTACACCAAGGCCTCGCCACCGGATCGCCCCGGCAGCTACAGCCGGGAGAAGGGGCGCTTCCAGGTGCACAGCCGCTCCTTCGACTTCTGGGACGGCAAGGAGCCCTCGCGCTCCCTGGAGATCGAGATCCAGGGCGACAACCTCAAGCGCCTGCGGGAGGTCAGCGGGGGCCCGCTGGCCCTCACGCGCCTGGATCCCCCGCTCATCGCGAACATCTACCCGGCCCACCACGAGGACCGGGTGCTGGTGCAACGCGAGGAGCTCCCGGAGCTGCTGATCCGTACCCTCCTGGTGGTGGAGGATCGCAACTTCTACGAGCACCAGGGGGTGGACCCCAAGGCGATCCTGCGCGCAGGCTGGCGCAACTTCCGGGCGGGCGCGGTGGTGGAGGGCGGCAGCACCCTCACCCAGCAGCTCATCAAGAACTTCTACCTCTCCCAGGAGCGGTCCATCCAGCGCAAGCTCAACGAGATGGCCATGGCCCTGGTGCTGGACCACCGCTACAGCAAGGACGAGATCCTCACCGCCTACGTCAACGAGATCTACCTGGCCCAGGATGGCCAGCGGGCCATCCACGGATTCGGCCTGGCGAGCCAGTTCTACTTCAACCGACGCCTCCAGGAGCTGGGGGTGCCGGAGATCGCCCTGCTGGTGGGCCTGATCAAGGGGCCGTCGGTCTACAGCCCCCGCCGCCACCCCGAGCGCGCCCTGCAGCGCCGCAACCTGGTCATCGACCTGCTGGCGGAGAACGGGGTCATCAGCCCCGCGGAGGCGGAGGAGGCCAAGAAGCGGCCGCTGGGATTGAGCGAGAAGGGCGGTCGGCCCACCGGCGATTACCCGGCCTTCATGGACCTGGTGCGGCGCCAGCTCAACCGCGACTATCGGGAACAGGACCTGCGCTCCGAAGGCCTGCGCGTCTTCACCACCCTCGATCCCCTGCTCCAGGACCGGGCCGAGGTGGCGGTGCAGCGGGGGCTGGAGCGGGTCGAGAAGAACCACCGCCTGCCCAAGGACAAGCTGGAGGCCGCCGCCGTGGTCTCCTCCACCGCCGACGGGGAGGTGCTGGCGGTGATCGGGGGGCGCCAGAGCGAGTACGCGGGCTTCAATCGGGCGCTGGACGCCCACCGTTCCATCGGCTCCCTGGTCAAGCCCGTGGTCTATCTCGCCGCCCTGTCCGACCCCGCCCATTACAACCTGCTGACCTCCTTGCGCGACGAGCCGGTCAGCCTTCCGGTCCCCGGCTCCAAGCCCTGGGAGCCCAAGAACTATGACGGCAAGACCCACGGCCGGGTGCCGCTCTATGTGGCCCTGGCCCGCTCCTACAACCTGGCCACCGTCAACCTCGGCCTGGGTGTGGGCGTGGATCGGGTCGCCGGTCTGCTCAAGGAGCTGGGCTCGGGGAGCGACATTCCCCAGAACCCCTCGCTCCTGCTCGGTGCCGTGGCCCTCGCGCCCGTGGACGTGGCCCAGGTCTACCAGAGTATCGCCAGCGGTGGGTTCCGTACCCCGCTGCGTGCCATCCGCGACGTGCTCGACGCCCAGGGGCGCCCCCTCACCCGCTACCCCCTCACGGTGCAGCCGGTGGCCTCGCCGGCGTCCATCCACGTCCTGCACTGGGCGATGCAGCAGGTGATCGAGCAGGGCACCGCCAAGGCCCTCCGTGCCAGTCTCCCCAAGGATCTGCAGGTGGCGGGCAAGACCGGCACCACCGACGAGATGCGCGACAGCTGGTTCGCCGGTTTCAGCGCCGACAAGGTGGCGGTGGTCTGGGTGGGCCGCGACGACAACCAGCCGACCACCCTCACCGGGGCCCTGGGTGCCATGCCCCTGTGGGGTGATATCATGGCCCAGAGCCGCCCCCAGTCGCTGGTGCTGCTGCCCGTCGAGGACGTGGAGTCGGTGCGTGTCGACCTCCTGAGTGGGCTCCAGGTCGATGCCCGCTGCGCCAACGCCCGCGAGGTGCCCTTCGTCAAGGGCAGCGCCCCGAAGAAGCAGGACGGTTGCGAGGGCGCGCCGCGCGTCGCCGCCGCCGAGGGCAACGGGTCGACCTCAAGGCCCGCCGAGGAGCCGCGGGCCCCCGCTGCAAAGGCGGAGGAGAGACCGGCAACGAAGGAAGCCCCCGCCCAGGAGTCGGGGGGCTCAGTGACCAAGTTCTTGCGGAGCATCTTCAAGTGGTAAAGCGAACCCTTCTTTGGCCCCTGGTGGTGGCCCTGGTCCTGAGCGGCTGCTCCCTCGCCCCCCAGCGTCACCAGCCGGCACCGGTGACGAGCGCCTCGCCCGCCGCTGCCGGGCAGCGGCCGCCACCGCCACCGTCCCCGTCCGCAGACCCGCCGGTCCTCCAGGAGGCCCCGGCTGGGCAGGGGGTGGAGATCCGGCCCTATACACCGCCACCGCCGGCACCGGAATTGAGTTCGATGTCCCCCGTGGGGACCGCGGCGGCGGCCACCGCTCCTCCGCCCGCACCGGCGACGACCCCGCCGGCGCAGCCTGCCCCGGGCGCCGTGCCACCCCCGCCACCCGCACCTCCAGGGATACCCACACCCCCGCCCCAGGCGCCGAGATCCGCGGCCAGCCCGCCGGTCTCCGAGGCGGCTGCCGCTACGGCGAACGGCGGCCAGGTGCAGACGGCCCACATCCCCCAGACGTCGGCCCCGGCCCCCGCCACGGGCAGTGTGACCGCGCCCGCCGAGAGCCTGATGAAGGAGGCGGACCGCCAGGCCCAGGCCAAGGACTACAGTGCGGCCGCCGCCACCCTGGAGCGGGCGCTGCGCATCGAGCCGAGGAACGCCTACCTCTGGAACCGCCTCGCCCGGGTGCGGCTCGAGCAGGGCCAGTACCACCTGGCCAGCGGCCTCGCGGACCGTTCCAATGCCCTGGCCGGTAGTGCCGCCCAGCTCAAGCAGGACAACTGGGGGATCATCGCCACCGCGCGGCGCCAGACCGGGGACAGCGCCGGGGCCGCGGAGGCGGAGCGCAAGGCCCGCGGCGGGGGTTAGTGCCAGCCGCTGAGGCCCCCAGGGGGTCGTCGATGGACGAGGTCGGTGCCATCTTCGACCGCGATGGCCTGCTGGCGCGGCGGATCCCCGGCTTCAACTACCGGCCCCAGCAGCAGGCGATGGCCCGCGCGGTGGCGGGGGCCCTGGGCCAGCGGGGGGTCCTGATCTGCGAGGCCGGCACCGGCACGGGCAAGACCTTCGCCTATCTGGTGCCGGCGCTGCTCTCGGGGCGCAAGGTGATCGTCTCCACCGGCACCCGCAACCTCCAGGACCAGCTCTATCACCGCGACCTGCCGCGCATCCGTCAGGTGCTCGGCAGTCGCGTCAAGACGGCCCTCCTCAAAGGCCGCGCCAATTACCTCTGCCGCCACCGCTTCGACAGCCTCCTGGGGGAAGGGCGGCGCCTCGCCCCCCAGCATTACGCGCACCTGGAGCTGATCCGGCGCTGGTCTGCCCGCACCCGCAGCGGGGACGTGGCGGAGCTGGACCTGGCGGAGGACTCGCCCCTCTGGCCCTGGGTGACCTCCAACACCGACAACTGTCTCGGTCAGGACTGCCCCGCCTGGGAGGGCTGCTTCCTGGTGGAGGCCCGCCGACGGGCCCAGGAGGCGGACCTGGTGGTGATCAACCATCACTTGCTGTGCGCGGACCTGGCCCTGAAGGAGGAGGGGTTCGGCGAGGTCCTGCCCGGGGCGGACTGCTTCCTGGTGGACGAGGCCCATCAGCTCCCGGAGGTGGCCAGCGGCTTCTTCGGCGAGACCCTGGGGAGCCGCCAGCTCCTGGACCTGGTGCGCGACACCGAGATCGAGTATCTGAGCGAGGGAGGGGCGCTCCCCGAGGTGCCGGAGCGGGCGCGGTCGCTCCGCAAGGCGGTGCAGGACCTGCGCCTGTGCCTCGGGGAGGAGCCCAGGCGCGGACCCTGGCAGGCCCTCGCCGCTATCCCCGCCCTGGAGGACGCCCTGGCGGGGGTCCACTCGGGGCTCGCGGCCCTGGCGGAGGGGCTGGAGGCCCTCGCGGGTCAGGGCAAGGGGCTGGAGAGCTGTCGGGATCGCTGCGCCCTGGCCGCCGAGCGACTCGAGCGCCTCTGCGATGGGGACGCGGGGGAGGCGGTGCGCTGGTTCGAGGTGCAGGGCCAGGGGTTTCGCCTCCACCGCACCCCGCTGGAGATCGCGGGGATCTTCAGCGCCCACATGGCCCGCCATCCGGCGGCCTGGATCTTCACCTCCGCCACCCTCGCCGTGGGCGAGCATTTCGAGCACTTCGCCCAGCAGCTCGGTATCGAGGCCCCCGAGACTCACCGCTGGGACAGCCCCTTCGACTACCCCAGCCAGGCCCTGCTGTTCCTGCCCGAAGGGCTGCCGGACCCCGCCGATCCCGCCTACAACCCGGCGGTCGCCAGACTGGCGCTGGAGCTGGTGGGATACAGCCGCGGTCGGGCCTTTCTCCTCTATACCAGCCACCGCGCCCTGCAGGAGGCGGCCCGGTCCCTGCGCGAGCGCATCCCCTATCCGCTGCTGGTGCAGGGGGACGCCCCCCGCGGGGAGCTCCTGGAGCGGTTTCGGCGCCTGGGTAACGCGGTGCTGCTGGGCACCGCCAGCTTTTGGGAGGGGGTCGACGTGGTGGGGGAGGCCCTCTCCTGCGTGGTCATCGACAAGCTCCCCTTTGCCTCCCCGGGGGATCCGGTGCTCCAGGCCCGCATCGACGCCCTCCGCCAGCGGGGCGGCAACCCCTTCCGGGACTTCCAGCTCCCCCAGGCGGTGATCGCCCTCAAACAGGGGGCGGGAAGGCTGATCCGCGACCCCGGGGACCGGGGGGTGCTGGTGGTGTGCGATCCGCGCATCCTCTCGCGGAGCTATGGGGCCGTATTCCTGGACAGCCTGCCCCCCATGCCCCGCACCCGCAACCTCGCCGCGGTGCGGCGGTTCTTCGCCGAGGAAGGGGAGGGGGTTGCCGGGGGCTCCCGCGCCGCCCTTCAGCCCTGAGGATCTCTACCGACCCACGATGAAGCTCCTCGCCATCGATACCGCCGCCGAGGCCTGCTCCGCCGCCCTTTTCCTTGATGGGGAGGTCCGCTCGCGCTTCCTGCACGCCCCCCGGCGGCACGGCGAGCTGATCCTGTCCCTGATGGAGGAGCTGCTGGCGGAGGCGGGGCTTCGCCTCACCGAGCTGGACGCCCTGGCCTTTGGCCGCGGCCCGGGGGCCTTCACCGGGATTCGTATCGCCACCGGCGTCATCCAGGGTGCCGCCTTCGGTGCGGACCTGCCCGTGGTGGCGGTCTCCAACCTGGTGGCCCTGGCCCAGCGCCATTTCCGCGAGGGGGGCCACCGGCGCATCCTCGCCGCCTTCGACGCCCGCATGGGGGAGGTCTACTGGGGTGCCTTTCAGGTGGATGGAGGTGGCCTTGCCCGTGGCTTGGGCCCTGAGCAGGTGACCGCCCCGGAGCGGGTAGCGGTGCCCGAGGGGGAGGGCTGGCATGGGGTCGGCAGTGGCTGGGGGACCCACGGGGCGGTGCTCGCCGAGCGGGTGGGTCAGGCCCTGTCCAGCCTGACCCCGGATCTGGTCTGCCACGCCCATGAGGTGGCGGTGTTGGGCGCGGCGCTCTTCGCCGAGGGTGAGGGGGTGAGCGCCGAGCGGGCGCTCCCGGTCTATCTCCGGGACCAGGTGGCCTGGGTCAAGATCAGGTGAGGGGCTGGGCGCTGGTGTGCCGGTGACCCCACTCCCGACAGTGGCGCCGCATGCAGGAGAGCACGTAGTGGAGCAGGGTGCCTCCCACTGCCAGGAAGACCCCGACACAGGCGATTGCCAGGGGCAAGCCGGCGACGTCCGAGAGTGAGAGGCTCAGCCAGGTCATGAAGCTGGCGAGGGAGGCGATGAGCAGGATCATCACGAAGGGCAGGAAGGTCTTCTTACAGCGTGGGCAGAGCTTCATGGTCGCGGTACTCGTAACAAGGGATGGGGCGCCTCCCTCGGTCATGCCGGTGCGGCCGAAACCCTGCTCGACCGAGGCAGACGCCAGCCCAGCGCACCCCGGGAATTGTGAAGTATTTCATCAAAAACTGAAACGCTCCTCATTGAAAGATATCATTGTTCGAGGGCTATTGGCGCCGTCGGTTCAGGGAGTGGCCGTCCATCGGCTGAGGACTGGGGGCACGGGCGGGCGTCAACGGGGTGGCGGCACCCTGGGTGGCGGATCGAGTTGGAGAAGACGACAATAGGCGCCCCGCAGGCGGGCCGTTCGGCGGCCCTCGATCTCTCATCACAGCGCCGGAGCGGCACTCATGCTTCACGATTTCATCGACTGGGTCCTGGCCACCGTGAGCGGCTGGGGCTACACGGGCATCTTCATCCTCATGGCCTTGGAGTCCACCGTGCTGCCCGTCCCCAGCGAGTTGGTGGTGATCCCCGCCGGCTATCTGGCCTATCAGGGGAAGATGAACGTGGTGCTGATCCTGCTGGCCTCCACCTTCGGCAGTCTGGCCGGGGCCTTCGTCAACTACGTCTTCGCCCTGCTGGTGGGCCGGCCTTTCCTGGAGCGCTACGGTCGCTGGTTCTTCGTCCGGCCCGATCTGCTGCACAAGGCGGATGTCTTTTTCGCCCGCCATGGGGCGGTTTCCACCTTCACGGGGCGCCTCATTCCGGGTATCCGCCACCTCATCTCCCTGCCCGCGGGCCTCACACGCATGAACCGGGGCACCTTCAGCCTCTACACCTGCCTGGGGGCGGCCATCTGGTCGGCGGTGCTGGTGGCCATGGGTTACTTCATCGGCGGCAACGAGGACCTGATCAAGGAGAACCTGCCCTTGGTGGTCGGCGCCACCCTGGGTTTCGTGGTGCTGATCCTGGCGGGCTACCTCTGGTGGCAACGGCGGCAGGAGCCTGCCCCTCAGTCGGAATAGAGGGCCTCGAGCTGGGTCCGATAGCGCTCGTAGACCTGGTTTCGCTTCACCTTGAGGGATGGGGTGAGGAAACCGCCTTCCAGGGTGAGGGGTTGGTCTGAGATGTGGAAGCGCTTGAGGGTCTCGTAGCGGGCGAGGGTCTGGTTCTCCGTCTCGATCCGCTCGGCTACCCAGGCCCGCACCCGCGGATCTTCTCGTACTGACCCCATTGGTATTTGCCCCTCGGCCTGGAGGCGGGCGCGGGCGGCGGCCTCGTCGATGTCTACCAGGGCGGTCAGGTAGTGCTTTCCGTCGCCGTAGACCACCAGGCGGCTGATGAGGGGGTCGCCGCGGAAGCGGAGCTCGATGTTCTCCGGGGGGACGTTCTTGCCCCCTGCGGTGACCAGGATCTCCTTCTTGCGGCCGATGATCTGCACGAACCCCCGCTCGTTGAAGCGGCCCAGGTCACCCGTCTTGAGCCAGCCCTGCTCATCGAACAGGGCCTCGGTGGCGGCGGGGTCCTTGTAGTAGCCGCGGAAGACGTGCTCGCCCTTGGTGAGGATCTCCCCATCGGGGGCGATCTTGAGCCGCACGCTGGGGAAGGGCTTGCCCACCGAGTCGAAGTCGAAGTCGTCCACCCGATTCATGGTGAGGGTGGGGGAGCACTCGGTGAGGCCGTAGCCCTCGACGATGAAGATCCCCGCGGCCAGGAACAACTCCTTGACCTCCCGCTTCAGCCCGGCCCCCCCGGAGAGGCAGAAGGAGAGACGTCCGCCGGTGATGCGGCGGAGCTCCGCACACTGGGCCGCGGGATCGGCTGAGGCGGCCCGGGCCCGCTCGGCCAGCTTTTCCCAATAGGCGGGCACGCTCATGAACACCTGGGGCGAGCAACCCATGAGGTGGTCGAGGGCCTGTACGGGATTGCTCAAATAGGTCAGGAAACCGAGCTGGTTGCCGAGGGCAAATTCCCCCCAGCCGAAGATGTGGGACATGGGCAGCCAGAGGACATCGCTGTCGCCCTCGTGGAGCAGCGGGCCGTTGAGGGCGATCCAGTCCGCGCCGTTCACCGCCACGTTGCGGTGGGAGAGCTGGACCCCCTTGGGCATGCCGGTGGTGCCAGAGGTGTAGATGAGGTAGCCCAGGTCATCGAGGCGGATGCTGGCCAGGCGCTCGCGCAGCCAGCCCGGGTCCTGAGCCAGGAGCCCCTGACCCAGCCCCTCCGCCTCCGCCAGGCTGAAGACCCGGCCCGCGAGACAGCTGGGGTCGAATCCGGTCTCCTGCATCAGGGCGGGGAGGTCGAGGGACTCCAGGGTGACCAGGGTCTCCACGGCGACTCGCTCCCACACCCCGAGCACCCGCCGGAGCTGATCTGCGCTCTCCACGAACAGGACCCTGGCGTCCGAGTGGGCCAGGATGTGGGCGAGGGGCTCACCCACCAGGGTGGGGTAGACGGGCACCAGCACCCCGCGGGCGGCGAGGGTAGCGATCCCCGCGAGCCCCCATTCCAGGCGGGTGTTGGCAAGCACCGCCACCTTTTGGTCACGATCGATGCCGCGCTCCATGAGGAAGGCGGCCAGGCGCTCGCTGCGCTCGGCCATCTCCCCCCAGGTCACCGGCCGCCAGCCGCCATCGGCCAGCGGCACCATGCAACGAGGCTTGGGGCGCAGGTCGTCGCGCCGCGCCTGGGTGAAGAAGATCTGGGCCGCGTTGTCCGCATCGCTCAGGGGTCTCATGGGCCGCTCCGCTCGCATCGCCTGGGATCGAGACCCGATCAGACGACAGCGGGGCGCCCCGGTCAAGCCCGGGGCGGGTAGCACCAGCGAGAGGCGCTCGGGTCGATCACCCCGGGGCGAAGCCCGTGAGCCTGAGCAAGGGCGGCAGCAAGAGTGCGGTGGTTGGTGCGGAGAGGGCCATGGCGAGCCCCGAGAAGGCGCCCATTTCGGGGCCCACCTGGAAGGCGCGGGCAGTGCCGATGCCGTGGGCGTTGACGCCCATGGAGACGCCGCGGACGCTCTCGTCCTGCACCCGCAACAGCGCAAACAGGCCCGTTCCCAGCACGGCTCCCAAGATGCCGGTGGAGACCACCAGCACCGCGGTGAGGGATGGCAGGCCGCCCACCTTCTCGGCGATCCCCATGGCTACGGGGGCGGTAACGGATTTGGGGGCGAGAGAGAGCAGGGTCTCAGGGCTCGCACCCAGGGCCCGGGCGATGATCAAGGCGCTGAAGGAGCCCACCAGAAGCCCCACGGGCAGGGCGATGGCGATGGGCAGCAGCAGCGCGCGGAGCTTTCCCATCTGCCGGTAGGGGGGAATCGCCAGGGCCACCGTCGCTGGACCGAGGAGGAAGTGGACGAACTTGGCCCCTTCGAAGTAGGTCTCGTAGGAGGTGCGGGTGAGGGCGAGGACCCCGATCAGTAGGGCCACGGCTAGGGCTACCGGGTTCAGTAAGGGGTTGCCTCCCACCCGCTCGTAGATGCGGAAGGCCAACAGATAGGCGGCCAGCGTGAGGGTGAGGCCGAGCAGGGGCGTTGCCGAGAGGTATACCCAGATGTGGAAGACAGGGTTCCCATCCATGGCTCAGCCCCGCCGCAGAAGACGGACGACGAGCTCCAGGGTCAGGGCCGTTGCAGCCAGACCCAACAGCGTGCTGCCCACCAGCGCGACGCCGATCGGCAGCCATTCCTCGGCGATACGGTGGGCATGGACCATGACCCCGACCCCCGCAGGGACGAACAAGAGAGAAAGGTGCCGGAGCAGCTCCGTCGCCGTGGCCTCCAGGGGCTCCGATGGCCCGCGCTTTAGGGTGAGCAGGAGGAACAGGCAGAGCATGCCGAGCACGGGTCCGGGAACAGGCAGCCCGAATGCGAGGACGGTGACTTCCCCAACGAGCTGGCAGAAGAGGAGCAGGGTCAGGGCGGCGAGCATAGGTGCACTCCCTGTGTAACCCATCCCCTTTTCCTGGCCCTCGTCCTGGCAAGGGGTGAACTGGGCCCCTGTGGCATCCCCCAGGTGTGACCCGCACCGGCGCGAAACCGTCGCGAGAATAGGAAGCGGCTGCCTGTCGATAGGGGATCTGGTAAAGTGCAAAATTGCGATGTCGCGGTGGCTCGACATTGCCAGGGCGGTTTCGCTGGCGCTGTTTTAGAACGGTTCCGGCATCCCGTCTGGTCCCGCCCCGCCGGTTTATCCTCCATCGCCGCCTCGCTCACCAGCCCTCCGTCAGGAGCCAACCCTTGCGTATCGCAATTCTTTCCAGAAATCCGCGGCTCTATTCCACCCGTCGCCTGGTGGAGGCCGCCAAGCAGCGGGGGCACGAGGTGCGGGTGCTCGATGTGCTGCGCTGCTACATGAACATCGCCTCCCATCGGCCGGAGATTCACTACAAGGGTGAGAATCTGCTGGGGTTCGATGCGGTCATCCCACGCATCGGCGCCTCCGTGTCCTTCTACGGCACGGCGGTGCTGCGCCAGTTCGAGATGATGGGGGCCTACGCCCTCAACGAGTCGGTGGCCATCACCCGCGCCCGGGACAAGCTGCGCTCCCTGCAATTGCTCGCCCGCAAGGGGATCGGGCTGCCGGTCACCGGCTTCGCCGACAAGCCCGACGACGTGACGGACCTGATCAAGATGGTGGGCGGACCCCCGCTGGTGATCAAGCTGCTCGAGGGCACCCAGGGGATCGGGGTGGTGCTGGCGGAGACCCAGAACGCGGCGGAGAGCGTCATCGAGGCCTTCATGGGCCTGCACGTCAACATCCTGGTCCAGGAGTTCATCAAGGAGGCCGCTGGGGCGGACATCCGCTGCTTCGTCATCGGTGATCGGGTGGTGGCGGCGATGAAGCGCCAGGGACGGGAAGGGGAGTTCCGCTCCAATCTCCACCGGGGCGGCTCCGCCACCCTCATCCGCATCACCCCGGAGGAGCGATCCACCGCGGTGCGTGCCGCCCAGACCCTGGGGCTCAACGTGGCGGGTGTCGACATCCTGCGCTCCAACCACGGTCCGGTGGTGATGGAGGTCAACTCCTCCCCCGGGCTCGAGGGTATCGAGACGGCCACCGGCAAGGACATCGCGGCGATGACCATCGCCTTCATCGAGCGGCGGATGGCGGAGCGTCAGGGGCGCGGGCCGCTGACACGCACCCGCGGCCGCGGCTGATCCCAGGGACACGGCGGTCCGGGAGCAGGGGAGACCCGTGTCGGAGTTTTCCAAGGTCATGCAGCTCAAGGAGCAGGCGGAGGAGGACCTCTACTTTGCCCGCCACGACCGCGCCCTGATCGAGGCCCTGCACCGGGAGCAGGCGGGGGGGCCTCCCCTGTACAAGGTCGTCTCCGGCGGGCAGACCGGCGTGGATCGTGCGGCCCTGGACGTGGCGATGGAGCTCGGTATCCCGGTGGGGGGCTGGTGCCCCCGTGGGCGCCGGGCCATGGATGGTCCCCTGTCGGACCGCTATCCCCTCAGCGAGACCCCCTCGGCGGACTATGCCCAGCGCACCGAGTGGAACGTCCGCGACTCGGACGCCACCCTCATCCTCCATCGGGGTCCCCCTTCCGGGGGCACCCTGTTCACCGCGGAGCTGGCCCCGCGCTACGGCCGGCCCCTTCTGCAGTTGGATCTCGACCAGGGGCCCGAGCTGGGCGCGGTCTGGACCTGGCTGGCGCGTGAGGGGGTGCGGGTCCTCAACGTGGCAGGCCCCCGCGAGGAGGGTGCGCCGGGGATCTACCTCCAGGCCAAGGCCTTCCTGGCCCGGGTATTGTCTCCCTTGGCAATCCCCTTGGATTCTTCCCAGTCCCCGAGGTAGTCCCATGGTTTCGGCCTGGTTGCAAGGTTTCTTCAAGCAGGAGTCATCGGGCGGATTGCTGCTACTGGTCGCCGCCGCCCTGGCGCTGTGGATGGAGAACTCCCACCTCGCCTGGCTCTACAACGGCCTGCTGGACACCCCCGTGGCGTTGCGGATAGGTGCACTGGAGGTCGCCAAGCCCCTGCTGCTGTGGATCAATGATGGCTTGATGGCGGTGTTCTTCCTGCTGATCGGCCTGGAGGTGAAGCGGGAGATCCTCGAGGGGGAGCTCTCGACCCCCGCCCAGATCCTGCTGCCAGGGGTGGGCGCCATAGGGGGGATGCTGGTCCCGGCCCTCTGCTACATCGCCCTCAATCACAGC
>CAZFHV010000073.1:0-15200 GCA_964519095.1 uncultured Chromatiaceae bacterium | reverse complement strand
CCCCAGAGCGACCCCTCGAGGCCCTGTCCATGGGCATGTCGGACGACCTGGAGGCGGCGGTGGCGGAGGGCGCCACCTGGGTGCGCATCGGCACCGCGGTGTTCGGCCCGCGCCCCGCGCGCTGAGTCCCATCAAAGTCAGCCATCCCAGTCAGCCTTGATCGAACGGCAGCGGAAGGAGCAATGAAACAGCAGCACATCGCCTTCATCGGGGGCGGCAACATGGCCACCAGCCTCATCGCCGGTCTGGTGGCCGACGGTTACCCCCCCGCCAATCTGACCGTCAGCGAGCCCGACCCGGCCCGGCTCCGGGCCCTGGTGGAGCGCTTCGCCATCAGCCCCAGCCCGGACAATCCCTCCGCCGCGGCCGCCGCCGACATCCTGGTGCTCTGCGTCAAGCCCCAGATCGCCCGGGGGGTGTGCGAGGAGATCGCAGCGGCGGTGCGCGAGCGCCGTCCCCTGGTGATCTCCATCATGGCCGGCATCCACCTGGGGCTCCTCAGCCGCTGGCTGGGGGAGGGGCTGGCCCTGGTGCGCACCATGCCCAACACCCCCGCCATGCTCCAGGCCGGGGCCACCGCCCTCTATGCCAACGCCGCGGCCGTCCCAGCCCAGCGCAATCAGGCCGAGTCCATCCTGCGCTCCGTGGGGCTGACCCGCTGGGTGGAAGAGGAGGGCGACATGGACACCGTCACCGCGCTCTCCGGGAGTGGACCCGCCTATTTCTTCCTGGTGATGGAGCTCATGGAGCAGGCGGCCATCGAGCTGGGGCTGGAGGCGGAGACCGCCCGGCTCCTCACCATCCAGACCGCGCTCGGCGCCGCGCGCATGGCGGTGGAGAGCAGCGAGCCCCCCGAGCGCCTGCGCCAGCGGGTCACCTCCCCCGGGGGCACCACCGAGCGGGCCCTGGCCACCCTGGAGGGGGGCGGCCTGAGGTCCCTGATCGGGGAGGCGCTGCGCAGTGCCCGCGACCGCTCGGTGGAGCTCTCCGCCTTGCTGGCCGGCCGCCATGAGTAGCGGCTACCTCACCACCCCCGCGGTGTTCCTGATCCACACCCTCCTGGGGCTGTTCGCCCTGGTGGTGATGCTGCGCTTCCTGCTGCAACTGGTGCGGGCCGACTTCTACAACCCCCTCTCCCAGTTCGTGGTCAAGCTCACCAGCCCGGTGCTGCGGCCTCTGCGACGGCTCATCCCCGGCTACCGGGGCCTGGATACCGCCTCCCTGGTGCTGGCCTGGCTGGTGAAGTCCCTGGAGGTGTTCCTGGTGGTCTGGATCCTGACCAAGGCTGCCCATCCCCTCGGGGCCCTGGTCTGGTCGCTCCCGGAGTTGATCGCCCTCACCCTCAACATCTTCCTGTTTGCCATCCTGATCCGCGTCATCCTCAGTTGGGTCAACCCCGATCCCTTCCACCCTGCTGCCGGGGTGCTGAACCGCCTCACCGACCCCCTGCTGCGCCCGGCCCAGCGCCTGATCCCGCCCATCGGCGGGCTCGACCTCTCGCCCATGGTGGTGATGATCGGCCTGGTGCTCCTGGAGATGCTGGTCCTGCCGCCCCTCAAGCTCCTCACCGGCAGCCCACTGTGAGCCGCGCCTGTCAGCCCTGCACCGGCTGCTGCGACGGCTGGGTACAGATGGTGATCAAGGGGGTGCCCGTCGATCCGGGCCACCCCTGTCCCCACAGCACCGGCCGGGGGTGCGACGACTACGCGAACCGCCCCGTCGATCCCTGCCACAACTTCAACTGCGGCTGGATCCTGGAGGGCAGCCCCCTCCCGGAGTGGATGAGGCCTGACCAGGCGCGGGTGATCGTGCTCTTCAACCAGATGGAGTGGCAGGGTTTCCCTGTGGATCTGGCGGTGCCGGTGGGCCGGCGCATTCCTCCCCGCGCCCTGAACTGGCTGCAGGAGTTCTCCCGCCGGCACGGCCGGCCCCTGGTATACACCGAGCAGGTGGTCGAAGGGGGGCAGTTCCAGAGGGACCAGCAGGTATACGGCTACGGCCCCCCCGAGTTCCAACAAGACTTGCTGCGCCGTCAGCAGGAGGGGAAACGGCTCTGGTAGGCTCCCGCGGGGACCCTCGGTCCCTCGCAAGCACTGCCTTTCCGCCCGCGGCAAAGAGGGCTGAGGCCGGGGCCCAAGGCGACCCTCCAATCGGGAGGGGTTGCAGATGACCGAGTCCTCGCCCAGGCCCACACGGTTTCGCCCAGAGGGTGCCGGGCCGGTTGCCCGGGGAATCTTCGGATGGGTCGACAGGCTGTGCCGGGTCTGGCTGAGCCGCGGGGGTCGGTCGGTATTTCTGCAGAATCCTAATGGGGGCGCCACCCGGTGACGGCATCCGCCCC
The DNA here is from genome assembly GCA_964519095.1 of uncultured Chromatiaceae bacterium. Classification (GTDB taxonomy): domain Bacteria; phylum Pseudomonadota; class Gammaproteobacteria; order Chromatiales; family Chromatiaceae; genus JAEHCY01. The sequence continues at coordinate 12,859 of CAZFHV010000073.1, read as the reverse complement.
GGGGCCGCAGACCCGCTATCACATTGGCAGCATCCACTATCCCCAGCTTGATTTCGCCGTCCAAGGTCTACTCGAGTCGGCGCGGTGCCCGCGCAGAGGCCGCCAAGCGGCGCGCGGAGGTGTTCACCCTCGCCGCCAGCCAGGGCCTTCGTCGCGGCGCGGGCCTCCTCGGTCAGCATAGATGGCCGGGTCGAGCACGCCGATGCGCTTGAGGTAGAAGCCGGCGCCGTTGAGCAGCACCGCGAGGACGAGTCCGACGGCCAGCAGGCGGGCCAGGGTGTCGGGGGGACTCATGGCGCTGGGGGAGGGGATGGTGCCGACTGGGAGGGGCGCCCAGTGTGCGCACCAGGGGGGCGGGACGCAAGGCGATCTTCGGGGCGCTTTGGGCCGGCTCAGTGCCCCAGCGGCCCAGGGTTCGCCGCCAACAGGCCCAGGAGCTGTGCCAGGTAGGTGCGGGCCGCCGCGCGGCCCTCCGCCACCAGATTCAGGGCCCGCTCGGCGAGGCCCCGCCGCCGGGACTCGTCCCCCAGCAGGTCCCGGAGCGCCCCGGCCAACTGGGCCGGTTCTTCGATCTGGACCAGGGCATCGTTTTCCCGAAAGCGCACCACCAGGTCCGCGAAGTGGTCGGTGTGGGGACCCACCAGGATGGGGCAGCCGGCCAGTGCGGGCTCGAGGATGTTGTGGCCGCCCCGCCGGACCAGGCTGCCCCCCACGAAGGCGGCGTGGGCGCGCCCGTACCAGGTGCGCAATCGACCGATCCGATCCACCACCAGCACCTCCCAGTCCCCCCTGGCCGCGGAGGCCGACTCGAGCTCGGTGCGAAGGCCCCGGGCGGTGGCGGCCCGCGCGATCCGCGCCGCACGGCTCGGGTGGCGGGGTGCCAGCACCAGCCGCAGGCCGGGAAATTCCCTGACCAGGGTGGCAAAGGCACCCAGGAGCCAGCGCTCCTCCGGGGGGTGGGTGCTACCGCCCACCAGGAGCAGGCCGCCTTCGGCGTCCTCGCCCGGCGGCGGCCGGGGGACCGGGGCGGGGAGGGCGTCGAGCTTGGTGTTGCCGCCCACCACCAGCCGCTCGGGTGGGGCGCCAAGGGCGAGGAAGCGCGCCGCCTCTGTGGCGTCCTGCACCCCGATCAGGTCGGCGCAGGCGAGGACCCGCGCCATCAGACCCCGGACGAGGCGGTAGCGGGGGAGGTCGCGGGGGTAGATCCGCCCGTTGATCAGGGCCAAGGGGATGCCCAGGCGCCGGCAGGCGAGAAAGAGCCCCGGCCAGAGCTCCGTCTCCATCACCACCAGCAGGTCGGGCCGGAGGGCACCCAGCCAGCGGTGCCACATCCAGGACCGGTCCCAGGGCAGGGGGCCGCCGCTCCGCACGCCGGGCAGGCGCTCGGTGAGGGCCCTCACCGCCGCCAGGCCGGTTCGGTTGCCGGCGGTGAGCAGGACCTCTGCCCCGGGGCGGGTTTCTAGCAACAGCCGCAAGATCGGCTCCGCAGCGGCCACCTCCCCGGCGGACACCGCGTGGACCAGCACCCGCGGACGCCCCGCCACGAATCCTGGGGGCGACCAGCCCATGCGGGCGCGGACCTCCTCCCATCCGGTCCGTCCCGTGAGGGCGCGGGCCAAGGACCAGGGCAGCAGGGCCGTCCAGACCCCGAGCTCCAGGGCGAGGGCGTAGACCAGTGCGGCGGGGGCCATGGCCCCTTAGATCCTCAAGCCCGGATAGAGGGAAGGCTCCCCCGGGGGGCGCTTCTTCCAGCGCGGGTGCAGCCAGAAATACTGGTCGGGGTGGGCCTCGATCACCCCCTCCAGGTAGCGGTGCACCGCCAGCAGGCAGCCCGGCTCGTCCGCGGGCAGCCCCCGGAGCCAATCCAGGGCGACGCGGTGTGCCACGCCCTCCCGGGCGCAGGAGATACCCACCACCTCGGCCCCCGTGGCACCGCGCAGCACTGGCAGCCCGCGCATGGTGGCGGCCGGCACGCCGAAGAAGGGCACGAAGCGGCCCCCGATGGCGGCGTTCTGATCCACCATCAGGGCCACCACCTCCCCCCGGCGCAGGGCCGCCCGCGCGGCGGCCATGGCCTGGCGGCGGGGGATGACCCGTACCCCCCAGTGCTGGAACACCCGGTTCATCAGCCCATCCAGCAGGGGGTTGTCCAGGGGGCGCACCACCAGGTTCACCGGATAGCCTTCCAGCGCCGCGCACAGGGCGGGCCAATACCAGTTGCCGAAATGGGCGGAGACGGCGAGCACCCCGCGCCCCTCGGCGAAGGCCGCCTTGAAGGCCTCGTAGCCCGCCGCCCCCGGGGTGAGGCGGGCGATGGCGCGGCGACTCATGCGATAGGTGAGGCCGAACTCGAGGAAGGTCTGCAAGGCATTGACGAAGGCCCCCCGGGCGTAACCGCGCCTCTCCTCCGCGGAGAGCCGGTCGCCGAAGGCGAGGGCCAGGTTGGTGTGGGCAACTGCCCGGTAGGTCCGCAAGAGGTAATAGGCCCCCAGGCCCAGGACCCGGCCCAGGAACAGGGCCAGACGGTGGGGCAGGAACAGCAGGAACGGCACCAGCAGGGCCACGGGCAGAAACTCCGCCCAAACGAGCCAGCGGGGTTTGGGCCGGTGTCGGGGCGGATGGCTCATGGGCTCGAAGGTGGGGTGGCTGGGAGGGGGTCCGCGGCTCGATTCAGAGCTTCTCCGCGAGAGCGATCCCCCGCTTGCGGTAGAGCAGCCGGTGCTCCCCCAGATCGGCGAGGTGCACGCCCTTGGTCAGCACCAGCTCGCCGCCCTTGGGGTCTCGGCGCTCCAGGATCCGCTCGCTGTAGACGCTGAAGCTCGGCATGTTCAGCCGCCACATCACCAGGGGGCGGGGATCGGAGCGGACCAGGCGCGCGGCCTCGAGGATCGGTGCCTGCTGGACCTCGGCCACCACCGGCAGCAGGAAGCCGGCGATGAAGAGGTTGGTCAGCACCCCGCTGAGGATGAGCCGCTGGATCAGGGGTGGTCCCTCGCGCCGGCAGAACCAGCCGATGAGCAAGAGCAGCAGGCCGCCGCATCCGTAGTAGCCAGGGGAAAACAGCTCGGGTGCACCCGCCAGCATCTCGGCGAGGTGCGGCTTGGTGAGGTAGGGCAGCGCGAGCGCCAGCCCCAGGGGGAAGAGCAACAGCCCAGAGACCAGGAGCGCCGGGGGCAAGAGGGCCCAGAAGGGGGATCGGAGCTGGTCCGCTTGGCGGGCCATCAGGAGAAAGAGCCCCGGCAGTCCGTAGACCAGGTAATGGGGCAACTGGGTGGCGGAGAGCGAAAAGAACAGGAAGACGAAGCCGAACCAGCAGAGGAGGTAGCGGCCGGCGTCCTCCCTGAGCAGCAGGGGGACCTGGGCGAGGGTCTTGTAGAGAAGAACGGTATAGGGCAGCACCGCCACCAGGGCCACCGGCAGGTAGTACCAGAGGCCGCCGCCGTGGCCCTCCAGGGTGTCGGTGTAGCGGCCCAGATTGTGGCGAAGGAAAAACCCTTCGAAAAAGGCTCCCCCTTCCCGCAGGCTGATCGTCAGGTACCAGGGCAAGACCACCAGCAGGAAGATCCCCCAGGCCGCCGGGTGGGTCGCCAGCCGCAGCCAGGCGCGCCACTCGCCCCGGCTGCCCAAGTAGAGGAGCGTGACCCCGGCGGGGATCACCAGGGCCACCGGTCCCTTGGTGAGGAACCCGAGCCCCGCCGTCAGCGCCGCCAGATAGAGCCAGCGCGGGCTGGTCTGCGCCTCCCGGAGATGGAGAAAGAGGGCGAGCAGGCTGAGGGTCAGCCAGAGGTTGAGCAGGGCGTCGACGATGGCCTGCCTCGCCAGGAGGGCGACGGCCAGGGAGGAGGCCATGAGGACCGCCGCGAGGAGCCCATCGCGCTCGTTGAGCATCCTTCCGCCGAGCCACCAGACAACCCCCATCCAGAGGCTGGCGGCAATGGCGGAGGGCAGCCGGAACGCCCACTCGCTGAACCCCAGCGCGGCCACGCTCGATGCCTGCACCCAATGGAACAGGATCGGCTTGTCGAAGCGGGGTTGGCCGTTGAGAGTGATGGAGAGGAAGTCCTGGCGCAGGAACATCTCCCGGGTCGCCTGGCTGAAGGCGCCCTCATCGAGGTCGAACAGCGGCACCGCCCCCAGGTTGTAGAAGAAGCCGCCGAGCACCGCGACGCCGAGCCAGGCATAGAGCAGATGAGCCCCGGCGCTCGTGCCAGGGGACGGAGGCCATCGCATAAGGGACTCACACCGGGTGGCCGAGGGGTTCGGCGCCGGATTCTAGCACGGGGGTCGACCTGTCCTGGGGGGCCGCTGGCCAGGACACTCGGCCTACAATAGAGCCTCTCCGGGCCGGGGCGGGACCAGGGCTCGGGGCGGGAGCGGCGATCGGGCCGCGGTCTTCTGGCCAGCAGGGGGGATCGAGGGGGCGTGTCGAGGCGGCTGACAGCGACGCCGGGGTGGCTCGGGCCCTGGGCGATCCCGCGGGGGGAGCGCACCTGAGCTCGCCCCAGCCCGTGCCGGGCGCGCCGCGCATCCTCATCGTGCGGCTCAGTGCACTGGGGGATACGGCCCTCAGCTTGCCCCTGCTGTTCGCCCTGCGGGAGGCCCTTCCCCACGCCTTCCTGGGCTGGGTGGTGGGTGAGGGGGCGGCCCCCGTGCTGGAAGGACTCGCCGAGCTGGACCGACGCCATCTCTGGCGGGACCGCGACCGCAGTCTTGGGGGTCTCATCCGTCTGGTCCGGGAGATCCGGGCGGTGGGCTACCAGATCGCCCTGGACCCCCAAGGTCTCAGCGTGAGTGCCCTGCTGCCCTTCCTGGCCCGCATCCCCGAGCGGGTGGGTTTTGCTCCCGGGCCCCTGGAGTCCCGCGAGCTGGCCCCCCTCTTCACCAACCGCCCGATTCGGGTTCCCAAGGGCCTCACCCACCTGGCCCAGCGCACCCTCTACCTGCTGACGGCCCTCGGTCTGGACCCACCCCAACAACCGCACGCCAGGCTTCCGCGCTCTCCAACCGCCGAGGCAAGCATCGCCGCCTGGTGGCAGGGCCAGGGACTGGGCGAGCGCACCCTGATCTTCGGCCTCGGCGCCGGCTGGCCCACCCGCGTGTGGCCCGCGGAGCAGGTGAGGGTGCTGACCGAGGTCGCGGCCCAGGCGGGTTACCGCTGCCTGATGCTCTGGGGCCCCGCCGAGCGCAGCCGTCTCGGTGCCTGGCGCCAGGCCCTCGGGAGCGAGGTGCTCTGGGCGCCGGAGACCAACGTCCCCGAGATGCTGGCGCTGCTGCGGCGCTGCCGGGCCTACGGGGGGCCCGACAGCGCGCCCCTGCACCTGGCCTGGCTGCTGGGGAAGCCCACCTTCGGCTGGTTCGGCGCCAGCGATCCCGCCCGCACCGCTCCCCTTGGCGCGGGCCAGGGGTATGTGGCCCGCGGGCCCCACCACTGGCGTCGCTGGGGCCTGCACCCCCATCCCTTGGCTACACTAGCGGCGTCCGAAGTGGTCCCCGACTATAGCGACTGGCTGCGCAGCCTTCCGGAACAAGAGCCCCTATGAGCAACCCTTCCCGGCCCCCTCTCTATGCCCCCATCTCCCTGGGCGAGCTGGTGGACCGGGTGAGCATCCTGGAGATCAAGTGCCAACGGGTGCGCGACCCCGCCAGGAGGCGTGTGCTCGCCGGCGAGCGGGACCTTCTGCTGGCACTCCTGGCCGAGCAGGGCATCGGTACCGAGGACGAGACCTCTCGGGCCCTGGGGGCGGTCAACCGGGACCTCTGGGAGCTGGAGGACCGTATCCGGGCCAAGGAGCGCGACCAGACGTTCGACGGGGAGTTCATCGAGATCGCCCGCGGTATCTATCGGCTCAACGACCAGCGGCACGCCCTCAAGCGCGGGCTCGATGTGGCGTGGCGCTCGCCCCTGGTGGCGGAGAAGGAGTACGGGGGCCCTGATGGCGGCTAGACTCCGGTGGACCCGCTCCAGTCCCGTCCCGCGGCCCGGGGCCTCGGATGCGGGGTGTCCGTCGGACCGCTCGGCCGGTGAGGAGCCAGCGGGTTTCGACCGAGCGGCGGCGGCCTTTCCCACCCGCTCGGTGCCCCTGGGCCGGGTGGTCGATCTGTTGCACCTCTCCCACCGGCCCGACTGCGTCGCCGACTACCGCGAGGCGATGCGGCAGGGGGCGCGCTTCCCGCCCATCTCGGTGATCCGGCTCGGGGCCTACTACCTGGTGGCCGACGGGCACAAGCGGCTCCAGGCCTATCGCGGTCTGGCCCCGGATGCGGCGGAGTTGCTGGTGGAATGCTGGCCCTGGCGACGCTGGCTGCAGGATCAGTGGGCCCAGTTTCGGCGCAAGCAGGGGCAATTCGCCTCGGCGCTGGGGGGTGGGCCGGGCGGTGGTCGCGCCTTTCTCCAGCTGGTCCGGGCCACCCTCGGGCACTGGTGGCGGGTGCTGCGCTCGCTACTCAGCCTCGCCTTCCACCGCCGCGGGGCGGATGCGGGGGAGGAGGGTCGGCGGTGAGCGTGCCGCCCGCGATCGATCCCACCCATCCCCAGCCCCTCGGGCGGGCCTCCCTCGGGCCGCTCCTCGGGTTCCTCCGTCGCTCCCCCTGGCAGCTGATGCTGGCCCTGGGGACCGGATTGGTGGTCTCCGCCGGTCCCTTGCCGGGGCTGCGGCTGGTGGAGGAGATCTCCCGCACCCTGGTGGGCGCCCCGGATCACCTGCCGCTCGGTGGGCTAACCCTGGCGGCGGTGGGGCTCGCGGCGCTGCTCGGGGCCACCGCCTACCTGCAGCATCTGGTGGGGGCGCGGATCGGGCTACGACTGGCGAGCGAGCTCCGCCTTACCGCCCTGGGCCGGGTGCTCGCCCAGCCCTGGGACTGGCTGCAGCGCCAGCGTGTGGGTGAGCTCACCACCCGCCTCGGCCACGACGTCCTGCTGGTGCAGCAGGGGGTGGAGCGGCTGTTGCCCCGGCTGCTGCGCCTGGCCCTCCTGCCCCTGGGGGTGCTGGGCTATCTCCTCTACCTCAGCCCCTCTCTCACTCTGGTGACCGCTGCCCTGGTGCTGGTCGGCGCCGGGTCCATGACCCTGCTGGGGCGTGCCACCCGCCAGCGGGCGCGGGCGAGCGCCGAGGCCTATGGCGCCCTCAATGCCGGCCTGCAAGAGACGCTGCGCAACCGCTACAGCATCAAGTGCCTGGGCAGCGAGGCCTTCGAGGCCCAGCGTCTGGCTGCGGCCGATGACCGGCACCGCCAGGGCCAGATGAGTCGGGTGGCGGTGGAGGCCCTCTACCGACCCACCACCGCCCTGGTGCAGCTCGCCTGCGTGCTGGGGCTGCTGCTGTTCGGGGGCCACCTGGTGGGGTCGGGGCAGTTGGACGTCTCCCAGCTCACGGCCTACTTCGCGGGGCTCGGCACCCTGCTCGGGAACTTCTCCGCCCTCGGGGGACTGCACGGGGAGCTGCAGCAGGCCCTAGTCTCCTGGGAGCGGCTGCGCGCCCTCCTGGAGCTGCCGGGCGAGCCCACCACCGCCCAGGTTGGCCACCCCCCGCCGCCCGGGGCGGCAGCGATCCGCTTCGAGGGGGTGAGCTTTCGCTATCCCGGCAGTGAGACCCCGGCCCTCGACGACCTGGACTTGGAGGTCGCCCCGGGCGAGATGCTGGCCATCGTGGGGCCGAGCGGTGCCGGCAAGACCACCCTGCTCAACCTCCTGCTCGGGCTGTACCGACCGGAGCGGGGCCGCATCTCCATCGGCGGCGTCGATATCGCGACGCTGGCGCGCCCCGCCCTGTGCGCCCACATCGGCACCGTCCCCCAGCAGCCGGAGCTCTTCAGCGGCACCGTCCGCGACAACATCGCCTACGCGGCACCGGAGGCCGGCGAGGAGGCGATCCGTCAGGCGGCGCGCCGGGCCCAGGCAGAGGGATTCATCGAGCGGCTGCCCCAGGGCTATGGCACCCGGCTCGACGAGGCAGGCGGCAACCTCTCCGCCGGGGAGCGGCAGCGCCTGGTGATCGCCCGTGCCCTGTTGCGAGACCCGCCGGTGCTGCTACTCGACGAGCCCACCGCCAACCTCGATGCCCACTCCGAGGCGGCCATCGCCCGGGCCCTGCAAGGGTTGCGCGGGGACCGGACCCTGATCCTGGTGGCTCATCGCCTCGCAACCGCGCAGCTCGCGGACCGGGTGCTGGTGCTGGCGGAGGGGCGCATCACCGAGTCGGGGGCGCCCGGCGCCCTGCTCCAGCGGGACGGCCCGTTCCAACGGCTCTACCTCAAGCACCTGGGGCTCGCCTGATCCCCTTCCGATCCGGCCCCGGGGCGGTCGGGCGCTTTTTCCATGCTTCGCGGCGTCCCCCGTGCGATCCTTGCGCCGATGGCATCCTCCCCCCTCCCAGGCTCCCCCGCTCCCCCCCATATCCTGCTGTGCGGCTGCGGTCCGGGAGAGCTGATGGGCTGGGCCTTTCCCCTGCTGGACGCCGCTGAGGGTGCTGGCAAGGCCTGGCGGTTCTCCCTGCTGATCTGGCCGCGGTGGCTTCCGAGCCGAAGGGTGGAGGGGGTGGCCCGCGCATCCGGCCGCTTTCATAGCGTGCTTGGCGCTGGCGCGGCCCTCGGCCTCTTGGCGAGGCGCCCGCTGCCTCCAGCCTGGGGCGGAAGGCCGCCGTCGCTCCTGCTGCACCTCGGCGGCCCCTCCGCCCTCAGCCTGCGGCTCGGTGCCCGCTTGCGGTGTCCGGTTGCGGCCTACAGCGAGTGGCCGACCCCCTGGCATCGCGACTTCTCGCGGATCTTCAGTGTCGATAGGGCGGCCTGTGGTCCAGCGGCGGGTGACCCCGGGCAGGGGCGTTGCCTCCCTGTGGGCAACCTGCTGGTGGATGCGGTGGCGGGGCTGAGGCGCCAACGGGCACAACGCTTGGCGCAGGACGACCCCGGGGTCGCGCTGGGCTTCTTTCCCGGCAGCCGGCCACTCCAGCTCAGGCACTACCTGCCGCGGGTCCCCCCCGTGGCCAGGGCGGTGGCGGAGCGGGTCCCCGGGGTCCGCCAACTGATCGCCCGCTCCCCCTTCGTGACCGACGCCATGCTAGCCCAGGCACTGGGTGGGGCTGGGCGGATCCTTCAGTCTGCCGCGGGCGAGGTGCTGGAGGCGGAGGGGGGGCTCCGTATTCCCATCCTGGCACGGGAGGAGGTGCTGGTGGCCGCGGACCTCTTGGTCTGCACGCCGGGAACCACCACCGCGGAGGCGGCGGCCCTGGGGATCCCCATGCTGGTGGTGGCCCCCTTTGGGGCCGACTTCCAGCTCTTCTCGGGTCTGGCCGGGCTGCTGGAGCGGCTCCCCCGCCTGGGGTCCTCCCTGAAGGGGCTGCTGCTCAAGCGCATGTCGGAAGGGATGGGGTATTATGCCTACCCCAATGTGCGGGCCCGGCGCGCGCTGGTGCCCGAGATGCAAGGCGCAGTGGATCTCGATCGCATTGCCGACGGTATCGTCTCTCTCCTAACCAATAGGGTGGCGCGCCAGGTCATGACCAAAGAGTTGGTGGAGTTGATGGGACCACCAGGCGCGGCGGTACGCCTAGTGGCGGCCCTGGACGTCTCCCTGGGATGACCAGGGGATGCCGAGCCGGGCCGGGATCCCGCCGCAGCGGTTCCGCCTGCCCATGACCCCCGCTTACCCCTGCGCCCTGCCTGGGACCCCGGGGCTGACCCTGGAAGAGATCGCCCGCTACACCCAGGGTCGGCTGGTGGGCGACGGGCGCTTGGGGGTGAGCCGGGTGGTGCGGCCCGAGGACGTTCGGGCCCCGGGTGACCTGGCCCTGGTGCTCAACGCGGAGGCGGTGGCCCGGATGCGGGGCTCCCCGGCGCGCATTGCCTTCGTCGCCGCGGACCTCGGGTTCCCCTGGGAGGGGCTCGACGGCTGCGTCCTGGTGGAGCGGCCCCGTTTCGCCCTGGCCCTGCTGCTCGAGCTGTTCGCGAGGCCACAAGGGCTACGCGCCGGGATTCACCCGAGCGCCGTGGTGGAGCCATCCGCGCGGATCAGCCCCCGCGCTGCCATCGGCCCCCTCTGCTACGTCGGCGCGGAGGTGGTGGTCGCCGAGGGGGTCCGTCTCCTGGCCCAGGTGACCCTGGGAACCGGCAGCCAGATCGGCGCGGACAGCGTCCTGCATCCGGGGGTCAGGATCGGCGAGGGGGTGCGGATTGGCTGCCGGGTGACCCTATACCCCAACGCCTGCATCGGGGCGGACGGCTTCAGCTTCGCCACCGCGGAGCCGAGTGGCATCGACAGCGCTCGCGCCACCAAAGCGATCCGGAGCGAGACCCGGGCACCGCGCCGCATCCCCTCCATCGGCGGCGTGGTGATCGAGGACGACGTGGAGGTGGGCGCCGGGGCCACCATCGACCGGGGGACCGTCGGCGACACCCTGATCCGCCGGGGCACCAAGATCGACAACCTCGTCATGGTGGGCCACAACAGCCTGATCGGGGAGGATTGCCTCATCGCCGGCCAGTCGGGGATCTCCGGTAGCTGCCTGATCGGAGACCGGGTGGCCATGGGCGGCCAAGTGGGCATCGCCGATCACATGCGCATCGGCAACGATGTGGTCATCGCCGCCAGCTCGGGGGTCTCCCAGCACATCCCCGACAGGTCCCTCTACATCGACACCCCCGCCATCCCCTATGCCAGGTGGCAGGAGCGCTACCGGGGCATCGGCCGGCTCAAGCGGCTGCTGCAGGAGGTGCGACGGCTGGGGGAGCGCCTGCGGCTGCTGGAGCGGGTGACGGGGATCGCCGGTGAGGCGGACGGACCCCATCCGCCCTGGGAGCCCAGCCAGGACCCGGGTGAGCGCTGAGCCCATCGGGTTAGATCGCGGAGCATGCCATGAACGAAGACATCGAGCGTCGCATCAAGGAGATCATCGCCAAGGAGGCCCAGATCGACCCCAGCCGCCTGACCCCCACTTCGACCATGAACGACTTCGAGGTGCCCTCCATCACCCAGTTCGAGGCGATCTTCGCCATCGAGGACAGCTTCGACGTGGAGCTGCCGGAGGACCTGGAGGATCAGACCCTGCGCGGCCTCGCCAATGAGGTGGCGCGGCAGGTGGACGGCAAGGGACGCACCTGAGGGCAGGAACCCTCATGGTACGGGTGGTCGTCACCGGATTGGGGAGCCTATCGCCCCTAGGGCTCGATACCCCCAGCTTCTGGGGGGCACTGGTGGAAGGCCACTGCGGGGTTGGGCCCCTCACCCGCGTGCCCACTGACCGGCTCAGGTGCCGTATCGCCGCGGAGGTCCGTGGGTTCGTGCCCGAGGCCCATCTGGATCCCCAGTCGGTGCAGCGTCTCGACCGCTTCGCCCAGCTGGGCTTGGTGGCGGGGCGCGAGGCGGTCAGGGGTGCGGGCCTGGTCTTCGACCGGGAGCTGGGGTTGCGGAGCGCTGTGATCCTGGGCAGCGGGATCGGCGGCTTGGAGACCCTCGAGGAGGGCTACCGGCGCCTGTACGTGGAGGGGAGCAACCGCATCTACCCCCTCAGCGTGCCCAAGGTGATGCTCAACGCCCCGGTGAGCGGCCTAGCGGCCGAATTCGGCATCCGCGGTCCCTGCTTCGCGGTCTCCAGCGCCTGCTCCTCGGCCAATCACGCCATCCTCCAGGCCCTGAGCCTGATCCGCAGCGGCCAGGTCGAGGTGGCCCTCACGGGCGGCACCGAGGCCTGCCTCACCTTCGGCATCCTCAAGGCCTGGGAGGCCCTGCGGGTGCTGGCGCCGGACACCTGCCGGCCCTTCTGCCGGGAGCGCAGCGGCATCGTGCTCGGGGAAGGGGCGGGGGTGCTGGTGCTGGAGTCCCTGGAGCACGCCCGGGGACGGGGTGCGCGAATCTATGCGGAGCTGGTGGGGGGTGGTCTCTCCTCCGACGCCGGTGATCTGACCCTCCCGGACCCCGATGGCGCCGCCCGGGCCATGGCCAGCGCCCTGCGCGATGCTGGCCTGAACCCCGAGGAGGTGGACTACATCAACGCCCACGGCACCGGCACCCGGGCCAACGACGCCACGGAGACCGAGGCGGTGCACCGGGTGTTCGGCGACCAGGCGCAGCGCCTGGCCATCTCCTCCACCAAGTCCATGCACGGCCATGCCCTGGGTGCGGCGGGGGGGCTGGAGGCGATTGCCACGGTGTTGGCCCTCTCGGAAGGGGTCATCCCGCCGACGGTGAATTTCGGGACGCCAGATCCGGAATGCGACCTCGACTACGTCCCCAACCAGGCGCGCCGGGCGCCCGTTCGCGCAGCCCTCTCCAATTCCTTTGCCTTCGGCGGCCTCAATGCCGTCCTCGCCTTCCGCCGATTCGCCGACTGATTCGCCTCCGGAGGGATCAGGACCAGGCAAGCGAGGCGAGGGGCGACGCCTGCGACTCCTCATCAGCGCCGGGGAGGTCTCCGGCGACCGCTACGGCGCGGGTCTGGTGGCGGCCCTGGGGCGCGCGGCGGCCGACCGGGGGCGGGGAATCGAGATCCGCGCCCTCGGTGGTCCCCGCATGGCGTCGGCGGGGGCCGAGCTGATCGCCGACACCGCGGGGCGGTCGGCGGTGGGGTTCGTGGGGCCCCTGCGTTACCTCCTGCCGAGCCTGGTGACGGCCCTGGGGGTGCGGCGCCTGCTGGCCCGCTGGCGGCCCCATGCTGCGGTGCTCATCGACTATCCGGGCTTCAACATCCCCCTCTCGGGGCTGCTGAGGCGGATCGGGGGCTTTCCCCTGATCTACTACCTCCCCCCGGAGGAGTGCATCTGGGGCAAGAAGGGGACCAGGCGCTTGGATCGGGCCCATCAGGTGTGCTCCCGCGCCGACCTGGTGCTCACCAGCCATGGGCAGGACACGGCGTTCTACCGCGAGCAGGGG
>CAZFHV010000072.1:0-15264 GCA_964519095.1 uncultured Chromatiaceae bacterium | reverse complement strand
ACCCATCGCCTTGCCCCGGCCCTCCTTGGCTTGGGAGGCGGGGTAACAGAGGAATCTAGGATCAATCCTCTGGGCGTGGCGCCGGTCGAGGGGGAGGCAGGGGGATGGTAAGACACCCCGAGGCTCGCTGTGTGGTGGTGCTGGGTGCAAGCCCCAAGCCGATCCGCTACTCCTATCAGGCGGTCAAGCTGTTGGATCGCGCCGGTTACCGGGTGATCCCGGTGCATCCCAAGACCGAGCGCATCGACCATATCCCGGTGCTGGCCAATCTCTCGCTGATCCGCGAGCCCGTGGACACCCTGACCCTCTATTTGGGTGAGGATCGCAGCCGAGGCCTGATCGACGACATCCTGCGGCTTGCCCCCGGGCGGGTGATATTCAACCCGGGGTCTGAGTCCGCCGAGCTGGAGCGAGCCCTGCGGGCGCGCCATATCCCCTTCGAGCACGCCTGTACCCTGGTGCTGCTGCGGACCCACCAGTTCTGAGCGCCCCTACCGCCCCCGAATGCCCAACCCAGGTATCGCCCCGGTTCTGCCCGCAGCCGCTGGCGAGGCCCCGCTGAGCCCCCATGCGCATCCTCATCGTCATCCTCGCGGCCCTCTGGGGCCTGGCAGCGGTCGGGGCCTTCCTGCTGGCCCAGGAGAAGCCGGCCGATGCCAAGCTCACCGCCGCCTACATCCTGGGCTACCCCGCGCTGGTGGTGGGACTTTTCCTCAACGAGCCGGTGCCGATGTGGATCGCCGTCCCCGCCATGTTCGGGCTGATCCCCTGGATCCGCGCCCCACCTCTGGGCCCTGGTCCGGGACCCCATGGCCGTCCGCCCCGACGAGCTCATGGGGATCCCAACGGCCTACTGGGACTGGGGTGGGATCGGCTCCCTGCTCCTTGGCGTGGCTTTCGGCGGCTGAGACCCCCTGCCGAAAGTCCCTGCGACCGTCCCACCCCTAATCATGGCTGAGCCCGTCGGGATCGAGCGCCTGATCGAGATCCTCGCGCGGTTGCGCGACCCCGAGCGTGGCTGCCCCTGGGATCGCCGCCAGAGCTTTCGCACCATCCTGCCCTATACCCTGGAGGAGGCCTACGAGGTGGCGGAGGCCATCGAGGCGGACGACATGGGCGCGCTCCGCGACGAGCTGGGGGATCTGCTGTTCCAGATCGCCTTTCACGCCCAGATGGCGGCGGAGCGGGGCGCCTTCGACTTCGCCGTGGTGGTGCGGGGGATCTGCGAGAAGATGACCCGACGCCACCCCCACGTCTTCGCTGGCGTTCACTACGGGGGGGAGCCGGAGCTGCGGGCGGCCTGGGAACGAGACAAATCCGCCGAGCGGGCGAGTAAAGGCGCGCCGGGACTCGTCGCGGGCATCGCCAAGACCCTCCCGGCCCTGGTTCGGGCGGAGAAACTGCAGCGGCGCGCCGCGCGGGTGGGGTTCGACTGGGACTCCCCCGAGGGGGTGCTCGAGAAGGTGGGCGAGGAGCTGGAGGAGTGCCGGGAGACCCTGACGGGGGGCTCGGAGCCGCAGCGGCGACAGGCGGAGATCGGCGACCTCCTCTTTAGCTGCGTCAACCTGGCGCGCCACCTGGGAGTGGATGCAGAGCAGGCCCTGCGCGGTGCCAACCACCGCTTCGAGCAACGCTTCGCCTGGATCGAGCGGGGCCTCGCGGAGCGGGGCGAGGTACAGGGCCCCGAGCAGCGTATCGCCATGGAGGCTCTCTGGGAGGAGGCCAAGGGGGTGCTCGGCGATGGCGATGGCTAAGGGGGCCGGTGGGTCCGCGGATCGCTCCAGGGCCTTGTTGCGAGGCCCCTGTTGCGAAGCCCCTTGTGGGCGACGGCGATTAGGTTATCATTCATGGGGTTGTCGATCGTCCCTGCCCTCGGACTGAGGTTTTTCCTTAGCCCCCGGGGCGGGTGCGCACAGGACCGGTGGGGGCCTCCGATGAAGACGCTCACTGCATTGACCTTGGGGTTGCTCGCGGCGGCGGCGTTCACGGCCCGTGCGGACATCTACAAGTACACGGACGCCAAGGGTCGTGTGTACTTCACCGACAAACCCATGTGGGGCTCCCAATACAAGCTGGAGTGGAGCCGCAGCACCCATGCGACCCCGGATTACCTCACGACTACGCCCCAAACCCTGGCGAGGCTGAGGTTAAAGGATTCGCCGAAGGTTTCTCGCAACCTGAGCAAGAAACGTGGTGAATACGAGGATCTGATCCGCGACACCGCCAGCCGCTATCGGCTGCATCCGGAGCTGCTCCATGCGGTGGTGCAGACGGAGTCGGCCTACAACCCGGAGGCGGTGTCCTCCGCCGGTGCGGCGGGTCTGATGCAGCTCATGCCCGATACCGCCCGCCGCTACGGGGTGCGGGACGTCTGGGACCCGAAGCAGAACGTCGTCGGCGGTGCGAGCTACCTGCGGGACCTCCTGGACATGTTCGACAACGACCTGCGCCTCGCCCTCGCCGCCTACAACGCCGGCGAGAATGCGGTGCTGCGTTACGGCAACCAGATCCCCCCCTATGCGGAGACCCAGGATTACGTACGAAAGGTGATCGGGTCGCTGCGTCTGCGTCTGGGCCCCAAGGAGGGCTCCTGACACCCTCAGTCCCGCTAGCTCACCCGCTCCCCGGTGGGTATCTGGGTACCCGCGGGGCGGCTACTGTCTGAGCCGGCCAAACCAGGGGCTAGGCCCCGTCCCGAGCAGCGCCCGCGGGGTATTTCCAGAGGGCCCCTGGAGGCGGGCTGGCGCTGGGCCGGGGTGCGCGACCGCCCCCGTTCGGGCTGGAGCCGCGCCCCTGAATAGGCGAGAAGTTGACGAGGGAATTGTATCTGTGGAACCCTAGCCTGATCGACCCGGAGGGGAATTCCGGGCGCTAACCCGAAAACTCAAAGAGAATCATTAAATTACCACCACTATGACGAACCCAGCCTATTCCGAGTTCGTTGTTCCCGACGGTATCCACCTGGAGGATGTGCGGACCAAGCTGCTCGAGACCGAGCGCTGCGAGATCGATGGGGTGCATCAGATTTCCCGGACCTACCTCGACAGCTTCGACTGGCGCCTGTACCAGGCGGGTGGGCTGCTGGAAGAGCAGGGAGGTGAGGCCGGTGAGCGCGTGCTCATGTGGCGCGACTGCTCCGCCTCCCAGGCCCTCGATTCCACCCTGGTTGCGAAGACCCCTGGGCTGATCGGTGACCTGCCGCTCGGTCCCCTGCGCGATCGCGTCGCGCCGGCCCTCGCCATGCGTACCCTGCTGCCCATGGTCCGGGCCATCAGCAGCATCGAGACCCTGAGGGTGCTCGATGACCAGGAGAAGACGGTGGTGCGGGTGGAGGTCGAAACCAACCGTTTCGCCTCACCGGACGGCAAGAGGGAGGGCGCCCTCAGCGCGCGGGTACGGGTGATGCCGGTGCGCGGCTACCCCAAACCCCTGAGCCGGGTGCAGGAGTTCTTCGAGCGGCACCTCGGCCTGCCTTTGACCCAGGTCAACGTTCTCCTCGAGGCCCTGGAGGCATCGGGTCGGCGCCCCCTCGACTATTCTTCCAAGCTCAACTACAAGCTCGATCCCCGGGAGCGGGCGGACGCCGCCACCAAGCACATCGCCCTCGACCTCCTCAACACCCTGGAGGCCAACATTGCGGGCTCCAAGGAGAACCTGGACTCGGAGTTCCTCCACGATCTGCGGGTGGCGACACGGCGCACCCGATCCGCCCTCACCCAGATCCGCGACGTCTTCAACCCGGAGGTCACCGAGCGCTTCAAGGAGGGGTTCGCCTGGGTGCAGGAGATCACCGGCCCGGTGCGGGATCTCGACGTCTACCTGCTCAGCTTCGACGACTACCGCGCCAGCCTGCCGGAGCCCATGCGGCCGTTTCTGGAGCCTTTCCGCCAGTTCCTGGTGTCCCACTACGGCGAGCAGCACCGGACCCTGGTGCGGCACCTGAGCTCGCCGCGGTTGCGCACTATCCTCAAGGAGTGGCAGGAGTTCAGTGAGGCCCCGGTGCCCGAGTTCTCGGCGGTTCCCAACGCCATGCGGCCGGTCCGCCAGTTGGCGGACGAGCGTACCTGGAAGATGTACCGGCGCGTGATCAAAGAGGGTCGCGCCATCGGGCCGGACTCGGCCCCCGAAGAGCTCCATGAGCTGCGCAAGAGCTGCAAGAAGCTCCGTTACCTGATGGAGTTTTTCGAGAGCCTCTATCCGGGCAACGACATCGGCAAACTGGTGAAGATCCTAAAGGGCCTGCTGGACAACCTGGGGAACTTCCAGGATCTGGCGGTGCAGGCGGTGAGCCTGCGGCACCTGGCCCGGCAGATGGAGGAAGAGGGGGTAGCCACCACCGACGCCCTCCTGGCGATGGGGGTGCTGGTGGGCGACCTCTATCAGCGCCAGGAGCTGGCCCGCACGCAGTTCGCGGAGATCTTCGCCAAGTTCGACGTCAGCGCCAACGAGAAGATCTTTCGCGATCTCTTCCTGTCGAAGCAGGAGCCCCGTACGTGATCGTCATCGGCGTCTACAACATCAAGGGTGGCGTGGGAAAGACCGCCAGCTCGGTCAACCTCTCCTATGTCGCCGCCCAGAGCGGCTACCGGACTCTGGTCTGGGACCTGGACCCCCAGGGGGCCTCTTCCTTCTACTTCCGGGTCAAGCCCAAGGTGAAGGGGGGCGGCCGTGGCCTGATCGAAGGCAGGCACCCCATCGCGGACCTGGTCAAGGAGACGGACTTCCCCAACCTAGACCTCCTGCCCGCGGACTTCTCCTACCGGGCCATGGACATGGTGCTGGACGACGCCAAGAAGCCCAGCCGCCGTTTCGAGCGCCTGCTCGATCCCCTGGCGGGGGACTATGACCTGGTG
The DNA here is from genome assembly GCA_964519095.1 of uncultured Chromatiaceae bacterium. Lineage (GTDB taxonomy): Bacteria > Pseudomonadota > Gammaproteobacteria > Chromatiales > Chromatiaceae > JAEHCY01. Next base: position 10,411 of record CAZFHV010000072.1, on the reverse strand, counting down.
TTCCTCGATTGCCCGCCGGGAATCACGCTGGTCTCCGAGGCGGTGTTTCGGGCATCCAACGTCCTGGTGGTGCCGACCATCCCCACCACCCTCTCGGAGCGCACCCTCTTCGAGCTCACCGAGTTCATCGGGGACCAACCGGGGCTCAGGGATCTGCTGGTGCTACCCTTCTTCTCCATGGTCGACCGCCGCAAGCGCCTGCACCAGGAGCTGTTGGCGGCCCTGCCGGAGCGCTTCCCCCAGCTCCTCGAAGGCAGCATCCCCTACGCCTCGGAGGTGGAGCGCATGGGGGTCTACCGCATGCCCCTGCTCGCCTTCTCCCCCCGCTCGCCGGTGGCATCGGCCTATCAGAGCCTCTGGGACGAGCTCAGCCGTCGGATGGGCCTGGCCTAGCAGGCGCCGGGAGGGTCCCTCGCCCCGGCGGTTGGCGGGTCGGCGATCCTCCGGCCATGAGGCTTTCCTTTCACGGGGCCGCCCGTGGTGTGACCGGCTCCTGCCACCTGGTGGAGTGCGCCGGCCACCGCATCCTGGTGGATTGCGGCCTGTTCCAGGGCAGCAGGGCCGTCGAGCAGGGGAACCAGCGTCCCTTTGGCTTCCGCGCCGCCGATATCCACAGCCTGCTGCTCACCCACGCCCACCTGGACCACTGTGGCCGCCTGCCACTGCTGAGCAAGCGCGGTTTCCGCGGCGAGATCATCGCCACCGCGGCCACCCGGGAGCTGGCCCGGCTGGTGCTGCTGGATGCGGCCGGTTTGCAGGAGGAGGCCCGCTACCAGGCCCGCCGGGTGGCCCGGTGCGCTAGGGGAAGAACCGAGGAAGAGCCGCAGCCCCTCTACACCACCCTCGACGCCCTCAACTGCCTCGACGACTTCGGGGCGCGGGCGGACTACGGCAAGCCCCTGGACCTCGCCCCAGGGATCCGGGTCACCTTCTTCGACGCCGGCCACATCCTCGGCTCCGCCTATCTGCTGCTGGAGCTGGAGGAGGACGGGCGGCGGCGCCGGGTGCTGTTCTCGGGGGACCTCGGCTACAGCAACCGCCCCATCCTGCGCGACCCCTCGCCGCCGCCCCAGGCGGACCTGGTGGTGATGGAGAGCACCTATGGGGATCGCGCCCACAAACCCCTCGGGCCCTCGGTGCAGGAGCTCCATGAGGCCATCGGCGATACCCTGGCCCGCGGCGGCAACGTGGTCATCCCCACCTTCGCCCTGGAGCGGGCCCAGGAGGTGCTGTTCTTCCTGCGCGAGGGGGTGGAGCAGGGGGTACTGCCCCGCAACCTGCCGGTGTTCCTCGACTCGCCCATGGCCATCTCCGCCACCGAGGTCTTCAAGCGCCACCCCGAGTGCTACGATACGGAGACCGCCCGGCTGTTCAGGGCCGGCTGCGACCCCCTGCACCTGCCGGGCCTGCGCTTCACCCGCGAGACCTCCGAGTCCATGGCGATCAACCAGATCCTGGGCAGCGCGGTGATCATGGCCGGTTCCGGCATGTGCACCGGGGGGCGCATCCAGCACCACCTCAAGCACAACCTCTGGCGGCGCGAGTCGAGTCTGGTGTTCGTGGGGTATGCGGCGGAGGGGACCCTGGCCCGGCAGATCATCGATGGCGCCCCGAGTGTGCGGGTGCTGGGGGAGGAGATCCGGGTGCGGGCCCGCGTCTTCACCATCGGCGGCTTCTCGGCCCATGCGGACCAGGATGAGCTGCTCGCCTGGCACCGCGGCACCCGGGCCGAGCGTACCTGCCTGGTCCACGGCGAGCCCGCCGCCATGGAGCGCCTGGCCGCGGCCCTGGGCGGGCAGGGGGTACAGATCCCTCAGCCTGGGCAGGTAATCGAGATCTGAGCCACCCGCCCCGGCACCCGATTTCCCGCCCCCGCCTGCGACGAAGGACCCCCATGCGCGACGCCGAAGCCAAGCTGTTCCTCAAGGCACTGCGTTTTGCCGCCCACAAGCACCGCGACCAGCGACGCAAGGACGCCGATGCCTCCCCCTACATCAACCACCCGATCGACCTGGCCAACGTGCTCTGCAACGAGGTGGGGATCTGCGATGCGGAGCTCTTGTGCGTGGCGCTCCTGCACGACACCGTGGAGGATACCGACACCACCCCCGAGGAGGTGCAGCAGGTGTTCGGCCGCCCCATCCGCGACCTGGTGATGGAGGTCACCGACGACAAGCGCCTGCCGAAAGGGGAGCGCAAGCGGCTGCAGGTGGTGCACGCCGCGCATCTCAGTCCCAAGGCCAAGCTGGTCAAGCTGGCGGACAAGATCTGCAACGTGCGCGACGTGGCCCACAGACCCCCCTCCCAGTGGCCCCTGGATCGGCGCCAGGGCTACTTCGACTGGGCCAAGCAGGTGGTCGACGAGCTGCGGGGCATCCATCCGGAGCTGGAGGCCCTGTTCGACGAGGCCTACCGGCGCCGTCCCGGCTGACGCCAGCTCGCCCTATCTAGCCGCGTTGATCTTGGGCGGGATCGCCCCTAATTTACCCCTCGGGAATTATCAATTCTGGAGCCTGAGCCGTGAAACGCATCCTGCTCTTCCTCGCCACCAACCTCGCCGTCATCATCCTGATCAACATCACGCTCCGCCTCTTGGGCGTGGATCGCATCCTCGATGCCCAGGGCGGTCTCAACTTCAACGCCTTGCTGATCTTCGCCTCGGTGGTCGGCTTCGGCGGGGCCTTCTTCTCGCTGGCCATCTCCAAGTGGTCCGCCAAGCAGATGATGGGGGCACAGGTCATCGAGCAGCCGGTCACCGCCACCGAGCAGTGGCTGGTGCAGACGGTGCGCCAGCAGGCCCAGGCGGCGGGGATCGCCATGCCCGAGGTGGCCATCTTCGAGAGTCCCGATCCCAACGCCTTCGCCACCGGCCCTTCCCGCAACAACGCCTTGGTGGCGGTGAGCACGGGACTGCTGCAGCAGATGGACCGCCGGGAGGTGGAGGCGGTGCTGGGGCACGAGGTGAGCCACGTCGCCAACGGCGACATGGTCACCCTGACCCTGATCCAGGGGGTGGTGAACACCTTCGTGGTATTCCTGGCCCGGGTGGTGGGCCATGTGGTGGATCGGGTGGTGCTGCGCAACGAGGAAGGTCAGGGGGCAGGCTACTTCATCACCACCCTGGTGGCCGAGCTGGTGCTCGGCATCCTGGCCAGCATCATCGTCGCCTGGTTCAGCCGCCAGCGCGAGTTCCGGGCCGATCAGGGCGGTGCCCGTCTCGCCGGCCGCTCGGGGATGATCGCCGCCCTGGAGCGGCTGCGCCAGGTCCACGAGGAGAGCCAGCTACCGGATCAGCTCGCCGCCTTCGGCCTCGGTGGGCGCCCCTCGCGCTTCGGGGCCCTGTTCATGAGCCACCCGCCCCTCGAGGACCGCATCCGCGCCCTGCAGCAGTCCGCCTGAGGCACCGCCCAGCCCCGTCCGCCAGGGGGACCCTCGCCAGGGCCCCTGGCGGGATTGACCCCGATCAAGGCCCCCCAGCGGGTAGCGCGCTAAATAACGACCAACAGGCGTTTCCTGGTGCGGCCCCCCTCCCAGGGGCCCCGCCGGGGGCGCTGCTCTAGCCCCGGGCCCCTGCCCGCACCCCTTCCAGTCCCATCGCGATCACCCGCAAGGGATCCGGTCCCTGTTTGGAAAGTCTGCCATGTCCAGCCGCCCCGCCCTCTCCCTGTTCCTTCTGGCGCTCACCACCGGCCCGGTAGCGGGCGAGGTGTCCCAGATCTCCTTCTCCAACGCCGATCCCCGCAACGGCCGCGACATCAATGAGGTCTGCGCCGGCTGTCATGGGGAGTTCGGGGCCGGGGGCAAGGACGGGGAGTATCCGCGTATCGCCGGCCAGCCCCCCCAGTTCATCGCCAATCAGCTGGTGCTGTTCCGCGATCGGGTACGCCAGAACCTGGCCATGGTGGAGTATGTGGACCACCGCCAGATGCCGGACCCGGACATCGCGGACGTCTCCGCCTATCTCGCCGCCATCGAGCTCAAGACCAGACTTCCCCCCGTGGACGAGACAGCCCCCGGCTACAACGCCTACGGCCGGCTGCAGGAGGCCAAGCGGCTGATGCAGATCCCCGTCGCCGAGGGGGACGTGGACAAGGGTCGCCGCATCTATGCCAAGGAATGCGCCTCCTGCCACGGCAAACAGGGGTGGGGGAACGACAAGGAGGGGGTGCCCATGCTGACGGGTCAGTACACCAGCTATCTGTGGCGACAGGTGGACAGGTTGCTGGAGAAGCAGCGTATCCACGACCCCGACGCCCCCGATCAGGAGCTCTTAGCCGAGTTCTCCCGGGAGGACATCCGCGACATTCTCGCGTACCTCTCTACGGCCGACGACTGACTGCCTCGGAGGCGCCCTCGGGCGCAACCGGGATCCCCACTCCCTAAGGGTCTGGCCACCCCTGCCGCTGGTGCCGTCAACAAGGAGGCGCGATCCGAGCGCGGCGAGCAGCGCTCAATCGCCGGCTGGTCGTTTCGGAACCCTGCCTGCAACCGACTTCGATGCCCAGCCCGCGACCTCTATGCCCTCAATGAGCGCGAAGGGTGCTTGGCCCCTTGCTGGTATCCGCGAAACCCCCCACCCGGGCTGCGGCGGGCCATCAGCTAAAGGCAAGCAGCCCGCGTTTTCGCTGCTTGGGCAGACCCCGGCAACCAGCCGCCACCATCCGCGTCAAGTTTCCATCAGAAACGCATGTATAGGCGTAGCCCTAGGATGTAAGCGGTATCCATGTTCTCGAGGCGCAGGTTCGACGGGTTGACGAATTTCTTGGTCGCCGGATTGGTGATCTGAAAGTCAAAAGCCAGACCGACCGCAGGGGTGATTGCGGCGTTATAATACATCTCCAGGGTATCCTCGTGATCTAGCCCAATATCGATCTCCTTGCGCAAGAAGGGCATGAGATTCCCACTGATCTTTACCCGTGACCAGCCTATCCCGAATTGATCCGACGGGCGCCCGGGGACTATTCCCTTGCCGCTCAGCCCTAGGTTGAATGCATATTTAACCGGGCTGGTCTTGTCATCGGCGGCTCCGAAGCGCCCGAATATTCCTATCCCCTTATCCGATGACCCGGGTGGACTCCAGAGGTACTGGTCGAAGTTGTAATAGAACGTCCAAGTGGAGTTTTCTTTGTTCGGCGGTCGCGCGGGCTCGATGTCTGGAAAGTACTTGTCGAGATAGTCGATAATCGGCGCCAGGTCATTGAGCCAAGGGAAGTGTCCCTCGCGAATGAGCTTCAGGGTATTGAGGGGGCTTTGTTCCAGCGCCAAGCGGGTTGCATTGCTCCAGACGAATCCCATGAGCTGGTGACCGACTAGGTTGCCGATCTTGACTTCTGTCCGACCCTCGGTGCCGAGCACCACTCCGTTCTGGAACAGGTTGGTGAGATTGTTGTTTTCTGCGGATCCCTGAGGGTCGATGACCGAGAAGGAGAGGGTGGCCTTGTCCCAAGGCACATAGACCATGGCGGCCCCATAGGAGGTAAAGGGAAAGAGGTCGAGCGCCATGTTGAAATTTAGGCCAGCATTCAGGAACTGGCTATGGTAGTCGTGGGCAAAGGCATTGGCATCGCCCCCCAGTGCCGAGAGTTTTCCGATTGCGACCCCGAAGTTTTGGCTGAGAAACTGGGTGAACGACGCATTCATGAGCCCCGTTGACGTCTGGCCAGGCTCAGGGAACAGGGCAGTGATATTAGCTGGAATGATGGCCCCGGAGGCGTAACCCACGTTGGTCCCGTAGTTGGTCATGCCCTGAACGGTCAGGAAGCCGCCCGGCCAAAGGCCCATTTTCTGGGAATTCAGGTTGAGCGTGTACTCGAAAAGGCCGCTATATTTGCCCGCTTCTTCCCGTCCTCCGCCCGCGACCCTTTGTCCGACCTGTGTGAGATCGACATCGAGGGTGACGCCGCTCTTTCCCATCTCGTCGCGGAATCCGCCCCAGTCGCCGGTAAGTCGGGGTCGGTCCAACAGCGGCCCGCCCCAAGTGGGTGGGACGCTCTCAAGTTGCGCGCCCGCCGGGTCCGCCAGAAAGAGGCCGAGGACGGCCGCGCTGGCGCCTAGGGTACGAGTTCTGCTTGTGGGCGATTTCATGGGGTGTCCTCTTGAAGGTTCCGATTTCCGGCTGCCGTTTCAGCGCGCCTGCCCGGCGACACAGGCGTCGAATCGCTCGCGCAGCGCTTGGCCGTCTAGCGCGCCCTGGGCGCCGATGGCCACGATCTGGGTACGCGGCGAGCGGCCGCCCCAGGCGTTTTCCAATGCGAGACTCACGCGCTTGCCGACGACCTGCAGCACCGCGCGGCGGTCGGGGGTCTCCGCGCTGTGGATCACTCCCTTGCAGCGGTAGACCTCCGCCGGCAGGCGCCGGGCGGCTTCCCGCAGCGCCTCGAGGGACAGCGGCCGGTCCGTCTCGAAGCTCCAGGTGCTGAAGCTGCGCGCGTGGTCCTGGCGGTGGCGCTCGCACTGGGGGTCGTGGCAATCCTGGGCCCGGTGGTCACCCACCGTCCGGCCCCCCGCCACCCTCTCCCCTCGGAGGGAAGAGGGGTGGGGTGAGAAGCCGATCCGTGTCGGATCGAAGCGGCCGGCGGCGAGCAGGATCTCCAGGGGCGCGTCGCAATGACGCGCCTCGATCAGGCGGTAGCGATGGAAATACTCGTCGAGCCAGGCCTTGATGCGCTCGATCTCGTCGCGGCCCACCAGGTCCACCTTGTTCAGGATCAGGAGGTCGGCGCAGCCGATCTGCCACAGCTTGAGCTGCATCTGCTCGGGCGCGGCGAATACCTGCTCGGCGTCCGCGACGCAGGTGATGCTGTCGAGGCGGATGCGCTCGTGCAGGTTGGGATCGGTGAACGTGGCCGCGATGCCGGCCGGGTCGGCCACGCCGCTCGCTTCCAGGAGCACGTACTCGGGCCGCTCGGGGCGGTCCAGCACGCCGAGCACCGCCTCGATCAGGTCGCCGCGGATCGAGCAGCAGACACAACCGTTGGCGAGGCTGATCACCTCGCCGTTGCCCTCCACGCCGACCACCAGATCCGCGTCGATGTTGATGGAGCCGAAGTCGTTCACCAGCACCGCCACGCGCAGGCCGTGGTCGCCGTTGAGGATGCGGTTCAGCAGCGTCGTCTTCCCCGCGCCGAGGAAGCCGGTCAGTATCGTCAGGGGAACGCCGCTCGCGGGGGCGGTCAGGTTGTCCATTGCGGTTGGCCGATTACTTTTCAGGCGGTTTCGGGAACATCTTGTCCGCCGGGATCGGCCCCACCGGCCCGGCGTAGGTCTGCACCGGCTCGCGGAAGACCTGCGGCGGGTAGTACTTCTTCGGATCGATCTCGATGGCGCGGATGTCCGCGCTGCATTGCTCCTGCCAGGTCGTGCGCGGCTTCGGGATGTCGATCACCGCGGGCAGCTGACCATCCTCGCCGAACATCTCAAGTGGCGTGGCGCTCGCCATTCCGCCCAGCCCAGGCAGGGCCGCCCGACGGACCCAGATCGCGTCCTTCGTCACGTTGACGACGACCACGTCGGGGGCGCCGAAGGCGAACATCCCATCCCAGTGTGAGTGGATCCCGGCGATGAACTCGGTGACGAGGCTCTCGTCGTACTCCATGTGCGTCACCATGGCGATGCGCGGCTGGATCTGCTTGAACATGTAGCCGGCGGCGTAGTGCGGCGTGTGCGCGACGTCGATGGTGTAGTTGTAGAGTGGCGGCGGCATGTGGAAAGCGGACTGGATCCACCGCGCCACGTCGGCCTGTATCTCGGTCACGAACACGTCCGCACCCTTGGCGTACTTGAGCGTGAGCTCGTCGGGGCGGCCATCGCCTGTCCAGACGAACGACAGGCCGTTCCACTCGAGCCGGTAGGCCGAGGCGCCGTCCTTGTTGTGCGAGCGCGGCCAGTGCTTCACGACCACGCCGTTCTTGTCGTAGCAGACCTCGTTTTCCTTCCGGTAGTCGAACTCGTTGACGTTCACCTCGTAGCCGTCGCCGATGGGGACGACGTCGAACGCCTCGAGGTTCCAGCGCAGCATCTTCTTCATGTTGGCGATCATTTCCCTGGTGCCGAGCTCCTGGGTCTTACCGGAAGGTCCGGTGACGTTGAGCGGCTTCCAGCCGCCGAACATGTAGGCGCGGAACGGCAGCAGGTAGGCGAGCTCGAGGTAGTGGTCGCCGTGCAGATGGGTGATGAAGAAGTTGCGCACGGCCTGCACCGGCACGCCCATGGCCATGATGTTGCGCAGGCAGCCGGGACCGAAGTCGAAGAAGTACGGGAGGTCGCCGTTGCCGAGCTCGACCATGATGGAGGTGCTCATCTGGTCGCGGCGCGGCGGCCAGGGGCAGCTGCCGACGAAGGAGATGCGCATCTCGTCCGGGCCGAGCTTCTCGGAGCCCGGGAAGTAGGTGCTGGTGTTGAGAACCGAGGGCGTCGGCCGGTAATAGGGCGGCAGCGTGAGGCCCGAGCCTGGCCCGCCGCCGTAGGGGTTCGTGGCAGCGGAGGCTCCAGCCGCGGCTGCTGCCGGCTCGGCGGATTGGGCTGACAGGCCCCCCGTCATGGCCGCCGCCGCGCCCGCGGCCAGCCCCTTGAGCAGGTCACGCCGGTTGATGACGGCCTCTTGTCGCGGATCGGTGTTCGGCTCTCTGTTCTCTGTTCTCTGTTCTCTGTGCTCACGGTGAGGTCCTGGGCTGTACCGGATGGGTCGATAGGCCGCGATGCCGCCGGGTTCCCCGAATCGCGGTTCACCCCACAACATAGAAGGGTAAGGCGGTAAGGGCGATTGGACTTTGGTCCAATACCGGAGCCTGGCCGAGACGGCGGGTATCCCCGCGGAGTGGAACGGCCCGGGGCCAATACTCCTGGGAAGGGTCGCCGACTTAGGGTTCGCCAGGGGGCGCGGTGATGCCCAGCCGCTCGGCCATGCGCGCGAGCTCGGCGAGGGACCGCGCGCCCATCTTCTCCATGACGTGGGCGCGATGTACTTTGATCGTCTTCTCGACGGTTCCCAGGCTGGCCGCGATCCGTTTGTTGAGCCTGCCGGCGACCACGTGCTGGAACACCTCCCGCTCCCTCGGGGTGAGGGTGGCCAGCCGCATGCGGAGGGCGGCCAGATCCGCCTGGGCCCGACGCCCCTGGCGATCCCTGTCCACCGCCTCCGCGACCGCGGCGAGCAGCACCGCGTCCTCCACCGGCTTGGTGAGGAAATTCAGCGCCCCGGCGCGCATCGCCCGCACGCTCGTCGGGACGTCGCCATGACCGGTCAGAAACAGAATCGGGAGCTTGCAGCCTGCCTCGGCGAGTCGCTCCTGCAGCGTGAGGCCATCGAGGCCCGGCATCGCCACGTCGAGGATGAGGCAACCGGCGACCTCGGGGTCGTTCCCCTTCAAGAACTCCTCCGCTGAGGCATAGGTTGCCGCCTGCCAGCCTTCGGAGCGCAGGAGGCGTTCGAGCGCCTTGCGGATTGCCGGGTCATCGTCGACGACGAACACCGTCGGCTCTGGTTCGCTCACAGCCCGGGGCCTCCTGCCGCCGGCGCTCGGGCGGCCGATGGGTTATCTTCGTCCAGCCCCGAGGACGGGCTCCCCCTGTCCCTCACCGGGAGCGAGAAGTGGAATGTTGCGCCGCCAGTGGGATTGGCGCTTGCCCAAAGGTGTCCGCCGTGCGCGGCTGCGATGCTGCGGCCGATCGCAAGCCCGAGCCCGATTCCAAGCGCTTTGCTGGTGACGAACGGCTCGAAGATTCGCTCCAGCTCACCCGGGGCGATGCCACGGCCCCGGTCCCTGACCGTTACCTCAACCTCCCCCCCATCGTTCAACGCGGTCCGGACCTCAATCCGCCGCTCGCCCGCCGGGGTTTCGGACAGGGACTCGCAGGCATTGACCACCAGGTTCAGCAGGAGCTGCTGCATCTGCACGCGGTCAGCGCGCACTTGCGGTAGGCGCGAATCGAGATCGGTCGACAAGGAGATGTCTTGGCCGACGAGGTCAGCGTTGAGGAGGCGTAGGACCTCGCGGATGAGGGTGTTGAGGTCGAGGGGCTCCTGGTGCGCCGCCCCGCGCTCGAAGAGGGCGCGCAGGCGGCCGATCACCTCGCCGGCCCGCCGGTCGTCGGCGACGATGTCCTTGAGGATCTCGCGCACCTCGACCAGATTCGCCGCCTCTCCATTGAGGAACCGCAGCGCCGCCTGGGCATTGCTGAGGATGGCCGTCAGTGGCTGGGTCAGCTCATGGGCGAGGGAGCCGGACAGCTGCCCGAGCATCGCGACCCGGGAGAGATACGCCAGCTCGTCGCGGTGCCGCTGGGTGGCGAGCTCGGCCTCCTCCTGGGCGGTGACATCGGCGCTGACACCACGGATGCGAGCCGGGCGCCCGCGCGGGTCGAGCTCCACCCGTCCCCGCGATGCGACCCAGCGGAGCTCGCCGCCCGAGAG
>CAZFHV010000071.1:0-15333 GCA_964519095.1 uncultured Chromatiaceae bacterium | reverse complement strand
TTGAACACCTTGATGGGCTCGTCCTTCATGATGGCGTGGGCAAAGAGCTGCAGGGCCATGTCCGGGCGGCCCCAGGGGCCGTAGACCGTGAAGAAGCGCAGGCCCGTGCAGGGCAGGCCGTACAGATGGCTGTAGGAGTGGGCCATGAGCTCGTTGGCCTTCTTGGTGGCCGCGTACAGGCTCAAGGGGTGGTCCACGTTGTGGTGGACCGAGAAGGGCATGTGGGTGTTGGCCCCGTACACAGAGCTGCTGGATGCGTAGACCAGGTGCTCCACCCCGTTGTGTCGGCAGCCCTCCAGGATGTTGGCGAACCCCACCAGGTTGGTGTCCACGTAGGCGTAGGGGTTCTCGATGGAGTAACGCACCCCCGCCTGGGCGGCCAGGTGCACCACCCGCTGGGGGCGGTACTCGGCGAACGCCCGGGCCACCGCGGCGCGGTCCTCGATGCTCAGGCGCAGGTCCCGGAAACCCGGGTAGCGCCGCTTCCGCGCGAGCCGCGCCTCCTTGAGTTGGACGTCGTAGTAGTCGCTGAGGTTGTCGAGTCCCACCACCTCGTCGCCGCGCTCCAGGAGCCGCAGCGCCAGGGCCGAGCCGATGAATCCGGCACTACCGGTGATCAAGACCCGCATCGACGATCCCCGCTGGCAATGGACCGGGACACCGAGGCCCCGCTAGAGGCGCCCGTCCACCTGGTCGGCGGGCAGGACGTACTTGATGTCGTAGAGCACGCCCCCGGGGACCCCAAAGCTGCGGATGCCGGCGGCACCGAGCTGGGCGAACTCCCGGTGCGCCACGGCGAGGATGATGGCCTCATAGGCCCCCCGCTCCGGCTCGGGGACCAGATGAATGCCGTACTCCCGCTCGGCCTCGGCGGGGTCCGCCCAGGGGTCGTGGACGTCCACCTGGATGCCGAAGGAGCGCAGCTCCGCCACCAGGTCCACCACCCGGGTGTTGCGCAGGTCCGGGCAGTTCTCCTTGAAGGTGAGCCCCAGGATCAGGGCGCGGCTGCGGGGAGAGAGGAGATCCCGCTGCACCAGGAGCCTGATCACCTGCTTGACCACGTAGAAGCCCATGCTGTCGTTGAGGCGCCGCCCGGCGAGGATGATCTCCGGGTGGTAGCCGAGGGCCTGGGCCTTGTGGGTGAGGTAGTAGGGGTCCACGCCGATGCAGTGGCCACCCACCAGGCCGGGGCGGAAGGGCAGGAAGTTCCACTTACTGCCCGCGGCCTCCAGCACCTCCTGGGTATCGACGCCCAGGCGGTTGAAGATGATGGCCAGCTCGTTGATGAGGGCGATGTTGACGTCGCGCTGGGTGTTCTCGATCACCTTGGCGGCCTCGGCCACCCGGATGCTGCTCGCGAGGTGGGTGCCGGCGGTGATGATGCTGCGGTAGAGGGCATCGACGAAGGCCGCCGCCGCCGGCGTGGAGCCCGAGGTCACCTTCTTGATGCTCAACAGGCGGTGCTGCCGGTCACCGGGGTTGATGCGCTCGGGGCTGTAGCCGACGAAGAAATCCTGGTTGAGCCGCAGCCCCGAGGCCGCCTCCATCAGGGGTACGCACACCTCCTCGGTGGCCCCCGGGTAGACCGTGGACTCGAAGATGGCGATGTCGCCGCGCTTCAGATGGCGGCCGAGGGTGCGGCTCGCCGCCTCCAGGGGCCCCAGATCCGGCTGCTTGTGCCGATTGATGGGGGTGGGGACGGTGACGACGAAGACATTGCAATTCCCAAGGTCGTCCTCCCGATCCGCGAAGGCGAGCCGCGCGGCTCGAAGCTCCTCGGCGGGGACCTCCAGGGAGCGGTCGGTCCCGGCGCGGAGCTCCGCGATGCGGTGGGGATCGACGTCGAACCCCAGGGTGGGGTACCGCTTGGCGAATTCCACCGCCAAGGGCAGCCCCACGTAGCCGAGGCCGATGACGGCGATCCGAATCTCTTTTGGGTCGAACTGCATGGTCATCAGGGGTTCCTGAGCGCATCCGCCGAGGGATCTCGAAAGACCCGCGGTTCGAGGCTGCATGATATACCCGTCACACAGGGATTTTCCGCCGCGATGCACGCCGCTCGGGTGCGATCGCGCTGTCGCGCCTCCTCGCCATAGAGTCCGCTATGCCTCGTCGGCACGCCTTGCGCTCGAACCCGATTCGCGCACCTCGCTTACCGCAAAACCCATGCGCGACGGGTATACCGCCAATCGCCCCCGCTACGGCAGAGCCCGACCTGAGCTCAGGGCAGGGCCACGGGCTGGGGGGGCTGCCAGCCGGGGGCGCGGTGCTCCGCCATCACGCTGGTGTAGAGGCCGCCCCGCACGTTGAACTCCGCGGTGAGACGCATGAAACGGGGTGCGGTGGCCGCCACCAGATCGCTCAGGATCTGGTTGGTCACCGCCTCGTGGAAGGCCCCTTGATCGCGAAAGGACCAGACGTAGAGCTTCAGGGACTTGAGCTCCACACAGAGCCCCTCGGGCACGTATTCCAGGGTGAGCACGGCGAAGTCCGGCTGGCCGGTGTTGGGACAGAGGCAGGTGAACTCCGGGATGCGGATGCGGATGCTGTAGTCCCGCTCTGGCTGGGGGTTGGCAAAGGTCTCGAGCTCACTGCTCGGTTGGCTGGGCATGGTCGCTCGGCTCCAGGGCGATGGGAGGGCGGAGTATACGCAACCGCTCCCCCCGACGCACGGCCGAAACCCGTAACCGCCTAATGTGCTTGGGGTTTCCGGTGACCAGGGTTGGTGGGGTCAACTTGTGCTCCCCTGCCCCCTTGGGTATCTTGTGCCGCCCATGCTCCTCGAGAAGATCCGACTGGCCGGTTTCAAGTCCTTCGTGGACCCCACCACCGTGCCCTTTCCCGGTCGCCTGGTGGCTGTGGTCGGCCCCAACGGCTGCGGCAAGTCCAACGTCATCGACGCCGTCCGCTGGGTCATGGGCGAGAGCTCCGCCAAGATGCTGCGGGGCGAGTCCATGGCGGACGTCATCTTCAACGGCTCCAGCAGCCGCAAGCCCGTGGGCACCGCCACCATTGAGCTGCTGTTCGACAACGCCGACGGCAGCGCCGGCGGCCAGTACGCCCAGTACGGTCAGATCTCCGTCAAGCGTCAGGTCTCCCGGGACGGCCAGTCCAGCTACTTCCTAAACGGCACCCGCTGCCGGCGGCGCGACATCACCGACCTCTTCCTCGGCACGGGGCTCGGACCCCGCAGCTATTCGATCATCGAGCAGGGGATGATCTCGCGCCTCATCGAGGCCCACCCGGAGGACCTGCGGCTCTTTCTCGAGGAGGCCGCGGGGATCTCCCGCTACAAGGATCGCCGCCGGGAGACGGAGGGCCGCATCCGCAGCACCCGCGAGAACCTCGACCGCCTCAATGACGTCCGCGACGAAGTGGCCAAGCAGCTCTCGCACCTGGAGCGCCAGGCAGCCACCGCGGAGCGCTTCAAGCGTCTCAAGCGGGAGGAGCGGGGACTGCGCGCCGAGCTGACCGCCCTGCGCTGGCGGGCCTTGGCGGAGCGGCTCGCCCAGGAGGAGGGGACCATCCGGGAGCGCGAGACCGCCCTGGAGGCCGGCCTGGCCCGGCAGCGACACCTGGAGGCGGAGATCGAGGACGGCAGGGCCACCCACGAGGAGGCCGGTGAGCGCTTCAACGAGGTGCAGGGCCGCTACTACGCGGTGGGGGCGGAGATCGCCCAGCTGGAGCAGGCCATCGGCTTCGCGCGGGAGAACCGCCAGCGCCGGGAGCGGGACCTGAGCGAGCTGGAGCGAAGCTGGGGCGAAGCGGACGCCCACCGGGGGCGCGACGAGGCCGCCCTTGGGGAGCTCGAGACGGCCCAGGCGAGGGATCGCCCCCTGCTGGCCGCCGCCGAGACTCAGGCCATGGAGACCGCCGCCGACCTCGCCGGGGCGGAGGCCCAGATGCAACAGTGGCAGGCCCAATGGGACCTCTTCAACCAGCGCGCCAACGCCCCGGCCCAGAGCGCCCAGGTGGAGCGCACCCGCATCGGCCACCTGGAGCAGCAGCTCCTGGCCCAGGAGCGCCGCCTCCAGGCCATGGCCGATGAGCTGGGGCGGCTCGACAGCCGCGCCCTAGAGGCGGAGATCCAGACCCGGGGCGCCCGCGAGTCCGAGCTCCAGCAGCAGATCGCGACCCGGGAGACCCGCGAGGGGGAGAGTCGCTCCCGGCTTCAGCAGCTCACCGCCGCCCGAGAGACCGATCAGCGGGCCCTCGACGAGGCCCGTGGGGCCCTGCAGAGGGCGCGGGGCCGTCAGTCATCCCTGGAGGCCCTGCAGGAGGCGGCCCTGGCACGGGACGACCGGGCCCTCGTTCAATGGTTGCGGGATCAGGGACTCGAGGGCGCCAAGCGACTGGCCGAGCAGCTTCGGGTGACCCCCGAGTGGCGCAGAGCCGTGGAGGTGGTGCTGGGCCGCCACCTCCAGGCGGTCTGCGTACCCGAGCTCTCCGCGGTGGGGACCGCGACCGAGGGGACCAGCGGGCTCGCCCTGTCGCTCTTCGAGACCGGTGGACCCCCGGCCCCGCCACTGGCCGACGCGACCGACCGGCTGACCGCCCAGATCCAGGCCCCCTGGTCTCTGACCAGCCTGGTGGGTGAGGTCCGGCTCGCCGCCGACCTCCCGACCGCCCTGCGGGAGCGTCATCGGCTGGCGCCGGGTGCCTCCTTCGTCACCCCCGCGGGGGAGCGGGTGGGGCCCGACTGGCTGCGCCTACCGGGCGCCAAAAGCCCGGCGCTGGGGGTGCTGGCCCGTGCCGAGGCCCTGGAGCAGCTCGCGGGAGAGATCGAGGAGCTCGCCGGGCAGGTGGAAAATCGGGCGACCCGCCTGGCCCAGGGGGAGGCGGAGCGGCGGGCGATGGCGACGGAGCGCGAGCGCACCCAGGCGGAGATCCTGGGCCTGCACGGGGAGCTCTCCCAGCTACGGGCCCAGCTCAGCGGCGCCCGCATCCGCCTGGAGCACCTGAGGGCGCGGCGCGAGACCCTGGGGGCCGAGCGCGCCGAGCTGGAGGTCCAGCGTCAGGATACCCGCGAGGCGATCGAGCAGGCCCGCCTGCTGCTCCAGGAGGCCTTGGCAGAGGTAGAGGTGCTGGCCGGCGAGCGGGAGGGCCTGGTGGCGGACCGCGAGGGTCTGCGCGAGCGGCTCGCGGCCCTCCGGGCCGCCGCCGAGACCCGGCGCCGGCGGGCGCAGGAGCTCACGCTGGCGGTGCAGACCCGCCAGGCGCGCCTGGAGTCTCTCGGCCTCGGGCTAGAGCGGGTGCGGGAGCAGCTGCGCCAGCTCGAGGTCCAGCGCACCGCCCTGCGGGAGGCCATCGCCCAGGCGGCCGCACCCCTGGCGAAGCTCCGGACCAAGCTCGAGCAGCAGCTCACCCGGCGGCTGGAGGTCGAGCGGGAGCTCACCGAGGTCCGGGAGCGGCTCGAATCCCTGGAGGGTCGGCTCCGCCACTTGGAGCACGACCGCCAGGGGGCGATCCAGGGGGTGGAGGAGCAGCGGCGCCTCCTGGACCAGCTCCGTCTGGCCCACCAGGAGGTCCTGGTGCGGACCCGCACCCTGGAAGAGCAGCTGCGCGAGGGCGGTCAGGCGCCCCAGCGGCTGCTGGAGGCCCTACCGGCGGAGGCGGAGGAAGGGGCCTGGCAGGAGCGCCTCGACAAGCTGGTGCAGCGCATCGAGCGGCTGGGTCCCATCAACCTCGCGGCCATCGACGAGTTCCAGGAGCAGGCGGAGCGCAAGCGCTACCTCGATGAGCAGCACGCGGATGTCACCCGCTCGCTCGAGACCCTCGAGGAGGCCATCCGCCGCATCGACCGGGAGACCCGCAGCCGCTTCAAGGAGACCTTCGAGCGGGTCAACGCGGGTTTGCAGCAGCTCTTCCCGCGCTTGTTCGGCGGGGGGAATGCCTACCTGGAGCTGACGGGGGAGGACCTCCTGAGCACGGGAGTCTCGGTGATGGCCCGCCCGCCGGGCAAACGCAACTCCAGCATCCATCAGCTCTCGGGCGGGGAGAAGGCCCTCACCGCCGTGGCCCTGGTGTTCGCCATCTTCCAGCTCAACCCCGCCCCCTTCTGCATGCTCGATGAGGTGGACGCCCCCCTCGACGACGCCAACGTGGGGCGGTTCTGCGAGCTGCTGGAGTCCATGTCCGAGCAGGTCCAGTTCATCTTCATCACCCACAACAAGCTGACCATGGAGATCGCCTCCCACCTGGTGGGGGTGACCATGCAGGAGCCAGGAGTCTCGCGGCTGGTCTCCGTGGACGTGGAGGAGGCGGCCCGCCTGGCCGCCCCCTGACGGGCTGTACCTGCCCAGCTCTTGGGTTAATCTATTGACCATCGCATCTTGCGCCCCTTGGAAGCCGCATCGCCCATGCAAGCCGATACCTTACGTCTGATCCTGCTCGGGCTGGGGGTTGTGCTGATCCTCGGCATCTACCTCTGGGAGCGTCGCCGCTCCGGCAAGTCCGGCGCAAGGTCCCGCCAGCGGGCCAAGGAGGCCCCGCCGGAGCCGACCCTGGCACCCGAGGCGGGGGGCCAGGCCCGGTCTAGCGGGGAGCTGAGTGCCGAGGAGGAATTCGCGGACCTCCCACCCCTGCACGTGGAGCATCCCGATCTCAGGCCGGCCGAGAAGAAGGAGAAAACCCGGAAGGGGCCCTTCGGCTGGGGCAGGCGGACCGAGGAGCCCACCCCCCGTACCGCCCCGGAGACACCCCAGACCACCGAGGAGCACTACCGCCAGAGCGGCGGCGGGGTGCCCCACCTGATCCTCATGATCAACGTAGCGGCCAAGCAGAGCCAGGATCGCTTCTCCGGGGAGGCCATCGGCTCCGCCGCGGCGGCGGTGGGTCTGGAGCAGGGGGCCATGAACATCTTCCACCGCTACGAGCAGCCGGGCGTCCCGCGCCGGGTGCTCTTCAGCATGGCGAACATGGTGGAGCCCGGGACCTTCCCCTTCGACGCCCTGGCGGGCTTCTCCACCCCGGGTCTCAGCCTCTTCGCCCAGCTCCCCGGCCCCCGCGACGGTCAGCTGATCTACGACACCATGCTCAGCGCCGCCCGCAAGCTGGCGGAGACCCTCGGCGGGGAACTGCAGGACGAGACCCACAGCGTGCTCTCCCGCCAGACCATCGAGCACACGCGCACCCAGATCGCGGAGCATCACCGCCAGGTGGCCCTCGCGACCAAGCACACCTGATGGCGGTCCCCGAGGAGGTCGCGCGACGGGTCGAGGCCCTACGCGGCGAGATCGCCTACCACAACTACCGCTACTACGTCCTCGACGACCCGGTCATCCCGGATGCCGAGTACGATCGCCTGCTCCGTGAGCTCCAGGAGCTGGAGACCCGCCACCCGACCCTGGTCCGCCCCGACTCACCTACCCAGCGGGTGGGTGGCGAGCCCCTGGAGGGCTTCGCCGAGGTGGTGCACCGCATCCCCATGCTGTCGCTCAAGAACGCCTTCGACGAGGGGGACCTCCAGGCCTTCGACCGCCAGGTGCGCGAGGAGCTGGGCCTGGAGTCGGTCAGCTACACGGCGGAGCCCAAGCTGGATGGCCTGGCCATCAGCCTGATCTACGAGGACGGCCGTCTGGTGCAGGCCTCCACCCGCGGCGATGGCTACCGGGGGGAGGAGGTGACCGCCCAGGCGCGCACCATCCGCTCGGTACCCCTGCGCCTGCTGGGCGCCGGCTGGCCACGCCTGCTGGAGGCCCGCGGCGAGGTGTTCCTGCCCCGAGCCGGCTTCGAGGCGATCAACGCGGAGGCGCTTCGCCGCGGCGAGAAGGCCTTCGCCAACCCCCGCAACGCCGCCGCCGGCAGCATCCGTCAGCTCGACCCCCGCATCACCGCCGCGCGCCCCCTGGATCTGTTCTGCTACGGCTTCGGCGAGGTGGCGGACTTCGAGCTGCCCCCCACCCAGTCCGAGACCCTGGCCCTGCTGCGAAAATGGGGGCTTCGGGTGTCGCCGGCCCTGCGCACCGTGCATGGCCTCGCGGGCTGTCTGGCCTATTTCCGCCAGATGGAACAGGACCGCCCGGGGCTGGGCTTCGACATCGACGGGGTGGTCTTCAAGGTGGACCGGCTCGCCGACCAGCAACGGCTCGGGTTCCGCACCCGCGAGCCCCGCTGGGCCATCGCCTACAAGTTCGCGCCGGAGGAGGAGATCACCCGCCTCCTCGCCATCGAGGTCCAGGTGGGCCGCACGGGCGCACTCACCCCCGTGGCGCGACTGGAGCCGGTGCGGGTGGGTGGAGTGACCGTCACCAACGCCACCCTGCACAACGAGGACGAGGTCCGCCGCAAGGACATCCGCGCGGGGGACACCCTGATCGTGCGCCGGGCCGGCGAGGTGATCCCCCAGGTGATGGGGGTGGTACTGGAGCGCCGCCCCCCTGGTGCCCTACCCTTCGTCATGCCCGCGCACTGCCCGGTGTGCGGCTCCCAGGTGCTGAGGGCCGAGGGCGAGGTGGCCAGCCGCTGCACAGGGGGTCTGTTCTGCCCGGCCCAGCGTAAGGAGACCCTTGAGCACTTCGCCTCCCGCCGGGCCCTGGACATCGAGGGGCTGGGCGACAAGCTGGTGGACCAATTGGTGGAGCGGGGCTTGGTGGAGACCCCCGCCGATCTCTACCGGCTCGATGGAGCCACCCTCGCCGGCCTGGAGCGCATGGGCCAGAAGTCCGCCGACAACCTGCTCGCCGCCCTGGAACGGAGCAAGACCACCACCCTACCCCGCTTCCTATTCGCGCTCGGGGTGCAAGAGGTGGGCGAGGCCACCGCCCTGGGGCTCGCCCAGCACTTTGGCACCCTGGAAGACCTCATGGCGGCGGACCTCGCGGAGCTCCAGGGGGTGCCGGACGTGGGACCGGTGGTGGCGGCCCAGGTGCACGCCTTCTTTCGCCAGCCCCACAATCGGGAAGTCATCGCCCGGCTGCGGGCGGGGGGTGTCACCTGGCCCCCCCTTGCCCGCCGCGAGCCGAGCCGGCTACCCCTGGCGGGCAAGACCCTCGTCATCACCGGCACCCTCAGTCGCCCCCGTGAAGAGGTCAAAGCCGAGCTCCAGGCCCTGGGGGCCAAGGTGACCGGCAGCGTCTCCCCCAAGACCGACTACCTGCTCGCCGGCGCCGACCCAGGCTCCAAGCTCGAACGGGCGCGGGAGCTGGGGGTGACCATCCTCAGGGAGGCGGACCTCCCGACCCTTGGGGCCTGACCCCAGGCACCGTCCCAACTGGGCGATGCCCTTCCCTTCGGGCCCCTTCGCCCCAATTTGCCGTTGATTGCGTTAATCCCGTCGTAACCTGCGGGGTCCTAGGCTAACCTATGGTTTGCGTACCCGTCGGCGGCCAACACCATGAACGACCTGAGCAAAGAGCAGCAGATCCTCATCGCCATGCGGCAGACGCTGACCGGGGTGATCCGCGACGTCACCCCGCCGCCCGGGATGCGCCACCCCCTCTCGGAGCGCACCATCGAGGACCTGCGTCAGTGCCTCGCCCTCATCGCCGCCCGGGAGAAGGAGCTGGCGGATCTGGATGGTCGAGGCGGGGAGCGGCCCTACTATGCCGATGAGCCGCCCAGCGCCCAGGTAGTGCCCATTGCCAAGATCGGCAAGCGGGTGAAGGAGGACTGACCCCATGGGAACCCAGAACGCGGGGGGTCGCGGGGCGCACCGCCTGGCCGGCCTGCTCGGGCTCGCTCTCCTGGGCGCGACCCAGGGCATCCAGGCCGGTGCCGGCCCTGGAAAGTGGGGCTACCGCGGTGAGAGCGGCCCCGAGCACTGGGCCGAGCTGTCGCCGGACTACGCCCTGTGCAAGGAGGGGAAGGCCCAGTCCCCCATCGAGCTAGCGGGCGCCCGCCCGACCCTCGACGAGCCCCTGATCTTCCGCTACCGCAGCAACTCCCTCACCCTGGTCAACGACGGCCGCACCCTGCGCATGGACGTCGAGCCGGGGAGCTACATCCGCGTGGGCCTGCACCGCTACGAGCTCCTGCAGGCCGATTTCCACGCCCCCGGGGAGCACCGCATCAACGGCACGGCCGCCGACATGGTCGCCCAACTCCTCCATCGGGATGTGGACGGCAATCTGGCACTGGTGGAGATCCCCATGGTGGCCGGGCGGCGCATGAACAACGTGCTGGCGCGGATCTGGGAGAATCTCCCCGAGCGACCGGGCACCAGCTTCCAGGGTCGCCAGGTGGGCATCAACCCCACCTTCCTGCTGCCCAACGAGCGTGCCTACTACAGTTACCGGGGCTCCCTCTCCAATCCCCCTTGCACCGAGGGGGTGCAGTGGTTCGTCTTCCAGCAGCCCCTCGAGGTGGAGGCGAGCCTGATCCGGCGCCTACTCGAACTGTTCGGCCCCAATGCGCGGCCGGTGCAACCGCTGAACGGCCGACCCGTGAGCCTGCTGCCCCGCTAGTACCACTCGCCCACACGCCAAGCCGGCGGCTCCGGCGCCGCCGGCCTTTCTCATAAGAGCAGGGGGATCACCCCGCGTTGCCTAGGGGACGTCGTTGAGGGGGTTTTGAGCAGGCGCGCTAGGCCAGCCGCCGTAGCCCCTGCCGGGACCCCAGCCGTACCCGGGCCCGAGGCAACCCCCGCCACCTCCCCGCCCCATGCCGCCCTGGGCGCGCATCTGGTCGAACTGGGCAAGCTGCTCAGGGGTGAGGACGCGGGCCACCTGCTCACGCACGGCCTGCTGCTGGGCGGCGCGCATGGCCTGGCGCTCCCTCAGGATGGGCTCGAGCTGGGCCTTCTGCTCGGGGCTGAGATTCAAGCGGGCGGCCATGCGATCGAGCTTGGCCGCCACCGGGTCGGCGGGTACGGCACCTTGGGTCGCAGCGGGGGCTCCTCCCTGAGCCCAGGGGCAATTGACACCGGCCCCACCGCAGGGACCGTAACCCATCCCCCGCCCATAGCCAGGCCCCTGGGCGAAGGCGCTGGCGGCGGTAAGGGTCAGGATACCGACGGCGATAGTGGTAAGGGTCTTGTTCATGGGTTCTCTCCTGTACTCGATTGAGTTCTTCGCGTCGGAGGGCAGATCGCCCTTCCGCTGACTAAAAGCGTACCGTCCAACCCTGCAGCATCCGTGCAGGGATTGCGCAAAGACTGTGGAACCTGCTGCTCCCCTGTCCGGGGGGCTGGGGTCAGGGGAAGGGTCGAGCCGGCTGCGCCGGTGACTCCCGATGGGATTCCTCGTAGCGGTAGCCCACCCCGTAGACGGAGTGGATAAGCTCCTCGTCGGGCAGAATCTCGGCGAGCTTGCGACGCAGCTTCTTGACGTGGCTATCGATGGTGCGGTCGGAGACCACACGGTGGTCACTGTAGATGCGCTCCATGAGCCGCTCCCGGGCGAAGATGCGGCCGGGAGCACTCGCGAGGGTCTGGAGTAGGGCGAACTCCACCGCCGTGAGCTCCAGCTCCCGCCCTCCGGCGCGCACCCGCAGGCCCCCTTCGTCGAGCTGGAGACGACCGGTTCCCGTCGGTGCCCCGGAGGGGGCGGTGCGGCGCAGCACCGCCTTGACCCGCGCCACCACCTCCCGGGGGCTGTAGGGTTTGCAGATGTAGTCGTCCGCCCCGAGCTCCAGGCCCAGCAGCCGGTCGATCTCCTCCACCCGGGCGGTGGTGATGATGATGGGTACCTGGCTGAAGCCGCGGATCTCCCGGCAGACCTCCAGCCCGTCCCGGCCCGGCAGCATGAGGTCGAGCAGGATGAGCGCCGGACTGTGCTGGCGCACCCAGGACACCACGACCCGGCCATCGGCGAGGCGCTGCGCGGTGAAACCCGCGGCCTGGAGATAGTCGGCCAGCAGGCGGGCCAGCTTCTCCTCGTCCTCGACGATCAGGATGGTGTCGCTCACAGGGGCAGGCTCAGGCGCAGCCAGAGACCCCCTAGGGGCGAGAACCGGGCCTCCAGGGTCCCCCCATGGGCCTCGGCGATGTTCCGGGCGATGGCCAGCCCCAGGCCCGCCCCCCCGGTGGCGCGGCTGCGGGAGCCCTCTCCCCGGTAGAGGGGCTCGAAGAGCCGTGCGAGAGCCTCGGGTGGGACCGGCGGGGCGGTGTCCTGGAAGTCCACCAGCAGGGCGCGGCCCTCCTGTTGCAGGCTCACCCGGAGCCCGCCACCGGACTCGGTGTATTGGAGGCTGTTGCGCAGCAGGTTGCGAAAGAGCTGGGAGAGCCGCTGCTCATCCGCCAGCAGCACGACCGATCCGCTCAGCCGGTTCTCGAAGGAGAGACCGAGCCCCGCCGCGGTGAACTGGGCGCGAAAGGCCTCCAGATCCCCCTCCAGCAGCTCGGCGAGGTCCGTGTCGGCCTTGTGGGAGCTCAGGGCCCCCAGATCGCTCATGGAGAGCTGGTAGAGGTCGTCCACCAGCCGACCCAGCCGCAGCACGTCGGCGTGGAGGGAGTCCACGGCGGCTCGATCGAGGAGACGCACCCCGTCCTGCAGGGCCTCCAGCTCCGCCCGCAGTACCCCGAGGGGGGTGCGCAGCTCGTGGGAGATGTCGGCGATCCAGCGGCGTCGGGCCTGTTCGTGGCGCTCCAGGGCCTCCCCGAGGGCATCCAGGTCCCGCCCCAGGCGACCCAGCTCGTCGCTGCCGGTGACGCCTACCCGCGCCGAGAGCTCCCCGCTGGCGAGGCGGCGGGCCACCGCCTGGTAGCCCCGGAGTGGCCGCACCAGGCGCCGAGCGAGGGGAAAGGCAAAGATGGCAGAAAGGAGGATCATGGCCAGCGCAATCCAGAGGAGATCGCTCATCTGGCGCTCCTGGAAGCGGATCTCCCCAAACTCCGAGATCAGGGGACCGGGCAAGAGCGCCAGCTCACCGATGGGCCGCCCCTCCAGCTCCAGGGGGAAACGCTCGGTGCCCGCCAGGAGCTCCGCGCGGCCATAGAGCAGAGAGCCATCGGCATCGAGCAGCATCAACCTCAAGGGCACGGGGCGGGGGCGCCCGTCGAGGGCCTGGGCCTGGAGCACCCGCTCGGGAGGCCAGAGACCCGGCTCCTCCAGGGCATGGCGCATCCAGCGCGGTCCCATGGGGCCCCGCTCCCACAGTTGGCGCCCGGGACCCATCCCCTCGCCCCGGCCACTGAGGATCCCCACCCAAAGGCGCTTGTCGGAGCGCAGCCGCTGCCAGCCACCGTCACGCCGGTATAGCTCGATCAGACGCTCGGCGATCTGCTCGATGTGCTCCTGCTGGCGGGACTGGGCAAACTCCACCAGCCCCCGCTCGAAGGACCAGCGCATGAAGAACAGCATGCCCACCACCACCAGGGCGGTGGCGGCGAGCAGGGTCAGGAAGAGCTTGTTGCGGATGGAAAGGGTCATGGGCCAGCCTCTGCTTGCCCATTATGGCGCGGCCCGGTGCAGAGCATAAGGACGTGTGCACCCTGCCGATACCGCGGCCCGTGCCGTCGCCAAGGCTTGCAAGGCGCGCCGCGCCGCGCCTTCATAGACATCCGCTGGGCGCTAGCAGGGGGCCGGTCTTAGCCGCATGCGTCCACATTTCCGAAGTTCTCGGGAGTCTTCGACCAACCGATGGTCCCATTCGACGTTCTGACCCTTACCCACCACACCGATGATGGAAAGCGCTTTCTTTTTCCCCAACAGGTACCTTCATCGACGCATCGATCCCAACCACCCCTGTCTTGGTACATGAAGGAGGCTTCCTCATCGTACATTTCGCCCTTGAACCAGACCCTAAAAAAGCCCTCCCCGCGCGCCGTGTAGACCGATAGGGTATCGCCGGGATTGTATATCATTCCGGATTCTCCCGTATGCGGCCTTCGCACTTCAATTTGGCCAGGTCGCGATACGATGACAACCCCAGTCAAGCCCTGCACCCTCGTGTCCTTGCGCGCTTTTCCCACGACCTTCGCCGAGTCATTTGGCTGTGCGCGTAGAGGCGTATCGGCCGCCACGGTCCATTGACGATAGGTGCAGCACTCAAACGGGCACGCCCCCTTGTCGGTGAAGGACGAGGGACGATGCCCTGGATTCGCTGAAAATGGGACCGTGCAAAGCAAGCCACCGAGGGCTACGACCGAACGATTCATTGAGCGGCCAAACGTTTGCGACAAGGGGCTGTCCGCCAGCTGCAGACGGAGGCTATTGGCCACTCCAGCTTGGCCGCAGATATGGCCATCATTGGACCTCCACGACGTTTCCGTTGACGATGCGGAGGGTGACGCTTATGGGCTCGGATGGACAGCAGCCAGGATCTTGCTCGCGCCATCTCTTACCCGAGATGGTGATCCCTTCTGGGTGGATATTGACTGACTCCCGGTCGAAGGTGCGCCAACCACGGCCACCAATGGTTGCTACGTCAACCAATCGAAATGGGCGGGTCTTGTGACCGGCCGCAACATCGGGTGGCACAGAGGCGAAGAACGCAACGCATTCCGAGTGCTAGTTGCCGCCGCCGAAGCCTTCGATGCTTAAGAAGGCGATTGCGTCCAGCGACTTGCTGCCAAAGATGTGTCCGAAGCGAATGCCGCGAATTTCAGGGTGACTGGCAGCGATACCATCGCTGAACAGAGCGACAAGTGCCGACACCATCGGATCGATTTGGCGATCGTCTGGGGAAACGGCAAAAGACATTTGCGATATCGCCAGCAGAGCAAACAAGAAAAGTGCGCGGCTAGTGTTCATGGTGGTAAAGGAAACGGGAAGGGTCCCCTTCTCTCCCGTCATCGGGTGAGCGCAAGCTCCAGTTTTCCACGTTGAATGTTGTGGACGGAGGGAAGTCCACGCCCTTACCCTACCCTGCGGCCGGAGGGCACAGCGCGGAGGAACCAGAAACCCGTTCCGGCTGGCAAGCGCACAGGCTCAGGCGGTCAGCTTGAGCGACTTGCTACGCGACAGTACGAAACCCTATTTTGATGGTATGCATGTGCCCGTTGTCATTGCCTTGCTGATTTACCCAACTCTC
The DNA here is from genome assembly GCA_964519095.1 of uncultured Chromatiaceae bacterium. Lineage (GTDB taxonomy): Bacteria > Pseudomonadota > Gammaproteobacteria > Chromatiales > Chromatiaceae > JAEHCY01. The sequence continues at coordinate 423 of CAZFHV010000071.1, read as the reverse complement.
TCGATTTCTTGCCCGGACTTTTTTGCTTGGTTATAGTCTTCCGACCACTCTGTTCTCATTTGCGCCTCTGCTGCTAGACATTCAGACAAGCTATTAAATACCAGATCGGTCTTGACTGGCGTATTCATTACTATTACTACCAGCAACCATTTCATAGTATTTCCTCTGGTGTGTTTATTGACGCTCAATGTTAATACAAGCTGAATCTTTCTCGGCGGAACATTCGCCTCGTCCCAAACGCTTCGGGGCCGCTTGGAAATGCACGAGATGCCCGTAGCACTCCAAACCCTAAGGACGGGGCTTGAAGCCCTGTCCGGCACAGGGGCCCTGCGTGGCCGACCGGTTGCCACAACCGGCGGCTATGTTCAATTTATGTGTTGATGTACTCCTGGCGCAAGGCATGGAACAGAAATTGCTGTCCGG
>CAZFHV010000070.1:7844-15506 GCA_964519095.1 uncultured Chromatiaceae bacterium | reverse complement strand
GCTCTACGGCTACGCGGGGGGCGTCGCACTCGCTTCCGCTTCCTGTGCTCCTTCATGGAAGCTGCGCTTCGCTAAGTGGATGCCCACGAAGCTTGATCACGCGCTCTTTGCTAAGCTTTTTCATTGCTCTGCTCCGCTACCTCGGTATAGATGACGTTTGCTCAACGCGTCGATTGTGGCCCCAGCGGACCCCTTTGGAGGAGCGGGGCGGACCATCCCATTAAACTACTACTGTCTCCCCGGCACAGCCGGGCGCACGACGAAAAGGGCCAGGAACCACCCTGGGGGCTTCAGCTCCGTCTTGGCATCCACGGGCTTTCCTCACAGGAGCCGCCGCCGCGCGACCCGCGGCGGCGCTCCGCTTTCACAACGAAGCGCTTACGAGCCTGTCAGTCCCCGCCCTTGGGCATCGCCATCCCCGCGGGTAGCTCGCCCTTGACCTCCGGGAGCTTGAAGGACACCAGGGCGGCGGCCGCCACGAAGGCGGTGGACCACCAGAGGCAGCCCGTCAGTCCCTGGGTCTGGTAGACCCAGCCCGAAAGCACCGTGCCCACCAGTCGGCCGGCGGCGTTGGCCATGTAGTAGAAGCCTACGTTCAGGGCCACCTTGTCGAAGTCGGAGTAGGCCAGGATCAGGTAGGAGTGCACCGCGGAGTTGATGGCGAACACCGCCCCGAACAGGCCGAGCCCGACGATCAGGGCCAGCGCTGGGTCGTAGCCTTGCATCAGGGCCAGGGCAATCCCCGCGGGCAGGACGGCGAGCAGCAGGGCCCAGTTGCGGGCACTGCTGCCCTGGGGACCCCGGCCGCCGTGACCCCGCCGCAGCAGGGCCGGCGCGCCCGCCTGGACGAAGCCGTAGCCGATCACCCACAGGGCCAGGAAACTGCCCACCTCCACCTGGTTCCAGCCCACCACCTCGCGCAGGAACACCGGCAGCCCCACCACGAACCAGACATCCCGGGAGCCGAACAGGAAGAAGCGCGCCGCGGAGAGCAGGTTGATCTCGCGGGTCTTGGAGAAGATCTGGCTGAACTTGGCCTTGACCTTGGCCTTGCCCAGATCCCCCGGCAGCAGCCACCAGGCCCAGAGGTAGACCAACAACAGGGCCGCGGCCATGCCGCCCATGGCCCAACGGAAGCCGATCAGGTAGAGAAGCAGCCCCCCGAGGAAGAACCCGGCCCCCTTAAGGGTATTCTTGGAGCCGGTGAGGATCGCCACCCACTTGAAGAGCCGCGTGTCCGCCCCCTCCCCCTTGGGCACCACCAGCTTGACGCTGGACTTGGCGCTCATCTTGTTCAAGTCCTTGGCGATCCCTGAGAGCGCCATGGCGGTCATCACGTAGGCCACGCTCAACCAGGCGGGGTCTACCGTCAGCGCCGCCAGAGCGACGACCTGCAGCACCCCCCCGGTGATCATGGTGCGGTTGAGGCCCACGTGGGAGGCGATCCAGCCCCCCAGCCCGTTGGTGATGATGCCGAAGACCTCGTAGAAGAGGAACAGAAAGGCGATCTGGAGCGGGCTGTACCCGAGGTTATTGAAGTGCAGCACCACCAGCATGTGGATGGCGCCGTCGGTCAGGGTGAAGGCCCAATAGGCCGCCGTGACCACCAGGTAGGTGCGCAGGCCGAGATCCATCAGAGCATCCGCGCCAGCTTGCGGGCGATGTCCATCATGCGGTTGGCATAGCCCCACTCGTTGTCGTACCAGGCGTAGATCTTCACCTGGGTGCCGTTGATGACCATGGTGGAGAGGGCATCCACGATGGAGGAGCGGGGGTCGTTGAGGTAGTCGATGGACACCAGCGGCCGCTCCTCATAGCCCAGGATCCCCTTCAACTCCCCCGCTGCCGCCTCCGCCAGGTACCCATTGACCTCCTCCACCGTGACGGGCCGCTTGGCCTCGAACACGAAGTCGGTCAGCGAGGCATTGAGCAGGGGCACCCGCACCGCATGGCCGTTGAGCTTGCCCGTTAGCTCGGGGAAGATCTTGGTGATGGCCCGGGCCGAGCCGGTGGAGGTGGGGATGAGGGACAGCCCCAGGGCCCGGGCGCGACGCAGGTCCTTGTGGCCTTTGTCGATGATGGTCTGGGTATTGGTGATGTTGTGGATGGTGGTCATGCTGCCGTGGACGATGCCGATGCGCTCGTGCATCACCTTCACGACCGGCGCCAGGCAGTTGGTGGTGCAGGAGGCGGCGGTGACGATCGCGTGCTGGGCGGGGTCGTAGAGCTGGTCGTTCACCCCGTAGACGATGTTGAGCGCCCCCTCCACCGGGCAGGCCACCACCACCTTCTTCACCCCCTGGTCCAGGTAGGTCTGGAGCTTATCGAGGGTCTTCCACTTGCCGGTGGCCTCGATCACCAGGTCGCACCCCGACCAGTCGCTGTCCCCCACCGCGGGGTTGCTGGAGTAACCGATGGGCTGCCCATCCACCAGCAGGCGGCCACCCGCGGAGCGGCAGTCGTGCCCCTGCCAGGTCCCGTGCACCGAATCGAACTGCAAAAGATGGGCCGAGCAGGCGGCATCGCCAGCGACCTCGTTGATCTGGACGAACTCCAGCTCCTCGGCCCCCCAGGCGGCGCGGAAACCCAAACGACCCATCCGACCGAAGCCATTGATACCGACACGAATCGCCATGCGCGTTACTCCTAAGGGGTTCAGGGTTGTAAGGGGAATGAGGTTGTCGTGGCCCCCCTGGGGGGCGTCCGGCCAGGGCCCCTCAGGCACAACGCGGCGCCCCCGGCCGGTTGGGCATCACCGCCAGCGCGGCATCGTCACTGGCGAAGGGCTCCGCACCCGCCATTCCCCGGGCCGTAGCCCCCAGCACCTCCCGGACCCAGGTGGGCAGCGCCGGATGGATCCGGTAGTAGATCCACAGCCCTTCGCGGCGATCCACCACCAGACCGACCTCACGCAACTGCGCCAGGTGCCGCGACATGTGGGGCTGGGCCGCGCCGATGGCGTGGGTCAGCTCGCAGACGCACAGCTCCTCGTGGGTCAAGAGCAGCAGCAGGCAGCGCAACCGGGTGTCGTGGGCCAGGGCGGCGAAGAGGGTCTCGGGGCTTATATGCATGCGATCGAATATACGGAGGTCCATATATTCGTTCAAGTGAATCTTTCATGAAAGCGCGCGGCAAGAGCCGCCAAGCCTGAGCCCTAGCGGATGCGGACAAGTCCTACCGAAGGGCCGGACCGGACACTGGCTGAGCCGGCGGTCTGTCCCCGCAGAACCGCTGGAGCCGCGGATCGTCCCGGATCACCTCGCTCCCCGAGGCGAGGGGGGCATCCCGGTCCAGCACCCAGGCCCCGATGTCCTGCAGCACCCCCTCCCCCTGGAGGTCGCGGGTGAGCATGTGGTAGCCCTCGGGGTAGAGGGCGATGCGCCACTGGGGATCGGTACCGTTGCGCCAGCCAACGAGGAAGTCGCACAGGGCCCCCTTGGGGATGATCTGGTCCCGTTCGCCATAGAGGACCAGCGTGGGGGTGCTGGGCGGGATCCCGGCGGCGCGGGCCGCGTCCATCAGGTCCGCCACGCCCCAGAGGGTGTCGATGCGGGTCTCCTTGATGACCAGGGGGTCGTTGCGGAACCGCTCCAGCATCACCCCGTTGTCGGAGGGTCTGATGCCGAGCCCCTGACCCGTGACCGGGAGGCCGGGGACCGTGTGGGCCAGCAACCAGAGGGCGCCGGATTGGAGGGGGTGCATCTGGGCGCGTCCCCACACAGCCGGCGCGATGAGGACCAGGCCCTCCACGGCAGGTGCCCCTGCGCCATCGAGGGCCAGCAGGGTCACCGCCCCGCCCATGCTCTCCCCCACCAGATAGCGTGGCACGCCCGGATAGCGCTGGCGCAGCAGATCGAGGAGGGTGCGCAGGTCGGATGCCAGCGGCGCCATCCCTGGCCAGATCCCCCGCTGCTCGGTGGCACCGAACCCGCGCTGGTCGTAGGCCAGGAAGGCCACCCCCTTGCGCGCCAGGACCGGGCCGAGATCCGCGAAAGACTGGTGGTAGTCGTTGAAGCCATGCACCCCGATGGCCACCGCCGCCACCGCCCCCGGAGGCTCCCAGAGCCGCAGCGGCAGCCGATAGCCATCGGCCAGGATCGCCGCCTGGGCCTCGAGGCGGGGCGCGACCCGATCCGGGCCGGGTACCTGTTCCCGGGGGGTGGCACAGCCGACCAGAATCGTCAGGCTGAGCGACACCGCCCCCCAACACCGCGGGCTCGATCCCCCTCCCCGACACACCTCAGCGGCCGGGGGCGCGGCCCCTCAGCCGAACCAGCTCCTGGGCGATGGCCTGGCTCAGCTCCCCCAGCGCCTGGCTCTGGGCTTGGACGACGGCGTCGAAGTCGCCCCCCTGCACGGGCACCGAGATCGAAGACTGGGTCATGTAGAGGAGCCGCCGACCCTCCCCCTCGAACAGGGACCAGACCGCATCCAGGCGGACCGCCCCGTCCGCCGCCGCGTCGAAGCGGCGGACCTCCGCGATGAGCTGCAGGTCCACCGGGATCGCACGCTCCCAGGGGTAGGTCACCACCCTCCCGGTGCCGAGGAGCAGAGTCAGATTCTGGGCAAGGACCCGCGTCACCTCCGCCTCCAGGGGGCCGCCCCAGCGCTCCAGCTCCTCCAGGTCCACCCGGTTGGGGGTGACCCTCTTGATCATCTGGGGCTGATCCAGGTAGGCGGGCAGCCGCACCGGGCCCACGCCGAAGATCATCTCCGAGACCCGCGCCGGGGCCGACTGGGCCACGGGGGTCAGTACGTAGAAATGGGCGCTCGGCGAGCTGGCGCAGCCGCCCAGCAGGGGCAGGGTTGCCAGCATTGCGAGGCACCAGGGCACTGGTGCGCGAACCCCAGAGTGGTGAGCGGTCATGATCCCTTCCGGCTTGGCCTGTTGTCGATGCGCGGCCTAGTCTGCCATAGTTCGTCCAGGCGCGGCTGCCCCCGGGGTACCCTGCCCCGGCGGCGGCAAGCGACCGATCCGACAACCCCGCAGGAGCCTCGCCATGCACCTCTACGCCCCGAGTCCGGCCCCGTTCGGCCAGCGCCCCAGGGAACCGGTCTCGCCCCGATCGGCGCCCCGCCTCTGGCTGATGCTGACCTTGGTGCTAGGCGTGGGCCCCGTGGGAGCCGCCACCAACCCCTGGGCAGGACTCTCTAATCCGAGCCCCGGCCCGGCACAGGTCATCGGGGAGGCCTCCGCCGGTTGCGTGGATGGGGCCCTGGCACTGCCCGCGGCGGGACCGGGCTTCCTGACCACCCAGCGTGCCCGCCACCGCTACTTCGGTCATCCGGAGCTAGTGGGCTTCCTCGAGGAGCTGGGCGCGGCGGTGGATCGTTACACGGGCAAGCGGATGGTGGTGGGCGACCTGAGCCAGCCCCGGGGTGGCCCTATGCCGAACGGCCACCGCAGCCATCAGAGCGGCATCGACGCGGACGTCTGGTTGTGGCTGGCCCCCCCGCAGCGCGCCGAGCCCGACGAGGCCCCCAGCATGGTCCTCGAAGGTGACGACCGGGTGGACCCTCAGCGCTGGGGTAGCGATCAGGTGTGGCTGGCCAAGCAGGTAGCCTCCCATCCGGCGGTGGACCGCCTCTTCGTCAACGCTGCCATCAAGGCTGCGCTGTGCCAAGAGGCAGGCAGCGACCGCCGCTGGCTGCAGAAGATCCGTCCCTGGTGGCACCACCGGGCGCACCTGCACGTACGCCTGCGCTGCCCGCCCGACAGCCCCCATTGCACCCCCCAGCCGGCGCTCCCCGCGGGCGACGGCTGTGGTAGCGAGCTGGCCTGGTGGTTCACCGAGGAGGCCAAGGCACCGCGCCCCCCTGCAAAGCCCCCGGAGGAGAAGCCTCTGCCGAAGGAGTGCCGCGCGCTGCTCTCGGAGAACAAGCGCCGCTAAGGACGCGCTGGCTCGAGGGCAGCGGAGGATCAGTTCTCGGTGCGGAGCGGTGCCGGCGCCGGGTCCATCGAGCCGGTCTCGGTGTCCTCCGTGGAATGCACCAGCCGCGCCAGGATCTGGTCCCGGAATCCCTGATAGTCCTCCGCCGGGAGATGCTGGGCGGCGAGCCTGAGGGTGCTCTCGGCGTAGTGGGCACAGGCCTCGGCCAGATCGGCCTTGCCCTGGCGGGCGAAGTCGATCGCCTGCCCCACATAGCGCAGCGTCTGCCGTTGCAACTGGGTCGCCAGGGGCGTCTGCACACCGGCGCCCGCCTCCTCCCGTGAGAGACTGGGGGGCCGCTCTCCGAGGGGTGGCAAAGGGGGTGCGGCGACCGCTGTGTGACTCGGCGAGGCTGGCTGCTCGGCCCCCTTGGCCCCTGCGCCGATCGCCGACGGCGGGCTCTGGACGGCGCCATGGTCCCGGGCGTCCCAGGACCCCGCATTGGCCACCGCCTGGAGCCGTTCGATCAGGGCCTCCACCAAGCCCACCTCCTCGTAGGCCGCAGGACCGACCTGAGCTCGGGACACCCGTAGCTGGAGCAGCCGGGCCGAGACCTGATGATAGAGCGCCGTCATGTGTTGAATGAGCGATTCCATCCTGCCTCCCCTATGGACTGGTGCTCAAGGATCCGGCCGTGGGGTACCGCTGATCCCAGGGCGCCGCCTCAGGCGCGTAGGGCCGCCACCTCCATGTCACTATAGCGCAGACGCATGGCGAGCACCTGGGCTAGGGCTTGCAGCAGATTCACGGCCAGACGCTTGTGCTCCTCGGCGAGGCGCTCGAACGCCTCACGGCGCAGCACGAAGAGGTCTGTGTCCGTGAGCGCCACTGCATCCACCATCCGGGGCTGGCCATCGAGGAACGACGTGCCGCCGAAGAAGTCGCCCCGCCCAAAGGTCGTCAAGTGGTGCCTCGCCGTACCCTCTACGGGCAACAGGATTCGAACCGATCCCCGGCGGATCAGGAACAGCTCGTCCCCCGCATCCCCCGTGGAGAAGATGAGCTCCCCCGCCTTGGAGGAACGCGGCTCGAGGGCTGCCGCCAGATCGGTGAGCGTTTCCTCTTTGCGCTCCTTGAAGATGTCCATCTCATGGAGCTCCAGCAGGGTCTCCGCCGCCTGGTCGAGCCCTGCGGCACCCAGTATTTGGTCCTCCACCCATCCCAGGGCCTCGTCCACCCCCGAGAAGACCTTGACGTGCGAGGTAAAGGTGGTGATCTCCATCTGGTCGAAGAAGGCCGCGATATCCCGCCCGTTGGGAAGGCTCTTCGGTAGGTCGGTGAAGATCAGCAAACCTTCCCGCTCCGCAATCGAGTCCCGGATCTGGGTCAGGACATGGGCCGCTGAGACATCGACCGACTGGACGCGGCGCATATTGAGCACAAAGTACTTGCCCCTGCCGAGGTCGAGCTCCAGCGCGCTGTAGAGCTGATCCTTGGTGCCGAAGAAGAGGCTTCCTTGCAGCTCGAGGATCACGCATTCCTGGCCGCGCTTCTCGAGGACCTTCATCTCCGCACGCGGGCGTTTATGTTTGGAGAAGGTGTGATTGCCATAGCTCTTGTGGCGGATCACCGTGCTGGAGAGCTGCTCGCGGATGAACAGCAGCATGGCAAGGGCGATGCCCACCCCGGAGGCCGCGATCAGGCTGACGCTCACTGCCGTGCCCACCACGGCGACGATCTGTAGGACGACAGATGGTATGGCCACCGGGAAGAAACGGGAAGAAACGGGAAG
>CAZFHV010000070.1:0-7834 GCA_964519095.1 uncultured Chromatiaceae bacterium | reverse complement strand
GTCGATCATGCGCACCCCCACCAGGATCAGGATCCCCGCGAGGGAGGCCACCGGGATCCAGGCGACCACGGAGCCCAGCAGGGCGAAGGCGATCAGCGCGAACACCCCTTCGAGAACACCGGACAAGCGGGTCTGGGCGCCGCTCGTGAGGTTCACCAGGGTGGCCCCCATCTGACCGGCCCCCTGCATGCCGCCGACGCAGGCAGAGGCCATGTTGCCCAAGCCCTGGGCAGTCAGCTCGCGGTCCGAGTCGTGGCGGCTGCGGGTCATGGCGTCCAGCACCACGCAGGTCTTCAGCGTGTCGATGGAGAGCAGCACCGCGAGCGTGATAGCAGGTCCGAACAGGGCCCCGATCTGCGCCAGCTTGAGATCACCGATGTCCCGCCAGCGCCCCACGATGGCACCCAGCAGGCCGCCGGTATCGGCCGACAGGGGGCCGATGATGAGACGGTTGCCCTCCATCACCAGTAGGGCACCATCGAGCAGGGCCAGGCCGAAGTAGGTCAGCACGCCCGCCAAGAGCCCAAGGATGGCGGCGGGGATGCGCTTGGTGACCCGGGGCGCGAGTACCGTGACCAGGATGGTCGCCACCCCCACCGCGATGCCAAACCAGTTCCAGCGATCCGGGGAGATCAGGGTCTGCCACCAGCTCGTGCCGCTAGGGGCACCGAAGAACTTGGGGATCTGGCTACCGATGATCACCAGCCCCACCCCGCTCAGGTAGCCGCTCACCACCGGGTAGGGGATGTACTTGATCAAGCCGCCGAGCCCGGCGGTGGCGATAACGATCTGGATCGCACCGGTGAGCAGGCCCAGCACCGTCAACAGCAGCACAATGGAGGGCGGCGCCACCCCCTGATGGAGCAGTTCGAGGGCGAAACCCGAGAGCACGGCCGCCGCGGGGGCACAGGGTGCCGTGATCAGCCGGTTGGTCCCCCCCAAGGCGGGGGCCACCAATCCGAGGGCGGTAGCGCCCAGCAGGCCCGAAAGGGCACCGATCCCGGCATAGGCCGGCCCGATGGCCGCATAGACGGTCACCCCGAAGGCGATGGCGGAGGGCAGGGCCACCAGCATGGCGGCGAGGCCACCCCAGATGTCGCCGGCAACCTTCTGCCTGTCGATCAACGTCCCGAGATTCATGGGAAGAACCCTCTGTAGGGGGAGGTGCCTGTCACGGACAGCGCCTGTTGCCCGCCCTCGTCGAGTAGCTGGCGCCGCACCAGGAAGGCCAACCGATGGCGGCGGGCCCGGAAACCGCGAGTCCGGTGCCTGGTCTCGCAGGGGTTCGGAGAAGGGATGCCCCCCGGTAGAACTTCACCCACGGGCCTTCCCCAAGGGTAAAGTGCCCCGTCGAGAGGGAGTATCGGGGATCGACCCCTTCCGTCCGGCCCTGATTATGACAATACTGTTAAGGATCTTTCTAGGGGTGAAACAGTCGGATATCGCGGCAAGGGAGATCGCCCCCATTCCTGGGGACGCTCCCGGGGGAGATTCTGGCACCCCGGGCTGGCCTAAGGGGTCCCCGATGGGAAGCGCCGGAAGCGGCCAGAACGGTTAGCATCCGACCCGTCCGACCCCCTTACCTTGGAGAGTCCATGTTTCGACACATCCTGTTACCGACCGATGGCTCCGAGATCTCCCGGGACACCGCGCGCAGCGCGGTGGCCTTTGCGAAGGAGGCGGGCGCCGAGATCACCGCGGTCTACGTCAAGCCGCTCGGCTCCCTCGACCACGAGGGGGACCTGCTCGACCCCAGCGCGGTGGACCGAATCGGCCATGCCGCGGAGAAAAAGGCCAAGGAGTACCTGGGCTTCATCAAGAAGCTCTGCAAGGACGCGGGGGTGGAGTGCCGAACGATCGCCGCCGAGGGAGACCACCCCTACGAGCTGATCATCGATGCCGCCACCAGCGGTAGGTGCGATCTGATCTTCATGGCCTCCCACGGTCGGCGGGGCCTCAAGTCACTGCTCTTGGGCAGCGAGACCCAGAAGGTCCTCACCCACACCAGCGTGCCTGTGCTGGTCTACCGGCCGACCCACCTCGACAGGCATCGGCCGAAGGGCAAGCTCCAGGCAAGCGGCGGCGAGGTGAAGAAGCCTTAACCCAGGGGGGTCCCCGGTGCACCGCCCGCTGTGGTCGCTCCGTCGGCGCCGCGGGGAGACGAGGATGCAACTTCATCGAGCCGATCCTAGCCCGCTCCTTCCTGGATGCGGGGATCGCCCCTTGGCAGCCTGAGCGGGAAAGCCCTTTGCGACCTTTGAGGTCAGAGACAGTCTGTCCAGGGTTGCTTCCCCCCCATCAACGGCCACCACCGATCAACCGGGGCCTCAGTCCCCAGACCCATGACCCGTATGAGTCCGAGACCCATCTACCACGCCCACCCCGAGGTTGGGGCCCGCAACCGGCCTCTCGCCGCGATAGCGGCCCTGGCTCGACAGCTCCCGGTGGTGGTCGTCATCCTCGCGGGCTGTGCGGTCACCGTCACCGCCGCCGCGGTGGTCTGGCTTCAGGTGGACGCCCACCAGCGCATGGAGTTCGAGTGGGTGGCCCAGGACCGCAACCGGGCGCTCAAGAAGGGTGTCGAGGCCAGTTTGGAGGCGGTGCGCACCCTGGGCGACCTGCTACAGGTAGACCCCTCCATCGACCGGGAGGGATTCGCCCTGTTCGCTTCCTCGGTCCGGGAGCGCTACCGCGGCATCCAGAGCCTGGAGTGGCTGCCGCGGGTGTCCTCGCGGGAGCGGGCGCAGCATGAGGCAGCGGGAGAGGGGGCGGAGCTCGGCTACGCCATCACCGAGCACGATCAGGGCGGTGCCGACGTGCGGGCGAAGCATCGAGGCCAGTATTTCCCGGTGTTCTACCGCGAGCCCCTCACCGCCGGCGGGGATGTCCTGGGTTTCGACCGTGGCTCCGACCCCATGCAGTGGGAGCTCATCGAGCGTGCCATCCGATCGCGGGAGATGACCATCAGCGGCCGCATCCTTCTGGATCCCCAGTACGACCGCTATGGGGTGATGGTGTTCCTGCCGGTGTTTCGCCAGGGGGCGGCGGGGCACCCACGGGCCGAAGCCACCCAGGATCTGGCCGGCCTGGTGGTGGGGGTGCTCTGCCTGTCGGACCTGGCCAATGCCTCCATCACCGTGCTCGAGCCCCGCGGGGTGGAGTTCCTGGTGCTCGACGAGTCGGCGCCGGAGGGCCAGGACTTCCTCGACTTCTACACCAGCCGCCTCGGACCGGACGCCACGCTCGCGGACGGCCATTGGCAAGGCTGGAGCCTGCCCGCCTCACCCCGCGTGACCGAGGTGTTCCCCGTTGCGGATCGGGAGTGGTCCATCACCTGCGCCCGTACCCAGCATTATCGCAGTGCCGAGGGCTTCAAGGAGGGGCCCTGGATCGTGCTCGGCAGCGGCCTGCTGGTCACTGCACTGCTGGGGCTCTTCGTCTACTCCATGCGATGTCAGATGAACGCCCGCGCCCTCGTCGAGGAGGAGCTGCGCGCCTCGGAGCAGAAGCTGCGGGTCCTGTTCGACCAGTCTCCCGACATCATCATGACCGTGGACGAGGACGCCAAGATCCTCATGGTCAACCGCCCCTGGCCCAAGGCACCCTCAGAGAGTGCGGTGGGGCGCAACTCGGCGAAGATCCTCCCGAAGGGCCTGCGGGACTGGTACCGCCATGCCTTGGAAACCCTCTTCCATACCGCTGAGACGGACCACCTCCAGTACTCCGATCCTGACGCCAGTTGGTGGGAGGTGCGCATCGTGCCCCTGCGGGAGGCGGGGAGCGTCAAGGCCGCCATGGTCATCGCCACCGACGTGACGGAGCGCCGCCTGCTGGAGGCCCAGGCGATTCGCACCGCGCGCTTCGCGACCCTGGGGGTGCTCGCCGCCAGCGTGGCCCACGAGATCAACAACCCCAACAGCGCCATCCAGTTCAACGCGTCGGTTCTGCGCAAGACCTTCGAGGACATTCTGCCCATACTGCGGCGGGAGGCGGCGGAGCGGGGAGCCTTCCTGCTCGGCGGGGTACCGGTCGAACAGGCCTTGGAAGGCCTACCCCGGATGCTGGAGGGTCTGCTGCGCAACTCCCAGCGCATCCAGAGCATCGTCGCCAACCTCAAGCACATGGCCCGCCAGGACCAGGGCGAGTATGACCAGCGGGTGGATCTGCCCAAGGTGCTCCATTCCGCCTATTCGATCCTGCAGCACCAGATCCAGAAGCAAACCGACCACTGGGAGATGGACCTGCCGCCCTCCCTTCCGCCTGTCCGGGGGAATGCCCAGCAGCTCGAGCAGGTCTTCCTGAACCTGATACTGAATGCCTTGCAGTCCCTGCCCTTCCGTTCCTCCCGCCTCTGGGTGACGGCCGAGACCACGACGGACGGGACCCAGGTGCGGGTGAGCGTCGTAGACCAGGGCACCGGCATCACGGAAGAAGACCTGCAGCACATCTTCGACCCCTTCTTCACCACCCGCCCGGATCAAGGCGGAACGGGGCTCGGTTTGTCGATCTGTCAACGCATCATCCAGAATCACGGCGGCAGCATCGAGATCGACTCCCAACCCGGGATCGGCACCGAGGTCAGCGTGCGCCTCCGCGTGGCGCGAGCGACCTGACCCGAGGAACAACCTGTGGCACAGAATCCATTTCCCGTGGTGCTGGTGGACGACGAGGAGGACCTCCTGTTCGCCACCCGCTACCTCTTAGGCTCCCACGGCATCTCCCCGGTGGTGACCCTGCCGGACGGACGGGAGCTGCTGCCCTATCTCGACCAGCACCGGGTGGGCATGGTGGTGCTCGATCTCTTCATGCCCCGGGTCTCGGGGCTGGAGCTGCTGCCGCGGATCGCCGAGCAGCACCCGGAGGTCCCGGTGGTGGTGATGACCGCCGCCCACGACCTCGAGACCGCGGTCTCCTGCATGCGTCAGGGGGCCTACGACTATCTGGTCAAGCCCGTGGAGGAAAGTCGCTTCGTCTCCGTGGTACGCCGGACCCTGGAGATCCGCTCCCTGCGGGATCAGGTGGGCTCGCTGCGCAGCTCGCTCTTGTCCCGCCAGGTCCACCAGCGGGAGGCCTTCGCCCACATCGTCACCGCCGACCGCCGCATGGAGGCCATCTTCCAGTACATCGAGGCCATCGCCGAGTCCCGTGAGCCGGTGCTGGTGACCGGCGAAACCGGTACTGGCAAGGGACTGATCGCCGAGGCGATCCACAAGGTCAGCGGCTGCAAGGGCGAGCTGGTTGCCCTCAACGTCGCCGGCCTGGACGACAACCTGTTCTCCGACACCCTGTTCGGCCACGTGCGCGGGGCCTTCACCGGCGCGGAGCGGGAGCGCGAGGGCCTCATCGCCAAGGCGGTCGGGGGGACCCTGTTCATCGACGAGATCGGGGACCTGACCAAGGCCGCCCAGGTCAAGCTCCTGACGCTGCTCCAGGACCAGAGATACTATCCCCTGGGCTCAGACCTTCAGCGTCTGAGCGATGCCCGCATCGTCGCCGCCACCAACCAGCCCCTGAGCCGCTGGATGGCCGCGGGCAAGTTCCGCCAGGATCTCTATTTCCGCCTCGCCAGCCACCCTATCGACCTGCCGCCCTTACGCCAGCGCCAGGGCGACGTCCCGCTGCTGGTGCAGTTCTTCATCGAAGAGGCGGCGGGCTCCATGGGTAAGCCGCCACCCAGCCCCCCGGAGGAGCTCTTCACCCTGCTGGGGGTCTACGAGTTCCCCGGCAACGTCCGTGAGCTGCGGGCCATGATCTACAACGCCGTGGCCCAGCACCACGCCGGAGCGGTGCTGTCCATGGAAAGCTTCCGCGAGCTCATACAGAGGGGGCGCGCGGATCCCCGCGAGGATCTCGGCGTGACTGTCAGCGATGCGGAGGCGCCGCTGGCGATCGGTGGGCGGTTCCCCACCCTTAAGGAGGCGGATAGCTTCCTGGTCGGGGAGGCAATGCGCCGGGCCAAGGGCAATCAGGGTGTCGCGGCCACCCTGCTCGGCATCACCCGCCAGTCCCTCAATCGCCGTCTCCACACCCAAGGCAGCGGCAACACGCCGGAATCCGATTGAGACCGGGGGCCGGCGGCTGGTCCCGGCATTGCCCTAGCATGCTCCTGGCGCCCCTCAACCCCCGGGGACCAAGCGGCAATCATGGGGAGGGGTGCAGCAATTGCTGCAGCCTGCACCCCGGAGAACCCACAATAACCTATTGTTTATCCAACGTTTATCACCGATCCCGTCATGGGCCCTAGCGATCCTGCTGCACTCCCCAGGCCGGCAACAGCGCCGGGCGCCTAGCATGTAACTCATTGTTTGACAAAGATAAACAACGGCAATCGGGAATTGGCATCCTTCCTGCTTAGACAGAAGCAACCGGTCTTCTCCCAGCTACCAAGCGAAACCGAGCTGAAGGCGATCACCGGAGGTTCTTTCAACCCAGACCTAAAGGAGACATCCGATGTCAAATCCCAACTTCCCAGTCACCAAGCGGATCGCCCTGGCTTTCTCCGGCCTCGTCTTCATCGCTGGCGCCCCCTACGTGGTAGCCGAGGGCCTACCCTTCATCGCACTCTGGACGGTCGTGGGCTTTGGGCTGCTCCGCCAGATGATCTTGGCGATCGCCCCCTCGGGATTCCGTCACTCCTTCCCCTGGCCCACCGTCAAAGTCCAGAAGCGGAACGCCGTCGACCGGGCAAGCATGACCCACCCGATCGCCGCGCCCGAAGCTGCCTAGAGCCAGATAGGGTATCTGCACAAGGATGTGCGGATGCTCGGCTGAGATCCCTCCTATAGCCAAACCCGGCGCGCAGGGCCAAGGGGCACCGCCGCCGGGTTGGTCTGCTGAGAATCCGCTAGTGAGGCTGCACCCCACACTAGCCGCCTGACCCGAAGGACCCTGGGTAGTGGGCGCTGCTGTTGCCCCTGAGCGCCCTCTTCTCTCTCTGCTACCCCACGCGGGTCAGCCGGCAGAGCTCCAATAGCCCAGAAACCCGCGATCCCCGGGGCACCAGCCCGCTCAGGAACGGCTCTGCAGCCAGCGACGCAGTCGGTTGCTGTCCTCGAAGGGAACGAGCTTGCCGGGGGCGTTGAGGAAGACCATGTAGAGGGGACGGTCGTCGATGCGCGTGCGCATGGCCAGGCAGCGCCCAGCCTCGTTGAGATAGCCCGTCTTGCTGAGCTCGATCTGCCAATCCCCGCCTCGGACCAGACGGTTGGTATTGCGGTAGGAGAGACTCCGGTATTCCCCGTAGGGCTGCACCTCTGCACTCTCGGTGGTGGTCGCGTAGCGGATCTCCGGGTACTCGTAGGCGGCACGGAGCATCCGTACCAGGTCGCGGGCGGTGGAGGTGTTGTGGCCGTCGAGACCGGTGCCATCGGCGAAATGGCTACGGGTCATCCCCAGGCTCTGGGCCTTGCGATTCATGGCCGCCACGAATTCGGGGGTCCCCCCGGGGAAGGTGGTACGCGCCAGGGCCGCGGCGGCGCGGTTCTCCGAAGACATCAGGGCCAGTTGGAGCAACTCCAAGCGCGAGAGGGTGGCGTAGCCATCCTGGAGGCGGGAGCGACTACCCCTCATCCAGTCCCTATCCTCAGGGCTGATGGTGATGGACTCGTGGAGCGGCGCCCCGCTGTCGAGGACTACCATGGCCGTCATCAGCTTGGTGATGGAGGCGATCGGCAGCATCACATCGGGGTTCTTGGCGAAGATCTCCTCCCCCGCCGTATCGACCACCAGGGCACTTCCCGAGCGGACCAGCGGCATGCCCTCGGGGGCAGTGTCGGCCGTCGAGCGGTCGATCTCCGGCAAGGGAATGAAGGGCGGCCGCACGCTCGGCGTGGGC
>CAZFHV010000069.1:0-15845 GCA_964519095.1 uncultured Chromatiaceae bacterium | reverse complement strand
GATGTCGCCGATTGCGTTTGTGGCCATGGAACGGAGGGTAGGGGGACTCGCGGCCGCGCCCAAGGGCCCGGTGGCCCGCGAGGCACCCGCGCGGGGGGCCTTAGTGGAGACTGCCGGGCGTGGCCAAGGAGAAGGGGGGGATCTCGGCCTCGAACAGGGTGCCGTCGTCGGCGCGCATCTCGTAGCTGCCGTGCATGCTGCCGATGGGGGTCTCGATCATGGTGCCGCTGGTGTAGCGGAAGCTCTCGCCGGGCTTGAGGTGGGGCTGCTCGCCGACTACCCCCTTGCCCCGGACCTCCTGGATCTTGCCGTTGGCATCCGCGATGATCCAGTGGCGATTGAGCAGACGGGCGGCCTCGCTCCCGGCGTTCTCGATGGTGACCGTGTAGGCGAACACGTAACGGTGGTCTTCAGGACTGGATTGGTCCGCCAGGTAACCGGCCTTGGCGTTCACGTGGACCTGGTAGCAGGGGGTCTCGGCCATCGTATGCCCTCCCAGGGGCCGCTCTCGAATCTGGTCGAAAAGATAAGGACGAAAGGCCGCCCGTGCAACGCCCCCCTTTGCCCGACCGAGACGGGCAGAGGGGTTCGATGCTCGCCCGGGAGTCCGGGATCCTCTGGGGGTGGCACGAGAGAAATCAACGAGGTAGCGGCGCCCTTGGCGAGGGATGCCCCACCCTTCACCTCCGTGTCGGGGAGCCTCGCGGCGGCGCGATGCACAAAAAAAGCCTGCGGGAGGCGCCCAGGCTATGGTAGTCTTTAGCGACTTTGGAGCAGTCTCAAGCGGATCGGATGATCCGGGTCCCCAGGCTAGGATGCCAGTCGGGAAGGTTGGGGCGCGCGTGGAGCGGGCCTAGGGTCTGGGGAAAATCAACAACAAGGCTTAGTTCGTTTCAGCAGCCCGGATCGGTTATGTCCAGAAAAAGCCCCCGACGCAAGCCGGATCTCTTTTCTGCACTGGTGTTGGCGGTGACCCTTGGTCTGTCCCTGAGCATCCTCTATCAGCTCCGCACCGCCCAGGAGCCTGGGGTGCCGCCCATGGCGGAGCGGATGCAGATCTTCGTGGTGACCTCGGGGCGTTGAAGACGCGCCTTGTTACCTGACGCTCCTGAGGCCCCAGTGGGGCCAGCGGGACTCAGTCCCCGGCTCCTCCCCCCGTCCCGCTCCACCCCCACCGAGTCCATGCAGCCCCTGCGTGTTGGCGTGGTCGGGGTCGGTTACCTCGGCCGTTATCACGCCCTGATCTATTCCCGGATGCCCTCGGTGCGCCTGGTCGGCGTGGCGGACCTGGATGCGGCCCGTGCCGAGGCGGTGGCGCGCGAGGCGGGCTGTGCCCCCTACACCAGGGCCGAGGACCTGCTCGGTCGGGTGGATGCGGTCAGTATCGTAGTGCCCACCAGCGAGCACCTGGCGGTGACACGGCCATTTCTCAGTCAAGGGGTGCACACCCTGCTCGAGAAGCCGATCGCGGCCAGCCTGGAGGAGGCGGCCGAGCTGGTGGCCCTGGGGGAGGCCGCTGGGGCGCTGTTGCAGATCGGGCACCTGGAGCGTTTCAACGCGGGGGTGATGGCCCTGGCGGAGCGCATCGGCCGTCCGCGCTTCATCGAGGCCCACCGCATGGGCAGCTTCGTGGAGCGGGCCACCGACGTGGACGTGGTCTCCGACCTCATGATCCACGACATCGACATCATCCTGGCCCTGGTGGACTCCGACATCACGGGGATCGCCGCGGTGGGTACCCCGGTGCTCACCGATCATCTGGACATCGCCAATGCCCGACTGGAGTTCGCCAATGGCGCTGTGGCCAACGTCATTGCCAGCCGGGTGTCGGACAAGAAGATGCGGCGCATCCGGGTCTTCCAGGAGCGGTGCTATCTGTCCCTGGACTTCGTGGCCCAGACCCTGGATCTGGCCTTTCCGGCCCCGCGGGAGCAGCCGGGGCGCGAGGGTATCCGCCGAGAACGGGTCGAGATCGACGCGGCGAGGCCCCTCGACCGGGAGCTCGAGTCTTTCGTCGAGTGCGTGCGCCAGGGCGCCCGCCCCCTGGTGGATGGGCGGGCGGGGCTCAAGGCCCTGGATGTCGCCCTCCAGGTGAAGGCGCGGATCCAGGGTTGATCCCCCTTCAGGGGCTTGTGCCCCTCGCCGGCGGGATCAGGCTGCCGGTGGGCCTTTGGCGCGGCAGAGGTCCAGGGCCAGGCCGAGGGCCGCCTCCAGACTCCCGAGCTCTGCCCGACCGGTTCCCGCCAGCTCCAGCGCCGTGCCGTGGTCGACGGAGGTGCGCAGGATCGGCAGCCCCAGGGTCAGGTTGACGGCGCGACCAAAGCCCAGGTGCTTAAGCACCGGTAGTCCCTGATCGTGATACATGGCGAGCACCGCGTCCGTCCCCGCGAGGGCGCGGGGCGTGAAGGCGGTGTCCGCGGGGAGGGGGCCGGAGAGGGCCATGCCCTCCGCCCGCAACCCTGCGACCACCGGGCCGATCACCTCGATCTCCTCCCGGCCCAGGTGTCCCCCCTCACCCGCGTGGGGATTGAGGCCACAGACCAGAATACGGGGTCGTGCGATGCCGAAGCGGGAGCTTAGCTCACCATGCAGGATGCGCAGCACCCGCTCGAGCAGCGGGCGGGTCAGGTGGCGGCTCACCTCTGCCAGGGGCAGATGGGTGGTGGCCAGGGCCACCCTCAGGCCGGGGGCGGTGAGCAGCATCAAAGGATCCGCTCCGCAGCGCTGGGCGAGGAATTCGGTGTGGCCGCTGAAGGGAAAGCCCGCCTCGTTGATCACCCCCTTGTGGACGGGGCCGGTGACCAGGGCGTCGAAGTCCCCGCTCAGGCAGCCGTCGCAGCCGATCTCCAGGGTGCGCAGCACACAGGCCCCATTCCCGGGGTCCAGCCGACCCGGATGGACCGGCGCGCTACTCGGCACCGGGATCAGCTCCAGGGTACCGGGACCCTGGCGCCGGCGCGGTGCCTCGGGGATGAAGGGGAGCAACTCCAAATGAAGACCAAGAAGCTCGGCGCGGTCCCTTAGGACCCGGGGGTCGGCGACGACCACCAGCTGGGCGGGATGGGCCCCTTGGGCCAGCATCAGACAGAGGTCGGGGCCGATCCCCGCGGGCTCCCCCGGGGTGAGGGCGACGCGCGGTAGGGCCTCCCGGCCCCTCACTGCTTGTCGGTGCCCGGCAGGCGGACCTCCACGTAGGCCTCGGCGCGCAGCCGCCGCAGCCACAGCTCGATGGCCTCGCTGGCCTTCCGCTCCCGTACCGCCGCCTCTGCCCTCTTGCGGGCGACCTTGTCCGCCCCGTCTTCCTTGCGCCGCTCCTGCACCTGGACAAGGTGCCAGCCGAAGGGGCTCTTGAATGGGGCGCTGATCTCCCCGGGCTTGAGCTCGTTCATGGCCCGCTCGAACTGGGGCACCGTGTCCCCGGAGCTCACCCAGCCCAGGTCACCCCCGCGCATCGCTGAGGCGGTGTCCTCCGAGTGGGCGCGGGCGATGGCCGCGAAGTCCTCCCCCCCCGTCAGGCGCAGGCGCAACTGCTCCAGGCGGCGGCGCGCATCCTCATCGGAGATCAGTTCGTTGGTCTTGATGAGGATGTGGCGGGCCTTGGTCTGGACGATCACCGGCGGTGGGGGGTCACCGCCCTTGTAGTCGACCATCTTGAAGATGTGGAAGCCGCTGGGGCTCCGGATGGGGTCGGATACTTGCCCCCGCTCCAGGCTCCGGGATGCCTCGACCGCCACCGTGGGCACCTGGCCCATCTCCAGCCACCCCAGGCCGCCCCCCTCCAGGGGCTGACGGGTTTCGGAGGCGGCGGCCACGGCCTCCGCGAAATCGGTCCCGCCGCGGATCTTGGCCACGATCTGGGTGGCCCGCTTCTTGGCGGTCTGGACCTCCTCGGTCGAGGCCCCCTCCGAGACCGGTACCAGCAGGTGCACCAGATGCACCGCCAGGCGGGGCTGGGGCTTGGGCGGAGGGGCGTTCTTGAGGTAGAGATCGATCTCCTGCTCGGTGACGCCGACGCGGTTCACCACCTCCTGGGCCTGAAGCTGACCCGTGATCAGCTGTAGCCGGGTATCCTCCCGGAACTGATTGAAGTTGATCCCCTCGGAGGCCAGCACGGTGCGGAGCTGGTCGACGCTCATGTTGTTGCGCTCGGCGATGCTGGCGATGGCCTGCATCACCCGGGCGTCGTCCGCCTCGATGCCAAGCTGCTTGGCCCGCTGCAGCTGCAGGCGGGTGCCGATCATGCGATCGAGCACCTGCCGCTCCAGTGCCGCCTTCTCCGGCAGCGGTGTACCCTTACCCTTGGATTGGGCCACGAGCAGCTGCACCTGGGCCTCGAGCTCCGAGCGCACGATGACGTCGTCATTGACCACCGCGACGATGACATCCAGCTCCTTGGGGGGCGCGGGCTTGGGCTCTGCCTTCTGGTGGGCCGCCGGCTGACGGGGCTCCCCCTGGCGTGCCCCTATCTCGGGTGGTAGAGCGGTGAGGCACAAGCCGAGCCCTAGGAGGAGCCAATACCCCTTGCCCTTCATCTCAGTGATCCAGATCCCCATAGAGCGTCTCCCCGCGATAGCCGTAGATCGACCGCTCAAGAAGACGATCCACCCGCTGGCCAAACTGACCGAGTCCGGCCAGCTCGAATTGAAGAAGAAAGCTGTTGGAGGGTCCCCCGCCCGATTGGTCCCGAACCTGGCGTGCCACGGCTCGCACCCGCCAGCAACAACGGCCGAATTCAATACCGGCGAGGGTATCCACCACTTCGTTGTAAAGCAGAGAGTAATACCAACGGCCAACGAGTTCTACCTGTGCGTTTACAGGCCAACGGAATGAGATGTCAATGTCCCTGTAAGAGGTATCCTCTTCGGGCGCAGCCGCTTGCGCGTCCCAATTGTAGCGGTAGGCCGCATTGAAGATGACATTGTCTGCGCCCTGATAGCGTAGCTCCAGGGCCTGCTGCAGCATCTTCTTGTTGTCATTCTGTGGATCCCATGCCAGGCCGGCGCGGCCACGCCATCGGTCGGTTATCAGGCCGGCTACCTCTCCGATGAGGGGGGATGTGCGGCTTTTCTCCGTCGGCCCCAGGATCTGGACTTCTCGATCTCGGAAATAATAGATCTGCCCGATACTGCCACGGTAGAGCTCCCTCCCAGTGCCCTGGGATAGTCCGCGGCTCGTGAGACCTAGAGACAACTGATTGGCGTCCCCGATGCGATCCCGGCCGGTGAATCGGTTGTCACGGAACAGATTGGCGTAACTTAGATCCAGCTCGGTGCTATCGAATAAGGGAGCGGCATTCTGGTTGCGATAGGGGGTATAGAGGTAATAGGCCCGGGGCTCCAGGGTCTGGATCAAACGGAGGCCGAAACCCTCCCACGGCCGTTCGAGTACCAGTGTTCCATCCAGTTTGGCGCTTGGGATGGTATAGGAGGGGGTATCGGTAAGGCCGGGGGTCTGATCGGTCAGCGAATAGGACGAGTGGTTAAGGATGAGGCCCGGCAGGAGGTAGCCGTAGGAGGCGTACAGCGGCCAACTGACGGTCGGTCGCAAAGAGAACCTCTGTCCATGCACTAGGGTCTTGTGACTGAAATAGTCGTATTCCCCACCGAGGGTACCGTCCAGGCCTGACCAGAGTCCCGGATGGTCGTAGAGCCCTATTAGCTGCGGTAGGCGGCTATAGGGGCGAGAACTGTTAGGAAGGCCCGCTTCTACGGTCTGGAACTCCTGTAACCGGCCCCGGAAAAGGAGATTGTCGCTGGTGTAAACCAGGTCTCCCCGCCGTTCCAGGTTGCGCTGGCTAGTTATTTGCAGGTTGTTGCGGAAGTCCTTCAGGTACGAGTCGTCGGAGACATAGTTGACATCAATATCGGTGGTCCAGCCCGGTGCTAGGCTTCCCTGGTCGGCGAAATGGGCGGCACCACGGACCTTGTCCTGATACTCGGGATCCCTCGGCACGATTTCCCCATACAACGTGCCACGGTGGTTCTCAGTCAAGAAGCGGACCTCACCTCCCAGCATCAGCCCACGCTTGCTCATCAGGTCGGAGGAGAAGGTGAGGTCCATGTTGGGGGCCAAGTTGAAATAGTAGGGTACCTTGAGCTCGAGACCCCTCGCGCTGCTGTGGCCAGCACTGGGTATCAGGAAGCCGCTCTTACGCCGACCGTCGATGGGAAAGCTGAGGTAGGGCCAGTAGAAAACGGGCACGTCGCCGACCCGAAGTTTGGTGTGCCAACCGGTGCCGGTGCCCGTTTCGCGGTCGATCTCCAGTTTCTCCGCATGGAGTTCCCAGGCGGGGGGTCCCGGGGGACAGGTTGTGTATCGGGTATTGCGGTACCGGGAGTGGTCATCGTTCAAGATCTCGGCCTCGATGGCAGAGCCCCTCCCGTTGGTCCCGATTAAGCGGTAGTATACATCGGATACCTGACCGCTATTGTTGGACAGGTTGTAGGTACCTGAGGAGCCGAGGAATCGCAGGCGCGGTTGTCCAAAAAGCACGTCACCCCGCGCGTCGAACTGCTCGGCGCGGCGGTGGTAGCGCAGATGCTCCGCTTCGAACCACTGATTGCCACGGTGGCCCTTGATGGCCCCGCTCAGGACCAGTACCTCGCCGTTCTGGTCGTAGTCCAGGGCATCGGCGGTGAATTCAACGGGGGTATCGGGCCCCGGAGGGGGCTCGCTCGGCAGGCGGCCGAGGCGCGCCGGGCGGAAGCCGCAGTAGTCCCAGGTAAGGCCCGTTTCCAGCCGGTTCGGGTCGGGTCCCCCAGTCGCTGTCCCGCCCGCGCTCGTCGGCCCAGAGGGGGCGGTCGAGGCGGCGGAGGGTGGAGAGCCGGTGGCCGTTGCCCCCTCGTCCCCCCCAGGGGAGGGCGGGGGAGAGGCGCTCGCCGGGCAGTCCGAAACGGCCCCTTCGGTCGGGCAGGATGCCCGGACCGGGTCCTGCGCGACCACCGCGGCGGCCGCCAGGAGGGATGCGCTCAGGAGTCGGAGGAGCCGATCGGTGGGTGCCCGCACGGGTGTAGTGGTTCCTTGGCGCTCGATGGGGTTCGCCCCGCTGGTATCCGAAAGAAAACGCTGGCCCGGCTGCAGCAGGGCGGCATACGATGGCACATTCACCAGGGCGCTTCAATCGCCCCGGGGCGGGTGGGCTGGCGCGCCAGGCCGGTGCACCAGCCCCGCGGCCTAGCGCCGAGGATCCCAGAGAATCCCATGCCCCAGCGTCTCCTCGAGCTTACCCAATGGCTGGAAGGTCTCCCAGGTCTCAAGGGGATCCCCCTGATTCCCGCCACGGGCGATGCCAGCTTCCGCCGCTACTTCCGCCTCAGCTCCGAGCAGGGAAGCTATATCGCCATGGATGCCCCCCCGGAGCGGGAGGACAGCGGCCGCTTCGTGCGCCTCGCTCGGGCGCTTGGGGCCCTCGGCCTGCACGTGCCGGAGGTCCTGGCGGAGGACATCAACCGGGGCTTCCTGCTGCTGGAGGACCTGGGGCCCCGCTCCTACCTGGAGGACCTCGGGCCGGAGAATGCGGACCGGCTCTATGGGGACGCCCTCGCCGCGCTCCTGGTCATGCAGGCCTGCGGCCCTCAGGAGGGTCTACCGGACTATGACCGCCCCGTCCTGCTGCGGGAGATGGAGATCTTCCGCGAGTGGTTGCTGGGTGCCCACCTGGGGCTCGAGCTCTCGCTAGCCGAGTCCGCGCTCCTCGACCAGGCCTTTGGGCTGCTGGCAGACAACGCCCTGGAGCAGCCCCGGGTGTGCGTCCACCGGGACTACCACTCCCGCAACCTCCTGGTGAGCCGTCCCCCGAGCCCCGGCATCCTGGATTTCCAGGATGCGGTGGTGGGGCCGGTGACCTACGATCTGGTCTCCCTGCTGCGGGACTGCTACCTGGCCTGGCCGGAGGAGCGGGTGTGGGACTGGGCCAAGGGCTACCTGCAGCTGGCCATCCAGTCCGGGGTGCTCCGCGAGGGGGACGCCGAGCGCTTCCCCCGTTGGTTCGACCTGATGGGGATGCAGCGCCACCTCAAGGCCAGCGGCATCTTCGCCAGGCTGCTGCGGCGCGAAGGCAAGCCGGGCTATCTCCAGGACATCCCCCGTACCCTTGGCTATGTGGTCGAGGTGGCCCGGCGCTATCCGGAGCTGAGTCCCCTGGGGGCCTTCGTCAGCGAGCGGGTCGTCGCGGCCCTGTGAGTATCCCGCTAGGCGGTCAGCCCGGCGCCTCCCGGGCGATGGCCCGGTAGCCGATGTCGCCGCGGTAGTAGGCGTCCTGCCACTGGATCCGACGGACCTGGGCATAGGCCCGCTGCCGGGCCGCCGCCACCCCCTGGCCCAGGGCGGTCACGCACAGCACCCGGCCCCCGTCGGTGAGGACCCGGCCGTCGGCGAGTCTGGTCCCGGCGTGGAATACCTTGAGCTCTGGGTCGGTGACGTGCGGTAGGCCGGAGATGGGCTCACCCCGGCCATAGGACCCCGGGTAGCCGCCCGCGGCCATCACCACCCCCAGGGCCACCCGCTCGTCCCACTCGGCGCTCACCTGATCCAGCCTGCCCTCGAGGGCCGCCAGGCAGAGGGGCACCAGGTCCGAGCGCAGCCGCATCAGCAGGGGCTGGGTCTCGGGATCGCCCAGGCGGCAGTTGTATTCCAGAACCTTGGGGGTACCGTCGGGACCGATCATGAGGCCCGCGTACAGGAAGCCGGTATAGGGGCGCCCCTCGGCCGCCATACCGGCCACGGTGGGGAGGATCACCTCTCGCATCGCCCGGGCGTGGACCTCGGGCGTCACCACAGGCGCCGGGGAGTAGGCCCCCATACCGCCGGTGTTGGGCCCGGTGTCGCCGTCGCCCACCGCCTTGTGGTCCTGGGAGCTGGCAAGGGGCAGTACCCTTTGGCCATCCGCCATGACGATGAAGCTGGCCTCCTCGCCGGTGAGGAATTCCTCGATCACCACGCGGTGGCCCGCGGCGCCGAAGGCCCCCCCCGTGAGCATGTCGCGCACCGCCGCCTCCGCGACGCCCAGGTCTTGGGCCAGGATGACCCCCTTGCCTGCCGCCAGCCCGTCGGCCTTGATCACGATGGGGGCGCCCACCTGGCGCAGATAGGCCAGTGCCGCTTCGAGCTCCGTGAAGGTGCCGTAGGCCGCGGTGGGGATCCGGTGGCGGGCGAGGAAGTCCTTGGTGAAGGCCTTGGAGCCCTCCAACTGGGCCGCATCCTGGCTAGGGCCGAAGCAGCGCGGCCCGGCGGCGCGAAAGGCATCGACCACACCCAGCACCAGGGGCGCCTCCGGCCCCACGATCGTCAGCCCCACCCCAGCCTCCCGGGCGAACCCCACCAGACCTTCGATGTCGTCCGCCGCGATGGGCAAGTTCTCCACACCGGGCTCCAGGGCCGTGCCCGCGTTGCCGGGGGCGACGAAGACCCGCTCCGCTTGGGGTGATTGGGCCAGTTTCCAGGCCAGGGCATGCTCGCGGCCGCCGCCGCCGATGACCAGAATCTTCATGCTGTGCACTCGCGACTGAGGGGGGATGGGTGCGGCGATCGAGCCGCTCTCAACGGTGCGGGATCAGGCCCCGCTGGCTCTGTCTGATGAAGGCAATGATCTCGCGGACCTCGGCCGAGGGCTCCTCCGCCTCCAGGCGCTGGAGGGCCTCTGCGGGGCGAAGGCAGCTCTTGTAGAGGAGGCGGTAGGCGCGCTTGATGCGCTCCCGCTGGGAGGGGTCGAAGCCGTTGCGCTTCAGCCCCACCAGGTTGAGGCCCACCACCTCCGCCCGGTGCCCATCCGCCAGCACGAAGGGGGGGACGTCCTGGGGCACCCCGCTCACCCCCGCGACCAGGGCGTAGGCCCCGACCCGGCAGAACTGGTGTACCGCCGTGTGCCCGGAGAGGAAGACGTGGTGGGCCACCTCCACGTGGCCCGCCAGGGTGGCGGTGTTGGCGAAGACGTTGTGGTCGCCCACCAGGCAGTCGTGGCCGATGTGGGCAAAGGCCATCAGGTAGTTGTGGCTGCCGACCCGGGTGCCGGCGGCGCTCTTGATGCCGCGGCTGATGTTCACCCCCTCCTTGAAGTGGTTGTGATCCCCGATGACCAGGGGCCGGCCCTTCTCCGGGGTGAAGCCGAGGTCCTGGGGCTCGCAGCCGAGCACCGCCCCGTGGCAGACCCGGTTGTGGCGCCCCAGGCGGGTGGGACCGAAGATGCGCACGGAGCTCTCGATGACAGAGCCCTCGCCGATCTCCGCCCCCGCCTCGATGAGGGAGAAGGGCCCCACCGAGACGGAGGGGTGCAACCGAGCCCCCGCTTCGACGATGGCGGTGGGATGGATTAGCCCCATGGGGAGGCTGGCCGAGCGCGGCCGGCGAACGAGCCCGCTCCTCAGTGGCGGAAGTGGCGCATGCCGGTGAAGACCATGGCGATGTCGTGCTCGTCCGCGGCGGCGATCACCTCCTCGTCGCGCAGGGAGCCCCCCGGCTGGATCACCGCCCGGATGCCCACCGCGGCGGCGTTGTCCAGCCCGTCGCGGAAGGGGAAGAAGGCATCGGATGCCATTACCGCCCCCTTGACCTCGAGGCCCGCCTGCTCCGCCTTGATGGCGGCGATGCGGGCGGAGTTGACCCGGCTCATCTGCCCGGCCCCAACCCCGATGGTCATGCCGTCGCGGCCGTAGACGATGGCGTTGGACTTGACGAACTTGGCCACCCGCCAGGTGAAGAGGAGATCCTCCAGCTCCTTGGCGGTGGGCTGGCGTCGGGTGACTACCCTGAGCTCAGCCGTCAAGGCCCCATCCAGCTCCTGCACCAGGAGCCCGCCGGTGACCCGCTTGAAATCGAGGCCCCCGCTGGGCTGCCCGCCCCAGGGGCCGCATTCCAGCAGGCGCACGTTCTTCTTGGCGGCGACCACCCCAAGGGCCTCGGGGCTTACCGTCGGGGCCAGGATCACCTCCACGAACTGGCGCTCCACAATCGCCGCCGCGGTCTCCCCATCGAGGGTGCCATTGAAGGCGATGATGCCTCCGAAGGCGGACTCGGGGTCGGTGCGGTAGGCCCGGTCATAGGCCTCCCGCAGGCTCGCCCCTAGGGCGACTCCGCAGGGGTTGGCGTGCTTGACGATGACGCAGGCGGGGCCCTCGCCGAACTGCTTGACGCACTCCAGGGCCGCGTCCGTGTCCGCGATGTTGTTGTAGGACAGCTCCTTGCCCTGGAGCTGGCGCGCGGTGGCCACCGAGGCCCCGGTCACAGCCGCGCTCAGGTAGAAGGCGCCGCGCTGGTGCGGGTTCTCCCCGTAGCGCATGGCCTGGGTCTTGCGGTATTGGAGGTTGATAGTACGGGGGAAGCTCGGGTCGTTGCCGGGGATCCGCCCCCCCAGGTAGTTGGCGATGGCCCCGTCGTAGCGAGCGGTGTGCTCGAAGGCCTTCACCGCCAGGTCGAAGCGCAGCTCGGGGCCCACCGCCCCCCCGCTGGTCTCCATCTCCCCGAGCACCCTCGGGTAGTCCGCCGCATCCACCAGCACCGTCACCGCCGCGTGGTTCTTGGCGGCCGCCCGCAGCAGGGTGGGGCCGCCGATGTCGATCTGCTCGATGGCGGTGGCCAGATCACAGCCGGGTTGGGCCACGGTCCCCTCGAAGGGGTAGAGGTTCACCACCACCAGGTCGATGGGCGGGATCCCCTGGGTCTCCATCACCCCCTCGTCCAGTCCCCGCCGGCCGAGGATGCCCCCGTGGATCTTGGGATGGAGGGTCTTGACCCGCCCGTCCATCATCTCCGGGAAGCCGGTGTAGTCCCCCACCTCGATCACCCCGATGCCCTGCTCGGTCAACAGCCGCGCGGTCCCCCCCGTGGAGAGGATCTCCACCCCCAGGCGGGCGAGGCCCCGGGCGAGGTCCACCAGGCCGCTCTTGTCGGAGACGCTGATCAGGGCACGGCGAATCTGGGTCATTGGCGCGTGGGCTCCGAGGATTGGGGGTCGCCTAGAGGGGTCTCAGCCGAGGCGGTACTGGGCCAGCTTCTTGCGCAGGGTGGCGCGGCTCATCCCCAGGATGGTGGCGGTGCGGGTCTGATTGCCGCCGGTGTGCTCGTAGACGGTGGCGAGCAAGGGCTGCTCGACCTCGTTCGTGACCAGTTGGTAAAGCCCGATCGGCTCATGGCCGTCGAGCTGCTCGAGATAGGTGCGGACGGCCCGGCGCACGCTCTCGCGCAGTGGCTCGGGCTCGGCGAGGGTCTTCTCCATGGTGGGTGCGGTCCATTCCAGGATCTGAGCGCTCTGTGTGGCTGGGTTGTTCATGGCGCGGTTCCTCCTTCGTCGTTATCGTGATTATCCCAAAGAGGCGCGCGACCAGATCGAGCTGCTCGGCAACGGAGGAGGTCCGGTAGGCGAGCGCCCTGAACTCCGGCGCCCCCGACCGGCGTCTGCTGTACCAAGCGATGTGGTTGCGCGCCACGCGAATGCCGAGGAATTCCCCGTAAAACGCGTATAGCTCTTGCAAGTGGTGGATCACCAGGTCCGCCATCTGCTGGGCCGTGGGTGGTGGTGGCACCTCCCCGCCGGCCAGGTACTGGGCGATCTCCGGAAAGATCCAGGGCCTCCCCTGTGCGGCCCGCCCGACCATAATAGCATCGGCGCCCGTGTAGTCTAGAACGAAGCCCGCCTTGTGGGGGCCGTCGATGTCGCCGTTGGCGATCACCGGAATGGCCACCTGGGCCTTGATGGCGCGGATGGTGTCGTATTCTGCCTGCCCCCCGTAGCCACAGGCGCGGGTGCGTCCGTGCACCGACAGGGCCTGCACCCCGCTCTCCTCTGCGATCCGGGCGATCCGCACCCCGTTGCGCTCCTGGGGCGACCAGCCGGTGCGCATCTTGAGGGTCACGGGCACCTCCACCGCCGCCACCACCGCGGCCAGGAGGCGCCCCACCAGGGGCTCGTCGCGCAGCAGGGCCGAGCCTGCGGCCACCCGGCACACCTTCTTGGCGGGGCAGCCGAGGTTGATGTCGATGATGTCGGCCCCCAAGCCCACGTTCACCCGCGCCGCCTCCGCCATCTGGCCCGGATCCGCGCCGAGGATCTGTACCGCGATGGGCCCCGGCTCCCCCTGGTGGTCGAGGCGCCGCAGGGTGCGTCGGTTGCCGTGTAGCACCGCCTTGGCAGAGACCATTTCCGAGAACGCGAGCCCGGCCCCCAGGCCCCGGCACAACCGGCGGAAGGGCCGATCCGTCACCCCGGCCATGGGGGCGAGCACCAGGCGGTTGGGGATCCCATAGGGGCCGATACGCAGCGGCTCGGGGCCGGCGGGGATGGGGTGGCCGGGGTCGGCGGCGGCCGGGGGTGACGCGCTCACGGGCCGCTCTAGAGGAATCGCAAGCGGAAACCGCTGGGCTCCGGGTCCGGGGCGGCTATCTCGACGGAGAGGCTGATGGTCCCCTGGGGCGCGATGGCCTGGGGGAGGCCGGGGCTCGCGTAGGCTTCCGGCGGGAATCGGCCTACCGCCTGGAGCTTCTCGCGCAGGTCGTAGAGCTCCAGCTCGATCAGGGGCAGGGCCTGGGGGACGGGCGCCTGGTTGCGCAGCCCCAGCCTCAGCCGCCAGCGCTCCGGGTGCTCGGGATCGGGCTGGAGCTGGCGCTCGGTCACCACCAGCGCCGCGGGCAGTCGGGGCAGGGGTACCTGGCAGCCGAGGGCCTGGCAGACCCCCTCCAGCAGGGATCGGGCGGTGGGCGATTGGATCAGCATGCCCCGCGCCCACCAGGCGGACTGGCCCAGGAGCAGGAGCAGCAGGCATAGCCCCCCCAGCAGCGGGCCGAGCAAGGGGCGACGGGTCCCGGCGGATTGCTCGGTATGGGGTCCGGAGACCAGGGCTGCCGATTGGCGCCTCTGGGCGCCGCGTTCCTCCCCGAGCAGTCCTTCCAGGGGGTCGAGGAGACCTCGACACCCCGGGCAGGCCATCTGGGGCCAGGCCGCCCGCAGCTCCTCGCGGGTCAAGGGGATCAGCTCCCCGCAGTGGGGGCAGCGGCTGATCAGGCGCATGGCACGCGACGGATCCCCGCGAGGCGCACCCAGCCCTCCTCGACGAGGGATGTCTCCCAGGCGATGGCCGGTGCGTAGGCGGCCCGGACCGCCTCGGCCTGCTCTGCAAGGATGCCCGAGAGTACCAGCCATCCGCCGGGGCACAGGAGGGAGGCGAGGCGGGAGGCCAGCTCGATGAGGGGACCGGCCAGGATGTTGGCGATCACCACATCCGCCGTCCCTGCCGGGAGGGCCTCGGGCGTGCAGACCCGGATGCGCTCCCCAAGGCCGCTCTTGAGGGCGTTGGCGCTGGTGGCCTCCAGGGCCTGGGGGTCATGGTCCACCGCGATCGCCCGGGCGGCCCCCAGCTTCAGGGCGGCCAGGGCCAGGATGCCCGAGCCGCAACCATAGTCGATGAGGGTCTGACCCCTAAGGTAGGCCCCGTCGAGCCAGCGCAGGCACAGGGCTGTGGTGGGGTGGTGGCCGGTGCCGAAGGCCAGACCCGGATCCAGGGCGAGCACCACCGCTTCGGGGTCCGGGGCCTCCTGTCCCAGGGGACAGACCCAGAGGCGACGCCCGAAACGCATGGGCTTGAACGCATCCAGCCAGACCCGCTCCCAGCACTGGTCTTCCAGGTGCTCCATGAGGAGACCCGCGTGAGGCACGCCTTGCAGGGCCTGCTCGGCCGCCTGGCGCAGCGCCTCGGGGTCCCCCTCCGCCGGGAAGAGGGCGGTGAGCCGGGTCTCCCGCCACAGGGGGGTGGTGTCGAGGGGAGGCTCGAGCTGGGGCTCGTCGCCCGCGTCCCCCAGCGTGATGGAGAGGGCGCCCAGATCCTCGAGGGCGGCCTCGATGGCGGGGATCTCGGCCTCAGCGGCGACCAGGGAGAGCTGATGCCAGGGCATGGGCGCCGGCCTAGAGCCCGAGCTTCTTCTCCAGATAGTGGATGTTGGAGCCGCCGGCCTGGAAGGCGGCGTCCTTCATGATCTGACGCTGCAGCGGGATGTTGGTCTTGATCCCCTCGATGACGGTCTCGCGCAGGGCGTTGCACATGCGCGCGATGGCGGCGTCACGATCCTCCCCGTGGGCGACGAGCTTGCCGATCATGGAGTCGTAGTGGGGGGGTACCGTGTAGCCACTATAGATGTGGGTCTCCATGCGGATGCCGGGGCCACCGGGGGCGTGGAACTCGGTGATCCGGCCGGGGCTGGGCAGGAAGCGCTCCGGGTCCTCGGCGTTGATGCGGCACTCCACCGCATGACCGCGCCAGCGGATCTCGTCTTGGCGGTAGCGCAGGGGCTCCCCCGCGGCGATGAGGATCTGCTCCTTGACGATGTCCACCCCGGTGACCATCTCCGTGACCGGATGCTCCACCTGTACCCGGGTGTTCATCTCGATGAAGTAGAACTGGCCGTTCTCGTAGAGGAACTCGAAGGTGCCCGCTCCCCGGTAGCCGATGCGCTGGCAGGCCTCCACGCAGCGCATCCCCAGCTCATGGCGCTGCATCGGGGTGATCTCCGGCGCCGGGCATTCCTCGACCACCTTTTGATGGCGGCGCTGCATGGAGCAGTCCCGCTCTCCGAGGTGGATGGCCCCCCCGTGCTGGTCGGCGAGGACCTGGAACTCGATGTGGCGCGGGTTCTCCAGGTACTTCTCCATGTACACCGTATCGTTGCCGAAGGCCGCCGCCGCTTCGGCCCGGGTCAGGGCGATGGAGCTGAGCAGGGTCGCCTCGGCGTGCACCACCCGCATGCCACGTCCCCCGCCACCCCCGGCAGCCTTGATGATCACCGGATAGCCGATCTGCTTGGCAACCGCCAGGGTGCGCTTCTTGTCGTCGTCCAGGGGGCCGTCCGAGCCGGGGACGCAGGGC
>CAZFHV010000068.1:1314-15922 GCA_964519095.1 uncultured Chromatiaceae bacterium | reverse complement strand
TCTTCAGTATGTTGCAGATGTTATCTCATGTCCTTTCCAGTAGTTTATCGTAATTTTCTGATGCGTTTGCCCTGCCGTCTACCTGATGTTGAGTTCTATGCGGGCTAGCGCGGGTTTACAGCATCTCGTTACACACATCTCCACTGAATGGCGCCTCCGCGGCTTAGGCGAACTCGCAACTCGTTGATTTTCATCGCGTGCGGGTCGCGACGGTTGGGCGGAAGACATTCTGTAACTCTTTGAAATTGCAGCGTCCCCAGACTTGTGTATAACGAGATGGGTTTACAGGGTGCAATCGTCCGGTACGATGATGTGTGTAAGTGCTTGATGTGGCTTGGCGGAGAGGGTGGGATTCGAACCCACGGGGGGTCACCCCCCAACGGTTTTCAAGACCGCCGCTTTAGGCCACTCAGCCACCTCTCCTTGACTTGCAGTAGTCGAATGGTACCCGCGTCCCTGCATCTATTGCGGCAATCGCAGGCGCGTGAGTCCATAAGTCTGCCGGAAGCTTCCAAGCGCAGGCCCTTGTCCTGTCAATATCTTCGGGCTTCATCAAAGTTGCTGCAACTCGCGACGGGCCGCGAATCCACGCTGCTCTTGGTCCGCTAACGTACCCTCGCAATGGGCGCCAGGCGGGCGGCGGTGAGCCGCGCGAGGTCCAGGGGCGCGAGCTCGATCTCCAATCCCCGCCGGCCGGCGCTCACCAGGATGGTGGGGAATCGGGCGGCGGAGCTGTCGAGCACCGTTGGGAGCCGCCGTTTCTGCCCCAGAGGGCTGATGCCACCCACCAGATAGCCGGTGGCCCGCTCCGCGTCCTGGGGGTCGGCCATGGCGAGCTTCTTGGCGCCGAGGGCCGCCGCCATGGCCTTGAGGTCGAGCTGACCGCCCACCGGGACCACACCGACCGCCAGGGTGCGCCGGTCTTCGTTGACCGCCACCAGCAGGGTCTTGAAGACCCGCTCTGGCTCCACGCCGAGGGCCTGTGCCGCCTCCAGCCCGTAGGAGGCACAGGCGGGGTCGTGGGCGTACTCGCGCACCTCGAAGGGGATCCCGGCGCGCCGGGCGAGGAGAATGGCGGGGGTCATTTGGGGATCTGCTCGCGCCGGGGTCTCGCGACCCGGAGCACAGAGGTCCTTGCGGGGATTGGGCGGGCCGTGCGGCGGCTCACAGCCCCCGGCGGCCGTGGAAGATCAGGCTCAGGGGCCGTTCGGGGGTCTGCTGGACCCGGGTGAGACTGGCGTTGTCCACGTGCACCCGGTAGAGGGTCTCCAGGGGGGCATTGAGCACATAGGCCAGCATGGCGCGCATCACCCCGGCATGGGTCACCACCAGGAGATGCCGACCCTGGTGACGGTTCATGAGGTCGGTGAAGGCGGCGAAGACCCGCTCGCGAAACCCCGCCAGGGGCTCCGCGTCCGCCGGGCGCTGGTGGACGGGGTCGCGGTAAGAACGGGCCAGGAGCTCGGGGTCCGCCCGGCGCAGCTCCTCGGCGGTGTGGCCCTCCCAGGACCCGAAGGAGACCTCCCGCAGCCGGGGCTCGATGCTGACGGGCACGCGGAGCTGGTCGCCCAGTCGATGGGCGAACTCGTTGCAGCGTCGTAGCGGCGAGGTGACGATCTCCTCCCAGGGGGCGGGGTTGCGCACCGCCGTCCACATCTGCTCCCAGCCGTGGTCGCTCAGGGGGTCGTCCCGGTGGCCGCGATAGCGCTGCCCGCCCAAGGGCTCGCCGTGGCGGATCAGGTCGAGGGTGGTGATGCCCCTCACGACAGCCACCCCGGCAGGGCGATCAGGCCGAGGGCGATCACCCAGAGTGCCAGGGTGCGCAGATAGAGCGCGAGCGCACGCTCCGGGGTAAGGGCCTCGTCCCCCTGGGCGCCGTGGCCGAGGGACCCCAGTCCGGCGCAGCCGAGTAGACGCTCGGGCGCCAGGGTCCCGATATGGCGAAGGCAGCCGCGCCAGCCCGCGAGGGCCCCCTCGAAACAGCCGGCGAGGGCGTAGCCGATGGCCGTGGCGCGTGCCGGCAGCCAATCGAGCACCCCGAGGGCCTGCTCCGTGGCCGGCAGCAGTCCATCCCTTGCCTGGGTACGTGCGAGCTGCACCACCTGGTGGGAGAAGCGATAGAGCACCGCCCCGGCAGGCCCGATGAGGGCGAACCAACAGAGCACCGCGAACACCCGGCGGTTGGCCTGAACCAGCACCCCCTGGCAGAGGCGGGCGGCATCGCCGCCGGCCGGGGATTCCTGCAGGCTCAGGGCCTCCGCCATGGCCGCTGCCCGGGCGCTATCTCCGCCGCGCCGCGCCGCGAGCAGGGCCTGCACCTGGGGCTCCAGCGCGCTGGGACCCAGGGTGTAGAGCAGCACCAGGGTGCCGAAGAGCCCCTGGGGAAGGCCCCCGAGGCGTCCGGTCAGCAGGTGCTCCAAGGCGGCGGTCGCTACCACCGGCAGCAGCACCAGACCCAGGTATCCGGGGAGGCCAGAGCGCCAGGCGAGGGGGACGGGCAGGGACTGGTGCCAGTCGAAGTAGCGTCCGAACCAGGGGGCCGCGCGCAGTCCCTCCAGGTGCAGGAGATAGCGCTCGGCGATGAGGGCGGCCAGCACGGCGAGGAAGGTCATGGCGCCCAGTGTGGCGAATGGGCCCCCGGCCTGCAAGCCGCGGCCGCGAGCAGGCGCCGGTACTCGGCCCAGTCGAAGGAGGGGCCCGGGTCGGTCTTGCGGCCGGGGGCGATGTCACTGTGGCCCAGGATGTGCTCCGGGCGGATACCCCGGTAGCGGCGCTGGAGCTCGCGGGTCACCCGCACCAGGGTCTGGTATTGGACGGCGGGGAAGGGGATGTCGTCCGCCCCCTCCAGCTCGATGCCGATGGAGAAGTCGTTGCACCGCTCCCGTCCCTGGAAACTGGAGACCCCGGCATGCCAGGCCCGCAGGTACAGGGGGACGAACTGGAGGAGGGTGCCGTCGCGGCGGATCAGCAGGTGCGCCGAGACCCGCAGGTGGGCGATTGCCGCGAAGTAGGGGTGGGCGGCGGGGTCGAGGCGGTTCTGGAACAACTGCTCGATCCAGGGCCCGCCGAACTCCCGCGGCGGGAGGCTGATGTTGTGGATCACCAGCAGCTCGACCCGGCTCCCCGGGGGGCGGCGGTCGCAGTTGGTGGAGGGCACCCGCAGGGCCTCGGGCAGCCAGCCGCGGGGCGCACCTCGGGGCTCGGCGCCGGGACTGGGGGATGGGAGGCTGATCACGCGCTCGTCGGGGCTCGGTGGCTGGCGGTGGGCCGCCGAGCGGCATTCTAGGCGGACACCGGGCTCCACGACAGAGCCCGCGCGCACGCGCCGGCCCCCGGCATACAATGGGCGCGATCCAACCCGCCCCGAGGTACCCTAGCGCCCATGCCCAAGCTTCCCCCCCTCGCCGAGATCGAGCGCCAGGTCCGAATCGCCCTGGACGAGGACCTGGGGGCGCGCGACCTCACCGCCGGCCTGGTCCCAGCGGAGGCCCGCGCCCAGGCCCAGGTGATCACCCGTCAGGCCGCGGTGCTCTGCGGGACTGCCTGGTTCGAGACGGTGTTCCGATTGATCGAGCCCGGCGTGTCCGTCGACTGGCTGGCTCGCGACGGGGAGCTCATCGCCCCGGGGCAGCTCTTGTGCCGGCTCGCGGGTAGCGCCCGAGCCCTGCTGAGCGGCGAGCGCACCGCGCTCAACTACCTCCAGACCCTCTCCGGCACCGCGACCCAGGCGCGCCGCTACGCCGATGCCGTGGCCGGCACCGGGGCGCGGGTGCTCGACACCCGCAAGACCCTGCCGGGGCTGCGGGTGCAGCAGAAGTACGCGGTCACCTGCGGCGGCTGCCACAACCACCGTATGGGGCTCTACGACGCCATCTTGATCAAGGAGAACCACATCCAGGCCGCGGGCTCCATACCGGCGGCCCTGGCGGCGGCCGCCCGCGTGGGGGGCGGGGTGGACGTGGAGATCGAGGTGGAGTCCCTGGAGCAGCTCCAGGTGGCCCTGGATGGGGGCGCCGAGCACGTCCTGCTCGACAATTTCACCCTGGAACGGCTGCGAGAGGCCGTGGCCCTCGCGGGGGGACGCGCCCGCCTGGAGGCCTCGGGCGGGGTGAGCCTCGCCACCATCCGCGCCATCGCCGAGACCGGGGTGGACGACATCTCGGTGGGGGACCTCACCAAGGACGTGCAGGCGGTAGACCTCTCCATGCGCTTCCTCTGAGGGCTGACTCTCTTCGCATCCTCGTGGCGCAAGGTAGGAGCGGCGCCCTCGCCGCGACGGCGCGCCTAGTCGGTGGGCGGAAACACCAGCCGCAGGCCGGCGACGCCGGTCCGATCCTCCGGTTCCGCCCAGTGCCGCAGGCTCAAGCGCCGCAGCACCGGCCGGGTGTGCAGGCAGCCCCCCCGCAGGCTGCGCCGGGTCTCACCGAAATGGATCTGGGATGTGGAGGCATCGGGGAAGGGGCTGAACTCGGGGTAGGGGTGGAAGGGGTTGGCGCACCACTCCCACACCTGGCCGGTGCCTTCCAATTGACCGGTCCGGGCAGCCACCTCCCACTGGTACTCGTGCTGCAGCACCGCCCCGGCGGCGGCCCCTCCCAGTGAGCCCACCCAGGCGGCGAAGGCCAGGGCTTCGTGGTGGCTCAGGCCCGAGACCGGCTGCTCCGGCAGGAGCTCCAGGGGTCCGTTGAGGGCCACCCCGTACCAGTGGCCCCGATCGTCCCGGCGCCAATGAAGCGGATGCTCGATCCCCTGGGCCTCGCGCCACCCCCAGCCGGCCTCCGTCCAGAGGGATCGGTCCCGGTAGCCGCCCGCGATCAGGAAGCCGAGGAACTCCGCCTGGCTGGCGGGTCGTCGGGCGATGCGGAAGGCACTGAGCTGAACCGCCTGGGGGGGCAGCTCGTTGTCGTAGGCGGCGGGCTCCCCGCGTGATCCCACCCGGTAATGACCCTGGTGCACCGCCACCAGGTCGAGACTCAGCGGCTGGGGGTCGAGGGGCTCCGTCACCCGGAAATCCCCGAGGGGTTGGCTCAGGCGCCGCTGGTGGAGCACCGCCAGCATGCGCTCGTAGTCCTTGGCCCCGTCCTGGAGCAGGAACCACTGCAGCCGCTGGTCCGCCAGGAGCGGGTGCTCCGGCAGGGCGCCGGGGCTGGCGAGCAGCCGCAGGTGCTCGTCCTGGATCTGCCCCGCCCAGGCCAGCAGGTGCTCCCGCGGCGGGAGCGCAGCGCAGCGCTCCGCGACCGACAAGGGCCCCGGCGAGAACAGGTGACGGACCCGTGCCGTGACGGCCTCATCGCCCCGCACCACCTCATCGAGCCAGAGACTCTCGCGAAAGACGCTGCTGCCGAGGTACCAGGCCAGGGAGGCCTGCTCCGGGGAAAAGCAACGGTGGGTGTCGGCCTCGGGCACGGAGCCCAGGAGCTGGCGCTGCAGCTCCTGGAGAGCGCTCAGGGGGCCGAGGAGGCTGGGCGGGGTGGCGATCAAGGGAGGTCTCCCCGGGGAAAGGGTCAGGACTGGGCGGGATGGGCCGGAACCGTACGGTCCTCGGCCCAGGCCCGGAGGCCTGCGATCTCCTCGGCCATCACCACCGACAGGGGCTGGGTGCGGGCGATCTCCAGGGCCAGGTCGGCGGTAGTAGGGCCGCGCTGCTCGGTCTGGGCGGCGTAACGGGCGGAGACCACCACCGCCTCGATCTCCGCCCCCGAGAAGCCCGCCGTGGCCTCCGCCAGGGTCGGGAGGTCGAAGTCGGCGGGGTCGAGCTGGCGGCGGCCCAGGTGGATCTGAAACAGCAGCCGGCGGCTGTCGGGGTCGGGCAGGTCCACGAAGAAGATCTCATCGAAGCGGCCCTTACGCAGGAGCTCCGGGGGGAGCCGTTCGATGTCGTTGGCGGTGGCCACTACGAAGACCGGGCGATCGTTCTCGGCGAGCCAGGTGAGAAAGGTGCCGAGCAGCCGCTGGCCCACCCCCTCGTCGCCAGAGCTGGTGGAGAGTCCCTTCTCGATCTCGTCGAGCCAGAGCACGCAGGGGGCCATCACCTCGGCCACCTGGAGGGCGTGGCGGAGGTTCTTCTCCGTCTCCCCGATGTACTTGTCGTAGAGGGCCCCGACGTCCAGCCGCAACAGGGGCACCCCGAAGCGGCCGGCGGTGGCCTTGGCGGCGAGGCTCTTGCCGCAGCCCTGGACCCCGAGCAACATCACCCCCCGGGGGCGGTCCGCCGGGTCGCCAGGGGCGAGGAAGGGGGCGCGGCGTCGCTCCAGCCAGGCCTTGAGGTTCTCCAGCCCCGCCAGGTCCGCGAAGCGGGCGGTGTCGTACTCGAAACTGATGGCCACCTCGGGGCTCAGCAGCTCGTACTTGGCGCGCATCACGTCCTGGACGTCTTCCTGGGTGATGGCCCCGTCGCGGTGGATGGCGTTGCGGATGAGGCGCCGGGCGTCGGATTCGCTCACCCCCAACAGGTTGCCGGCCAACTGCTCCACCGCCGTGCGATCGGCGCGGACGCTCCGGCCCGGGCGCTCGCCCTGCCACAGCTCCGCTTCCTCGCGAATCAGCCCCAGGAGCCGCGCCCGGTCGGGAAGGCTCAGGCTGAAGCGGGCGCTCAAGTGGCGCACCTCGGGGGGCACCTCCAGGCGGTGGCTGAGGAAGATCAGGGTGCGCGCCAGCTCCGCGTGCCCCTGGGCGATCTCCTTGATCAGGCGCACGTGCAGGGGATGCTCCAAGAAGGGGTGGAAGTCCAAGAGGACGTAGAGTCCGGGCAGGCTGGTGGCCTTGATGTGGCGGAGCACCTCCACCGGCTCCGCGGTGGTGCGCTGCGGGGGGAGCGGCCGGTCGGCGCGGGCGAGCCCTTCCGCCAGACTCCAGCGAAACACCGGGCGGCCCGATTGGACGCCGAGCCGCACCAGGATCTCCAGCACCCGCGGCTCCTCCAGGGACTCGATGACCAGGATGGGGGTGTGGACAGAAAGCAGGA
Organism: uncultured Chromatiaceae bacterium; assembly: GCA_964519095.1. Classification (GTDB taxonomy): domain Bacteria; phylum Pseudomonadota; class Gammaproteobacteria; order Chromatiales; family Chromatiaceae; genus JAEHCY01. The sequence goes on along the minus strand of CAZFHV010000068.1, from coordinate 8,958 downwards.
GCTCGAGGTCTCGGAGGTCGTTCATGGGGGCGGCATCCTGGCGCCGGGGACCGCAACAGTATAGGGCCCCAGAGGGGAGCGGGCTCACCCGGGAAGGAGGACCTCGCCTTTGCCGGGGGCGTCGGAACTGACCTACAATCCCCGCTCTTCCCGCCTTCCCATCCCCGGGGTGTTCGAGCGCCGATGGACATACTGCTGGCCAATCCGCGCGGTTTTTGCGCCGGGGTCGATCGCGCCATCGAGATCGTGGAGCGCGCCCTGGAATGCCTCGGGGCGCCGATCTACGTCCGCCACGAGGTGGTGCACAACCGTTTCGTGGTCGAGGATCTGCGGCGGCGGGGGGCGATCTTCGTCGATGGGCTGGCGGAGATCCCCGACGGCAACACCGTGATCTTCAGCGCTCACGGGGTCGCCCAAGCGGTGCGGGAGGAGGCGGACCGGCGGGGGCTGCGGGTGTTCGATGCCACCTGCCCCCTGGTCACCAAGGTGCACTTAGAGGTGGCCCGCTACTGCAAGCAGGGCTTCGAGGTGGTGCTGATCGGCCACCGGGGGCACCCGGAGGTGGAGGGGACCATGGGCCAGTGCCGGGGTCGCGGACGCATCCATCTGGTGGCCTCCGGGGAGGACGTGGCGGATCTGCCCATCGAGGACGGGGCTGGGGCGGCCTACGTGACCCAGACCACCCTGTCGGTGGACGACACCGAGGGGATCGTGGCCCTGCTGCGGGCGCGCTTTCCGGGGATCCAGGGCCCCAAGAAGAGCGACATCTGCTACGCGACCCAGAACCGCCAGGATGCGGCCAAGGACCTGGCCAATCGCTGCGAGCTGGTCCTGGTGGTGGGCTCCCCCAACAGCTCCAACTCCAACCGTCTGCGGGAGATCGCCGAGAAGCAGGGCACGCGCGCCTTCCTCATCGATGGCCCAGAGGATATCCGCCGCGACTGGCTCGAAGGGGTGGGGCAGATCGGGGTCACCGCGGGTGCTTCCGCGCCGGAGATCCTGGTGGAACGGGTGATCGAGCGACTGCGGGCTTGGGGGGCGGAGCGCATCGAGGCACAGGCGGGGATCCGCGAGGAGGTGGTGTTCGCCCTGCCCAAGCCCTTGCAAGCCCTGGTTCGGGGCGCTAATGCCCGTCCGAGCGTCGCTCCCGACCAGGGCGATTGATCCGACTCGGCTCCTTGGGGCGTCGGGCAGGGAGCTGCCCTTGATCAGCCTGCCCGCGACCCCCCGGCGCATTCTGCTGGTGCGACTGAGCGCCATCGGCGACATCCTCTTCGCCACCCCCCTGGTGCGCGCCCTGCGGGGGAGGTTCCCCGGCGCGCACATCAGCTGGCTGGTGCAATCCGAGTATCTGGGACTCCTGGAGGCCCATCCCGCCCTCGACGGGGTGATCCCGGTGCCGCTGACCCAGTGGCGCCGGCTGTGGCGGGGACGCCAATTTCGGGAGCTGGGAAGGAGGGTGCGGGCGTTGCGTGCCGATCTCCGGCGGCAGGGCTTCGATCTCGCCATCGACCTCCAGGGGCTGATGAAGAGTGGCCTCCTCACCTGGCTGAGCGGGGCACCGGCGCGGCTGGGGCTGGGGTCGCGGGAGGGCAGCCAGTGGCTCATGACCCAGCGGCTGCCCCGGGGCGGCCACCCCGAGCTCATCGGCTCCGAGTATCGCTACCTGGCCGAGCAGCTCGGGCTGCCATTCGAGGGCTTCGCCATGGAGGTGGGGCTGGGGGAGACCGACGAGATCAGCGCGCGGGGGCTCCTGGCGCAGCGGGGTCTGGGGAACGGCTATGCGGCACTCTGTCCCTTCACCACCAGGCCCCAGAAGCACTGGTTCGACCAACGCTGGCGAGTCCTGGCCCAGCGGCTCCAGGGGGACCTCGGCCTGACGTCGATTCTGCTCGGCGGCCCCGGTGATCGGGATCGCGTGGCCGGGCTGGTGGAGGAGGGCGAGTCGGCGCCCCTGGACCTGGTGGGCCGCACCAGCCTGCGTGAGGCCGCGGCCCTGATCAAGGGTGCGGCGTTGGTGGTGGGGGTGGACACGGGCCTGAGTCACATGGGCATCGCCTTCTCGCGACCCTCGGTCCTGCTCTTCGGCGCTACCTGCCCCTATCGCGAGACCGGCCGCGCCAACGCCCGGGTGCTCTACCATCGGCTGCCCTGCTCCCCCTGCCGTCGGCGCCCCACCTGCGGCGGTGCCTTCACCTGCATGGGGGCCATCGGTGTGGAGGAGGTGCTGGAGACCGCCCGCGCGGTGCTCGCGGCATGAGGATCCTACACGTGGAAGGGGGACGGAACCTCTATGGAGGGGCCCAGCAGGTGCTCTACCTGCTGGAGGGTCTGCACCGACGGGGTATCGAGAGTCTCTTGGTGTGCCGCGCCGGCACCGACCTGGCCCGCGCCGCCGCCCCCTTCGCCAGCGTCCGCACCCCACCCATGGGGGGCGACCTGGATGTCCTGCTGCCCTGGCGGCTCTTGGAGATCCTGCGCGACTGGCGGCCGGACCTGGTGCACCTGCACAGCCGCATCGGGGCGGACGTGATGGGGGGGATCGCGGCGAGGCTCGCCGGGGTGCCGGCCGTCTACTCGCGCCGGCAGGACAACCCCGAGCGGCGCTGGGCCGTGGCCCTCAAGTACCGACTGCACGACCGGGTGGTGGCCATCTCCGAGGGGATCGGGTCGTTGCTCCTCTCCGAGGGGCTCCCGCCCGAGAAGCTGGTCCGCGTGCGCAGCGCCGTGGACCCCCGGCCCTTCCTGGCACCCTGCGACGGTGGCTGGTTCCGGAGGGAATGGGGACTGCCGGAGGGGGCCCCGGTGATCGGGGTGGTGGCCCAGCTCATCGCGCGCAAGGGCCATCGCTATCTGCTGGAGGCCCTGCCGGAGCTGGTGCCGGAGTTTCCTGGTCTGCGGGTGCTCTTCTTCGGTCAGGGGCCGGAGCAGGGGGCCCTGCGCCAGCAGATCGCCCAGCTGGGGCTCGATCGGGTGGTGAGCCTCGCCGGTTTCCGCAGTGACATCGCCCGGGTCCTGTCCTGTCTCACCCTGCTGGTCCACCCCGCCATCCGCGAGGGGTTGGGGGTGTCTCTCCTCCAGGCCTCCTGCGCCGCGGTGCCCATCCTCGCGGCTCGCGCGGGGGGGATCCCCGAGGCGGTGCGCGATGGGGTCAACGGGCTCCTGGTGCCGCCGGGGGACGTGGGCGCCCTCCGGGCGGGCCTGCGTCGCCTGCTCGGGGACCCGGCCCTGAGGGCGCGCCTGGGACAGGGCGGCCGGGCGCTGATGCTCGAGGAGTTCTCGGTGGACGGGATGGTGGAGGGCAACCTGGCGGTCTATCGGCGGGTGCTGGCGGAGCGGGGGAGGGCGGTTGGTTAGCACCCTGCAGATGCTGGGCAGCAAGACCCTGGGGGGGGCCGAGCAGTGGTTCATCCGCTTCGTGCGCGCCCTCTCGGAGGCCGGGGAGCGGCCTGCGGTGGCCATCCGCCGTGGCGGGGCCCTGGATGGTCTGGACCTCGGCGGGGCTGAGGTTCACCGGCTCGGCTACCGCACCGTCTGGGATCCCTGGTCCCGCGCCGCGGTGGCTCGGGTGATCGAGCAGGTACGCCCCGCTATCGTCCAGACCTACATGGGCCGCGCCACCCGCCTGACCCAGCTGCGGCCCGGGGGCGGGGTGGTGCACGTCGCCCGTCTCGGGGGCTACTACGAGCTGGGTCCCTATCGCCATGCCCACGCCTGGATCGGCAACACCGGCGGCCTGTGCGACTACCTGGTCCGCAACGGTCTGCCGGCCGAGCGGGTGTTCCAGATCTACAACTTCGTCGATCCCCCGGCGGCCGTGGCGCCCGAGACGCTTGCCGAGCTCCGCCGGGAGCTCGCCATCCCCGAGGGGGCCTGGGTGCTACTCACCCCCGGGCGCTTCGTGGAGGTCAAGGGCCATCGCTACCTGCTCGAAGCCCTGGCCCGCCTGCCGGGGGAGATCGGCGGCCGGCCCCTGCGGCTGGTGCTCCTGGGGGACGGCCCCCTGGGGCCCGGGCTGCGACGCCAGGCGGACCAGCTCGGGCTGGGGGAGCGCGTCCTCTGGGCGGGCTGGCGCGAGGATCCCGGCCCCTTCTACCAGATCGCGGATCTGGTGGTGTTCCCCTCGCTCCTCCAGGAGACCCTGGGCAACGTGGTGCTGGAGGCCTGGGTCCAGGGCCGGCCCCTGGTGACCACCGCCTTCCGCGGGGCCCAGGAGATCGTCCGGGGCGGCGAGGACGCCTGGTGTGTGCCCTGTGGCGATGCCTCGGCCCTGGCCGATGGGGTGCGCCAGTTGCTGCTCGACCGGGATCTCGCCCGCAGCCTGGTGGCGGCCGGACTCAGGCGGGTGCGGGCGGAGTTCGGCCGAGCGCGCATCCTGGGCCAATACCTCGATCTGTATAATCGCCTCGGCGGCGCTTGAGCCAGGGGCACCATGGGCGGACGGCTCTCCATCCTCATGTACCATCAGGTGGGCGATTTCCCGCCCATGCGCACCCATCGCCCCAACTACTGCCACCACCGCCGCTTCGCCGCCCAGATGGGCTTGCTCAAGGGCCTCGGCTTCCGGGTGCTGCGCCTGGATGAGGCCCTGGCCTGCCTGCGGGGCGAGCGACCCCTGCCATCCCGGGCGGTGGCACTGACCTTCGACGACGGCTACGAGGGCTTCCTGCGCTTCGCCCTGCCGGAGCTGCAGCGGCACGGCTTCCCGGCCCTGGTCTACCTCATCAGCGGCTATCTGGGCCGTAGCGCGGACTGGTTCGCCAAGGACCCCGGCCGGGCCGTCCCCCGGCTCCTCAGCGGTGAGCAGGCCCGCGGCTTGCGGGCCGCGGGGATCGACCTCGGCTCCCACAGCGTCACCCATCCCAGATTGGCGGGGCTGGACCCCGAGACCCAACGCCGGGAGCTTTGCGACAGCAAGGCGGCGCTGGAGGACCTGCTGAGGGAGCCGGTGCCGCACCTCTGCTACCCCTACGGCAGTTTCGATGGGACCACGGTGACTGCCGCCCATCGGGCGGGCTACCGCAGCGCCGTGACCTGCTTGCGGGGCCCGGCCACGCCCGCGGACCATCCCCTGGTCCTGCCGCGCAAGGGCATCTCCTACGGCGACAGCCTCCTGGGTTTCGCCTGGAAGCTGCTGGTCAAGCAACGACCGACTCCGACCCTCGAGGACTGGCGCCGCCGAAGTGAAGAGCTGCCGGGCGGTTGGTCCGCGGCACGGCCCCAGGCCGCTCACTGACGAGCATGCGTACCCCGGAGATCCCCGACTTCTCCGCCGCCCGGGTGCTGGTGGCCGGCGACCTGATGCTCGATCGCTACTGGAGCGGGCGCGCCAGTCGCATCTCCCCGGAGGCCCCGGTGCCGGTGGTCCAGGTCCAGGCGCGGGACGATCGCCCGGGCGGCGCCGCCAACGTGGCCCTGAACGTGGCCGCCCTGGGGGCGCGGGCGTGGCTGGCGGGGGTGGTGGGGGCGGACGAGGCGGGCCGGATCCTCCAGGATCGGCTCCAGGCGGCGGGCATCGGCTGCCTCATCCAGGCACGCCCCGACATCCCCACGGTCACCAAGCTGCGGGTGCTGAGCCAGCACCAGCAGCTCATCCGTCTGGACTTCGAGGCGTCCCTCGCCCCCCTGGACCCGGACCCCCTGCCCGAGCTGTGCGGGCAGGCCCTGGGGGAGGCCCAGGTGCTGGTGCTGTCGGACTACGCCAAGGGCACGGTGGCGGACCCCCAGGCCCTGATCGCCCAGGCCGCGGCACAGGGGGTTCCGGTCCTGGTGGATCCCAAGGGGCGGGACTTCGGCCGTTACCGGGGCGCCAGGCTCCTCACCCCCAACCGGGCGGAGCTGGAGGCGGTGGTGGGCCCCTGCGGGGACGATGGGGAGCTGGGGCGTCGCGCCGAGGCCCTGCGGGAGGCGCTGGGTCTGCCGGCGCTCCTGGTGACGTTGGGGGAGCGGGGCATGCTGCTCCTGGAGGCCGCTCGCCCGGCCCTGCACCTGCCCACCCGGGCGCGGGAGGTGTTCGACGTGACCGGTGCCGGGGATACGGTGATCGGGGTGCTGGCCGCCGCCCTGGCCAGCGGCTGTCCCCTGGCCGAGGCCGCGGTGCTCGCCAATGGTGCCGCGGCCCTGGTGGTGGGCAAGCTGGGTGCGGCGAGCGTCACCCCGCGGGAGCTGGCCCTGGCCCTCTCGGGGAGCGAATGGCGCACGGTGCTCTCGGAGCAGGACCTGGCGGAGGCCATCGCCCGGGCCCGCGCCCAGGGGGAGCGCATCGTCATGACCAACGGCTGCTTCGACATCCTCCACGAGGGCCACGTGACCTATCTCCAGGAGGCGCGCCGCCTGGGGGATCGGCTGGTGGTGGCGGTGAACGGCGATCGCTCGGTGCGCGCCCTCAAGGGCGCTGGGCGACCCGTCAGTCCCCTGAGCCAGCGCATGGCGGTGCTGGCGGGGCTCGCCTCGGTGGACTGGGTGGTCCCCTTCGAGGAGGACACCCCGGAGCGGCTCATCTGCCGGGTGCTGCCGGATGTGCTGGTCAAGGGTGGCGACTACCGCCCGGAGCAGGTGGCCGGGGGCAACTGCGTGCGCGCGGCGGGCGGGGCGGTCCAGATCCTTCCCTATCGGGCGGGTCGCTCCACCAGCCGCATCATCCAGGCCATCCGCGACGACTGATCCTGGGGAGCGCTCCTTGGAGCCCTTGTACCGTCTCTTGATGGGGCTCCTGCTGCCCCTCGCCCTGCTGCGATTGCTGGGGCGCAGTCTGCGCCTGCCGGCCTACCGCCAGCGGCTGGGGGAGCGACTCGGTTTCTACCCCGAGGGGCTCAGACCGGCCGAGCTCTGGGTGCACGCGGTCTCGGTGGGGGAGGTGCAGGCGGCCTTTCCCCTCATCAAGGCCCTGCTGGAGCACCACCCCGGACTCGGCGTAGTGGTGACCACCACCACCCCCACCGGCTCGGAGCGGCTGCGCCAACTCCTGGGGGGGCGGGTCCAGCACCTCTACACCCCCTACGACCTTCGGTGGGTGGTGATGCGCTTCCTCCGCCAGTTTCAGCCCCGTCTGGTGGTGATCCTGGAGACGGAGATCTGGCCGGCCCTGCTCGCGGCCTGCCAGGGGCAGGGGATCCCGGTGCTCCTGGCCAACGCGCGCCTCTCGGAGCGCTCGGCGCGGGGCTACGGGCGCTTGGGCGGTTTCACGACGCGGGTCCTGCGGCGGTTTGCCCTCATCGCCACCCAGTCCGAGGCCGACGCCCGCCGCTTTCTGGCCCTGGGTGCAGACCCGGCGGCGGTGCAGGTGACGGGCAGCGTCAAGTTCGACGTGGCCCTGCCCGCCAGCCTGCGGGAGCGCGCCGAGGTCGTGCGCCGCCTCTGGGGCAGCAGCCGACCGGTGTGGGTGGCGGGGAGCACCCATGAGGGCGAAGAGGAGCTGATGCTCGCGGCCCACCAGCGGATCCTCCAGTCGCTCCCCGATGCCCTCCTGGTGCTGGTGCCGCGGCATCCGGAGCGTTTCCCGAGGGTGGCGGCCCTGGTGAAGCGCCAAGGGCTCCCCCTGGTGGCGCGCAGCGAGGGGCGGCCCTGCGAGGCGGAAACGAAGGTCTTTCTCGGCGACACCCTGGGCGAGCTGGCGGTGTTCTTCGGCGCCGCCGACGGGGCCTT
>CAZFHV010000068.1:0-1304 GCA_964519095.1 uncultured Chromatiaceae bacterium | reverse complement strand
GGGCACAACCTCCTCGAGGCGGTCGCCGCTGGTCTCCCGGTGGCGGTGGGGCCCCACACCTTCAACTTCGCCGAGATCACCGCCCTGATGCTGGAACGGGGCGCGGCGGTGCGGGTGCAGGGCGCCGGGGAGCTGGCCCTGCGCATGGGGGGCTGGCTCGGCGATCCGGCTGAGAGGGCGCGTATCGGCGAGGTGGGGCGGCGGGCGCTGGAGGAGAACCGCGGGGCCCTGCAGCGGCTCTTGGGTCTGGTGGAGGAGCGGCTGGGGGGACCCTGATTGGGAGTTGGGCCCCTCTTGCCCGCTCCCCAGTGCTGCCGCAGGAAAAGAAAGAGGCCGTCGGCGTCGCGCCGGCGGCCTCTGTTCGCCGAGCCTTGGAGGCTTTTAAGCGGCCTTCTTGACGGTCTTGGCGACGCTCTCCTCCACCACCTTGCGCATGTCGTTGGCCACTCCCTGATTCAACTCGGTGACGGCCTTCACCTCGGCCACGTACTCGTCGACCACGTCGCGAGCCACCTTGCTCTGGTGGGTCAGGTAATCCTGGACCTGCTCGACATTCTTGATTGCGAGGGCCTCGCGCCAGCTCGCCAGCACCACGTCTGTCTGCTTGCGCAGCAAGGCGAGGTTGAGCTCGACCAGCTTCTCGGTGTAGCCCAGCGCGATCTTGTTCAGCTCGATCATGGGGGCAGCCAGCTCTTCGACAGAGGGAACGACTTGGTCGGTGATCTTCATCGGGGTTTCTCCGGGTTGTTGTGGACAGGCTCTATTGCTGCATTGCAGCATAGCGCATCTTTTTGTGCAGCGCAACATCACGGACCTCCATTTTTCGACACCGAGAGGTGGGGCGGGATCGCCCGAGCGGACCGACGGGCCCGCAAGAACCTCAGGATCGACTGGACGCCGCGCGAGGGTAGCCGCGCCCCGTTGCGCGAGGTGGTGAAGGGAGTCCTGCGCGAGCACGGCCATCCGCTTGAAGCCGCGTACAGCGGCAGAGACGCCGGCGGGCCCTCAGCCGAGCAGCAGCTGCAGCGAGATCAGCAGCGTCACCACCACCAAGAGTGGCCGCACCACCCAGCCGCCGTGCCGGAGCACCAGGTGGGGAGCCGGTCTGGCCCAGAGAAGGTCGGGGAAAAGCGAAGCGTTGCCCGACAACAAAGCGCCCAAGCAAGAGTCGGGGAGGTTGCGCAGGACCGCCCGAGCGGACCGACGGGCCCGCAAGAACCATAGGATCGACTGGACGCCGCGCGAGGGCAGCCGCGCCCCGTTGCGCGAGGTGGTGAAGGGAGTCCTGCGCGAGCACGGCCATC
>CAZFHV010000067.1:0-15961 GCA_964519095.1 uncultured Chromatiaceae bacterium | reverse complement strand
ACATCCTCACCGTCCCCGACGCCATGGGCCTGGGTCTGTACTTCAGCGAGGGGGAGGGACCCTGTTTCGAGCGACCGGTGCGCACCGAGGCGGACGTGAGGCGCCTGGGTATCCCCGACCCCGAGCAATCCCTGGGCTACGTCATGGCGGCGGTGCGGCTCATCCGGCGGGAGCTCGGCGGCCGGGTCCCCCTCATTGGCTTCGCGGGCAGTCCCTGGACCCTCGCCACCTACATGGTCGAGGGGGGCAGCGCCAAGCAGTTCGCCCACAGCAAGGGGATGCTGTTCGACCGCCCCGACTTGCTCCATCAACTGCTCGCCAAGGTCGCCGAGGCGGTCACCCAGTACCTCAATGCCCAGATCGCCAACGGGGCCCAGGCGATCATGATCTTCGACACCTGGGGCGGGGTGCTCTCTCCCCGGGACTACCGTACCTTCTCCCTGGCCTACATGGCCCGCATCCTCTCCGGTCTCACCCGGGAGGCGGAGGGTCGGCGGGTTCCGGTCATCCTCTTCACCAAGGGCGGGGGCCAATGGCTCGAGGCCATGGCGGACACCGGCTGCGACGCCCTGGGTCTCGACTGGACCCTCGACATCGGCGAAGCGCGCCGGCGGGTTGGCCAGCGGGTCGCCCTGCAGGGCAACCTGGATCCCTGTGTGCTCTACGCCTCCCCGGAGCGCATCCGCGCCGAGGTGGGGGAGATCCTGGCCTCCTTCGGGTCCGGCAGTGGCCACGTGTTCAACCTTGGGCACGGCATCCACGCCACCATCGACCCCGAGCACGCCGGCGCCCTCATCGAGGCGGTACACCAGCTCAGCCCTCCCTATCACAGATGAGGTGCCGGCCCTTTCGCGCACCCCCAACGTGGGCTCCGTCACGTTTCGGTAACCGCCACGCCTTCTTACCGTAACCACGTTTGCAGTATCATGCGCGGGTAGGCAAGGGACCCTGTTTGCCTGCGGAGCGGGTTGTAATCATTGACCTTTTTTTGATGTTTGACCTGAGGAGGACGAGATGAAAGGTACGGTATTCTGCGCACTGCTGCTGGTGGGCTCGGTGGCCATGGCGCAAGACGAGGCGGCCCTGAAGAAGCAGATGCACGAGGCCTGCGCCCCCTTGTTCGCCCCGGGTGGCGCTTGTGCCGACCTGGCCAAGGGCACCCGTCGCTGCACGAGGGACAATGCGGCCAAGGGCGGCGATGCCTGTGTGGCCTTCGAAAAGGCCAACAAGGCCTTCTTCGATGCGGGCGCGAACGACCCCATCATCAAGAAGTAGCTCGATTCTTTAAGTCACCCCGGCCCGCAGCCGGGACACCCCTCGAGCCCCATGCCCCGCATGGGGTTCTTTTTTTCCGCGGTCGCCAGGGGCCCGTCCCCTGGGACTGGGGGATGACGCTGCTGGCGAGGCTGTAGGAGCGTCGCCCCAGCCTGGTGCCATCTCTAGGTATTGGACTCGCCCTGCAGCAACGCCGCGGCAGGGGCAGGTGGCAGAGGGCCACTTGTGGGGTGGGCGCCGTTCCTGGGGGTGCACCTTGGAACAACCGGTGACTGGGCTACGCGAGCTCACCCAGACAGAGCCTGCATCCTCTGCGCGGAAGTGGCCCTGCCTTAGCGCTCTGCTGGACGCCCCTTGCATCGAGCCCCAGGTGCGATACCTTGCGGGGTGCCCCTTCCCCAACCTCGGCCGTTCCCGCCATGACCGCCAAAGAAGCCCGGCCACCTTACTTGCAGGTGCTCGACGCACCGGGGGGGGCCTTGAGGCGCTGGCTGTTGTACCTGGTGCTGCGCCGCGTCGCCCGCCGCGCGAAGGTCGGCAACATCGCGCGGCTGCGCGCACGCAACGCCCGCTTCGAGCGCCGGTTCGTCAGGCTGGACCCGGCCCTGTGCCGGACCCCGGTCGATGCCGCCGGTGTCCCGGCCGAATGGATCCAGGCGCCCGAGAGCCGGGAGGAGCGCGTCATCTTCTATCTCCACGGGGGCGCCTTCGCCCTGCGCTTCCCCAAGGTCCACGCCGCCCTCACCGGCCGCTGGTGCCGACGCCTGCGGGCGCGCGCCCTGCTCCCGGACTATCGCCTGGCCCCGGAGCACCCCTACCCGGCGGCCCTCGATGACTGCGAGCTGGCCTACCGCTGGCTGTGCCGCCAGGCTGACCCTCGGCACATCGTCTGCGCCGGAGACTCCGCCGGTGCCAACCTGCTGCTGGCGCTGCTGCATCGGCTCAAGGCGCAGGGCGACCCCCTCCCCTGCTGTGCCGTACTCCTCTCCGCGGTGGTCGACTTCAGCCTCTCGAGCCCCAGCCTGCTCAGCAACGCCGAGCGCGATCCCATGCTCAGCCTCGAGAAGATCGTCGGCCTGCGCCTCTACTACGCAACCCCAGAACGGTTCCTGGAGCCCACCGTCTCGCCGCTCTTCGGCGACTTCAGCGGTTTTCCCCCGCTGCTCTTCCAGGTGGGTGAGCTCGAGATGCTGCTCGATGAATCCCTGCGGGCCGCGGCGCGTGCCCACGCGGCCGGGGCAAAGGTGGAGGTGGAGGTCTGGCGCCACATGGCCCACGTCTTCCAGACCCTGCCGCTGCCCCAGGCGAGGCTGGCGGACGAGCGGGTCGCGGGGTTCATCGAGCGGCATAGTGGCTGGACAGCGGGCGGGTGACGTGCTTGGCCGCGGCAAGACCGGCAGCATTCTCGAGTCGGCATATTGCGCATTTGCACATACAGATTCGCCGTCAACGCCCTGGACACCACATCCTTGATCCATAGTGATAGTCTTCGCGACCTAACCGCGCCTGTTGTGAACTTCCCCGCGCGGCTCGGTTCGGTTGACGGGCTCGTTCGCTGGATCAGCTCTTGGTGTCACGGGACACCCCCACACGATGAGTTTGGCTATGAAACGCTTGCTGATCCTCGTCCTCAAACGCCTGGGTCTGGAGCAGCTTGGGGTGCTCATCGGTTACCTGCGCCGATCGGGGTGGTTCCGCTCGCTACGCGCCGGCCGGCCCCTTGACGTCAACGGCGAGGCCCTGCCCTGGTACAGCTATCCGGCCATCCACCTGCTCGAAGCACGCCTTGGCCCAGTCGCAAGCCCCATCAATGTCTTCGAATTCGGCTCGGGCAATTCCACAATCTGGTGGGCGCGGCGCGCGGCTCGCGTGGTCTCGGTGGAGGACAGTCGGGCCTGGTACGACATCATCGCCCCCCAATTGCCACCGAACGTTCAGTACCTCTTCGCTGCTGACGAGGCGGCGTACCTAGATGCTCTGGTCACGCACCCTGACTACTTCGACCTCGTGGTGGTTGACGGCAGCCACCGGCCCCGTTGCGTGGAAATCTCGATCCAGCGGCTTTCCGCTCGTGGGGTGCTGATCGTGGACAATGCAGACTGGCCCGAGGTAGACCGGGCTATCGCCGCGATGACGGCGTGGGGCTTCCGCCAATTGGACCTGTACGGACTCGCGCCGGGCAACGGCCACCCAGATACCACGGCGATCCTCTACCGCCAGGACAATTTGCTTGGTCTGTAGGGGCGCGCCACAAGGATGCGCGGCATTATGAACGTCCTAATGGTCAGCCTGGCCGGCGACACAGATAAACGCACCCAGTGGTGGCATGACTATTGGCGTCTCTCAGAAAGCGCCAGGCATTCGGAGACAATCAATCTCACCGATGACCCAGCGCGGGCCGATATTATCTTGCTAATTGCGGGTAACTCCGTGCCCTGGCCGCAGGTACTCAACAACGAGCTCGTAGTGGCGTATTTTTCGAAATGCTATCTGTTTAGCTGGGCGGACAAGTGTATCCCGAGACTCCCCGGCGTCTATGCCTCTGTGGAGTCAAGGTGGCATATGCCCTTTTGGGAGCGATCGGGATTTTATCCCAAGGTCTTCGACCATGAATGGATCCAGCCCTCCGATCCTTCGACTGCACGCTATGTCTATAGTTTCTTAGGCACTGCTGGCAACTCTTCTGTGCGCGGGGAAATCATGAAGCTCGCCGGTGCAGCAGGTGCGCTTATTGAGGACACTGGCAGCCACATCGGCAACTTGATCGGCCAACCCTCGGATGTGTATGCAGGATACCAGCGGCGCTATGCTGCATCCCTTTGCGACAGCCGTTTTATTCTCTGCCCCCGCGGCGTAGGACCCTCTAGTTTTCGCATCTTTGAGGCGATGAAAGCGCAGCGCGTACCAGTGATTATTTCTGATCAGTGGGTAGAGCCAGTTGGTCCCCAGTGGGAAAGGTTCTCTCTTCGGGTCCCTGAGAACGCAGTCGGGACTATTCCGCAATTACTTCAGCAACACGTTCCTCGATTCAACACCATGGCTGAGCTGGCCCGCGCTGAGTGGGAGCGGTGGTTTTCGAAAGAGACCGCTCTGGACACCATCGTTCACTGGTGCGGCCAGTTGTCCGACACCCGGGCTCGGTACGGGCCGATCGGATACTGGCTTCCTTACCTGCAGTTCTTGAGACCCTTCTTCGCACGGCACGAATTAATCGGTCCTGCGTATCGAGCCGTTGTCGCAGCCATACAAAGGTGGAGGCTCCCGCACAATGCTTAGGTCCCCAGAGGGACCGCGGACATCTGGATGCGGAGTGCGGGTTTCTAGCAGAATGCAATGCCACAGTAGACCAAACAAACAATGATCGACTTCAAACCCCTCAAGGTACCGGCGGGTACTAATAGTTCTCTACCTGGTCCACAAGCCGGCCTTCAGCCTGACCCAAGGGGGAGCTGCCGGTGCGGAGGCCATCTTTTAGGACGGCATCCGCCTGTTCGGCCTCTGGCTGCTGGTGGGGGTGGGGAGCATCGGTGTCGAGGCACGTCCTGAGCCAGCAAGGATATTCTAGTGAAGAGCTATCGGTGCCACCGCGGGGTCGAGGTCTTTGGTCGGGCAGCGACTGACGAGGGCCTACCGGTCTCTTTCGTGAGTTTCCAGGACCACGAAACAGGCCGCTTCCTGCGACTTCCGATCTCGCTGCGAAACCTGTTGAATCCGGTACTGCTCCGACGAAGCATCGTTCGCTGTCCGCCGGAGCATCTGATCATCGTGCGCGAGTTCCTGACCTTACCCCTGCTGCTCGCGAGCCCGCTACTCTGGGGCCTCAGGCGTCGCATCCTCTTCGTGTCCCATCACAACTTGCAGCGCGCCTATCAGAGGACCCGCGATCGTCTTGCCTTTCGCTTGCTCTTAGGATTGGGATTCCGCTTCATTCTCCTGGAGACCGAAGCCGGGCTGGAGACGATAACCAAGAAACCAGGCTCGGAGCAGATCCTGGTCTTGCCACTCGGGATCGGCGAAGAAGAGCCCCCCGCGGTGCCGCCCCCAGCTGGACCAGTGCCCGTGGTCGGTGTGGTGGGGCATTTCCGCGGGGAAAAGGGACAGCAGGGTATCCTCCGGCTCCTGGACAGGGTAACCCGATCCGGGGGGCTCGAAATAGAGGTCTTGGTGGGATCTTCCTCCGAGGACTTCCTCCGAGAAGCCGGATCCCACGGGTTTCGGACCCTGGATACCACCACGGACGCGGCTTATGCGGAGGCGCTGGCTCTGTGTGACGTCCTGCTCCTGAACTACGACCGCGACAGCTATTATTATCGCCCCAGTGCGACCATAACCGATGCCATAGCCTTTGGCAGGAACGTGGTCTGTCCCGACTATCCGATCTTTCGCGCCCAGGTCGGGGTCCCGGTTCCGGCCGGAGCCACATTCACCTCGGAGACCGATCTGCCACGCGCGATAGGTGAAGCCCTGCGGGCGAGGACGGAGTTCCCGGACGCTGCGCAAAGGTACCGCGACCACCGTAGCCCAAAGAGCATCGCTCGGCTTCTCAAGGCGTACCTGAATCGAGAGGCCGGGCGATGACGAAGGGGGTGGACCCATCGAGGAGTACCAACTATCTCGGTCGAGTAGCGAGTATACGAGACTATGCTCGTGTCATTCGGAAGTTCATTCGCTTCTTTGGCCTAGCCGGTATATCTGTGCTCTGGCGGACCCAGTTCAGCCGCTCGCCAGTGGTGGTACCTATCCCCGGCACGACGCATCGTGTGGTTTTGCGTCCCGGGACGGTCGACCGGGTGACGTTTCGCGAGGTCTTCATGGAAGGACTCTACGAGTTCCCGGGCTACGGAGAGCCCGACTGGATCATCGATGTCGGCGCGAACGTCGGTTTCGTGTCGGTCTTTTTTGCCCTACGCTTTCCAGCTGCGCGTATCCTCGCAGTCGAGCCGGAGCCAAGAAACGCGGAGGTCGCGCGGCATAACACGGAAACATTCGACAGCATCACCCTGGTGGAGGCAGCCGTGCTTGCCCGCAACGGCTACGCGAAGATCCTCGACGATTCCTCGAATGCGGATTGTTTCCAGTTCGCGCGATCGGCGAACGCTATGGACGGATCAGTCCCTGCGGTCACCATCGAGTCGCTCTGCCAGGACTTTGGCGTTGAGCGGATCGATGTGCTCAAGATGGATATCGAGGGCAGTGAGCGGGAAGTGCTCGCGGACTCCGCCGGTTGGCTGCCGAAAACCCGGGTCCTCGCGATCGAGCTACATGAGCAGATCGCCCCTGGCGTGCGGCGCGTTTTCGAGACCGCCATCGGGTCCCGGAGGCATCACATCTTCGAGCAGGGTGCAACCACATTCGTTACCTTCGACTGAACGGGGTGCCCCGCCGAACCTCGCCCTGCGCGCCCTACTGTTGGTCCAGCGCAGGCAGAAGCGAGCGGTGGCAGCCCTGTAACGTACGCACTGCGGACTCTTTTCGGGTCGATCAACTGGGATAGGGGTCAAGAAGAAGCACGTCATGATCGATTTCAAACCCCTCAAGGTATACCGGCGGGTACTGAAAGTCCTGTACCCGGTCCGCGAGCTGGCCATCGGCCTGACACTCGCCAACCTCGCCCTGGCGGCGGTTCCCTTCGTGGAGCCCATGCTGTTCGGCCAGACCATCGACTTGCTCACCCAGGCAGGCACCCGCGGTGCTGAGGCCACCTTGCGGGACGGCATCCGCCTGTTCGGGCTCTGGCTGCTGGTGGGGGTGGGGAGCATCGTCATCGGGGCCATCGTGTCGCTGCACGCGGACCGCTTGGCTCACCGCCTCCGCCTCGATGTGATGGCCCAGTACTTCGCCCACGTCCTGCAACTGCACCTCGCCTTCCACCACGGGGCCCACTCGGGGCGGCTGCTGAGCATCATGCTCTCGGGGGGCGACGAGGTGTTCCACCTCTGGCTGATGATGTTTCGCAGCCACCTCAGCACCTTCGTCGCGATCCTGGTGCTCCTGCCCCTGACCCTGTTGCTCAACTGGAAGCTCGGGCTGGTGCTCATCGTCCTCACGGTCCTGTCGGCCTCCCTGACCGCCTACGTGACCCACCGCACCCATAGCGCCCAGGGGGAGGTGCAGGTCCGACACACCGAGCTCGCGGAGCGGGCGGGGGATGCCATCGGCAACGTGCTGCTGGTGCAGAGCTTCGTGCGCCAGGCGGCGGAGCTCAGGCAGCTCCACCGGGTGATGGAGCAGGTGGTGGCGGCCCAGTTCCCGGTGCTCAACTGGTGGGCGGTGATCAGCGTGCTCAACAGCGCTGCGTCCACCCTGACGGTGATCGCCATCTTCGCCCTGGGCGCCTGGCTGAATCTCCAGGGCGAGGTCAGCGTGGGGGCCATCGTCACCTTCATGGGCTTTGCCAACCACCTGATCGGCCGGCTGGGCCAGGCGGTGGAGTTCACCAATGGCCTGTTCATGCAGGCCCCATCCCTCGCCCAGTTCTTTGAGATCCTCGATACCCGCTCCCGGGTGCAGGACCTGCCGGGCGCTGTGCCCCTGGCAGGGGTCAAGGGCCGGGTGGTGTTCGAGGGGGTGGGGTTCTCCTACGACACGGGCAAGCGGGCCCTGGAGGAGGTGAGCTTCGACGTCGAGCCGGGCCAGAAGGTGGCCCTGGTGGGGGAGACGGGTGCCGGCAAGAGCACCACCATGGGGCTCCTGATGCGCCAGTACGACCCCCAACAAGGCCGGATCCTGGTGGATGGGATCGACATCCGGGAGGTGACGCTGGACTCCCTGCGGGCCAACATCGGGGTGGTGTTCCAGGAGAGCCTGCTCTTCTTCCGCACCATCGAGGACAACCTGCGGGTGGGCCGTCCCGAGGCCAGCGAGGCGGAGATGGTGGAGGCGGCCCGTCAGGCCCAGGCCCACGACTTCATCCTGCGCCAGCCCCGGGGCTACCAGACCCACATCGGCGAGCGGGGCTCCAACCTCAGCGGCGGGGAGCGCCAGCGCCTCGCCGTCGCCCGGGTGCTGCTGAAGAACCCGCCCATCCTCATCCTCGACGAGGCCACCAGCGCGCTCGACACCGCCACCGAGGTCAGGGTCCAGCAGGCCCTGCACACCCTGATGCGCGGGCGCACCACGCTGGTGATCGCCCACCGGCTCTCCACCATCCGCAACGCCGACCTCATCCTGGTGTTCTCCCAGGGGCGCATCGTCGAGCGGGGGACCTTCGAGGAGCTGTCGCGCCGGGGCGGCGCCTTCAGCCGCCTGGTGGAGGCCCAGTCCGGGGGCCTGCTCGGTGTGGAACCGCCGGCCGCGGCGGGCGCTCAGGCGCCGGAGGACGGCGGGTAGTCGATACGGGTGCCGTCGTCCAGGCGAATCCAGGTGCGGAAGTCCGTCTCCCCCTCCTGGAGGCGGATGACGCGGGCCCCGTGGGGGAAGTCGTCCTCGCCGTAGCAGTTGTAGCCCGTCGCTCGCCCGTAGCAGAGGCGGATGCCGTGCAGGCTGCCCTCGTAGTCGTTGATGTGGTCGTGCCCGGCGAACACCCCGCGCACGTTACCGGCCAGGTGCATGGCGGCGAACAGCCCCGTGTTGATGCGCGGGCAGCACACCGCCTCGCGCTTCTCCCCTTGGCAGAGCCCCAGGCGCCACACCTCGTCGTACTCCGGGAGCGGGATGTGGATGAACACCAGCACCGGCGGCGGATCGGGGGCCTCCGGGGTGCTCAGGCGCCCCATGGCCTGGCGGAACCAGCGGACCTGATCCTCCCGCACCCAGCCATGGCCACCGATGTCGGTCTCGGCGTAGCTGTTGGTATCCAGGCAGCAGAGCACGAAGCCGGTCCCTGGTCCCTTGGCCTCACGGATCCTCAACAGGTAGTTGCCCAGGCCGGACACCCGTCCCGGCCCGGGGACCGTGAGACAGCCTGGGATGGCCTGCTGAATGGCCAGGAGCCCCCGGCGCGGGACCCCGCACTCATCGTCGTGGTTGCCGAAGATCGATGCCCAGGGCAGGCCCCGCTCCACCAGGGGTGCGGCCGCTAGCTCCCAGGCAAGGCGCGGGTCCCGGGCGCCGACGCCCCCGATCACGTCCCCGGTGAGGACCACCAGATCGGGGCGCTCCCGATCCAGCACCTGCCCCATCAGGGCCTGGGTACGCCGATCCGCCTCACAGCCGTCCTCGAAATGGGTGTCGGTGAACTGCACCAGGGTGAAGCTGCCGTCGAGGCGGAAGCGCAGAGTGCGGCTCACCTCAGGTCTCCCCCTCGGACCAGGGGCCGGTGTGCAGCGATCCCCTGCAACGGGGACCGGACGACACCATCGCGGCCAGCCGGCGACTCGCACGGGGCTCCTCGCCGCCTGTGACGCCTTCTCGGGCCCGGTCGCTGTGGGTTGAGCGGCCGGTAGGGGGGAGCTGGACCATGGGTGGCGCGAAGGAGGGGTTGGGGTTGAAGGGGCGAGATGATCCGGTCTCGCGCTCGGGCTTGTCAAAGAGCGGCGATGCCCTCTCCGGCAGCTCCGGAGGCTGGGTCGGGGCCAGGCGCAAACCGGGCGGGGCCTTTCGGCACCTCGCCGCTGTCGTGTAGATTTGGCAAGAAGACGATCCCGCGGGTCACAGAACAGGTCCACCACCATGCAGATTGCCATTCCCCATGCCCTCAGGGAGTTCGTGAAGGAGCGCGTCGAGGAGAAGCGATACGAGGATGCGAGCGACTACATCTGCGCCCTCATTCGGGAGGACAAGAAGCGCCGCGACGAGGAGCGCCTGGAGCGGGCCTACCTCCAGGGGACGACGCCTGGGAAGGGCGCCTCGCTGAAAAAGCGCAAGGAATTCGACGCCATCTGCCGCGAGTTCCGCGATCGCATGCGCAAACGCTCCACCGACGACTGAACCCTTGGAATCCCCAGCCTGAGCTGCCTGCCGCGGGTGTTGGGTGCTGGGTGAGCCCCTGCCACTGCCTGGATAGCCAACGATGAGCATCTGCCAAGCGACCAAGAGTTACGAATCCTGGCTCGGGAAACAGCTCCCGATCGTCGAGGGCGACCTCAGGGACAAGCACCAGCTCCTCGAGGAAGACCCCTTCAGCTTCCTGCGCGGGACCTTCTACCGGTGGCTCCAGCGCTTCCCCGAGCTTTGTCCCGAGGCGTGGCAGGCACCCAAGGTCCTGGCGGTGGGGGATCTGCACGTCGCCAACTTCGGCACCTGGCGCGATGAGCAGGGTGAGCTGGTGTGGGGCATCAACGACTTCGACGAGGCGGCCCTCCTGCCCTACGCGCTCGACCTGGTTCGCCTGGCCACCAGCCTGGGGCTTGCCCGTTCCGACCCAGCCCTCAAGATCAAGATCGACCTCGCAGAGGCGTGCGAGGCGATCCTCGAGGGCTACCGCGAGGGACTGGAGAAGGGCGGCGAGCCCTTCGTCGTCGACAAGCACCGAGAGTGGCTGCGGGAGGCCTACGCGGAGAGCGGGCGCTCACCGGATGACTACTGGAACAAGCTGAGGGACGAGGAGAACGAGGTCCTCAAGAAGAAGCGGATCCCTTCGGGGGTGATCCGCAAGCTCGAAGCGGCGCTCGGTTCCAAGGATTCGGAATACGAGGTCCGGCACCGCCGCAAGGCCGGCGTGGGGAGCCTGGGCCGTCCGCGCTACACCGCGGTGGCGCAGGCCCAGGAGGGGTTCAGGGCCCGGGAAGCCAAGGCGTTGATTGCCTCGGCGGCGGTGTGGGCGAAACGTGCGCCCAAGGGGGAACGGCACCCCTACGAGCAGCTGCTCGCGCGGGCGGTGCGCCGCCGCGACCCCAGGGTGCGGGTCTACAAACGCTGGGTCGTGCGTGCGCTCGGCCCCGACAGCCGTCGCATCGAGTTCTCGGAGTTGGGCCCCGTGCACGACGAGAGGCGTCTGCTGCGGGCCATGGGCTGGGAGACCGCCAATGTCCATCTGGGGACCCACGAGGCGATCGCGGCGGTCCTCGAGGATCTCAAGCAACGCGACAAAGGCTGGCTGGAGCGAGATGCCCAGCGGATGATTCGCAACACCACCGAGGACTGGTCTGATTGGAAGAACTGCTGAGCGGGGCCATTCGCTTGCCACAAGCCGCCGCACGGACCTTGCCGTAGCTATCCTGGAAGAGAGGCTGGCGGGCGGCTATCCCCTGGGATCGACTCGACGGCAGGCAGCCACCCCCTGCCGCGGTTCCCTGTGTCCTGGGCTGGCGAGCGATTGGGGCGGGGTTGGGTGGATTCCGCAACCCGTTGCCCGCGTTGACGCCACCCGGCGACGGGCCTACCTTTCCGCCTACCCCCCTCGCCCCCCACCAGAGCCCGGTCCGCCCATGCCGACACATACGCGCCTGCTCGCCCCCCTGGTCGCCAGCGCCGCGCTCCTCTGGCCGCTCAGGGCATCGGCCGTGACCGGGTCTTCGCCCTGCGAGCAGAGCGAGGGGGTCCGCATCTGGACCTCACCCCGAGCCCCGGCGGTCAATGCCTCCCTCGACATCCTGGCCGTGGCCACCGATGGGGCGCTGGGGGGGCTGCGGGTGTCTGACCCCGCGGGTCAGGTGCTGTCCCTACCCGTGCGGTCCTTCGGCGGGCCGCCCTGGAGCCTGTCCGCGGCGGTGATCGAGGCGAGCGGCGGCAGCTACCGCGTCGAGGCCCTGCGCGATGGGCGCTCGGTGTCTTGCCGCGAGGTCCTGGTGGGCCGCGACGGACCCAGGGGCGGGGACGACTTTCCCCTGCGCCGCTGGGATCTGGCGGCGGAGGCTCTCTACTCGGCCTGGATCGAGCGGCTGTTCGCCGCCCCGCCGGAGCAGTCCCTGAGCTTCCCCTCCCTGCAGCCGGTGCTGCGGGACCCGGAGCGCAACTTCCTGAACGATCACCTCAGCCGGGGCGAGGACGCCAAGATCCCGGCCAACCCCGACTGCGCCGACCTGCCCTATTTCCTGCGGGCCTACTTCGCCTGGAAGGTCGGGCTCCCCTTCGCCTACCGCCCCTGCGGCCGCGGCAGTGCCAAGGCCCCGCCGAGCTGCGGCAAGCCCCTGGTCGAGGAGGGCTTCACGAGGTCGGCGGCCTCGCCTGCATCCTTCGTGACCGCGACCCGCAAGCTTCTCGACATGGCCCACTCGGGGAGCGCCCGAACAGCCCTCGCCGATGAGGGAACCGACTTCTATCCGGTGCCCCTGGAGCGCCGCTTCCTTTGGCCCGGAACGCTGTTCGCGGATCCCTACGGGCACGTGCTGGTGGTGGCCCAGTGGGTGCCCCAGACCCCGGGGCGCGAGGGACTGCTTCTGGCCGTAGACGCCCAGCCGGACAACTCGGTGGCCCGCAAGCGCTTCTGGGAGGGAACCTTCCTGTTCGCCAACGACGTCCCCAGCGCAGGTGCCGGCTTCAAGGCCTTCCGCCCCCTGGTGGGGGGAGAGCACCCCAGGCCCGCCTCCAACGGGGAGCTGGGCGCGGCCACGGGCTTCGCCCCCTATTCGGCGGAGCAGGGTCGGCTCCCGGCGGACGACTTCTACGCCCGCATGAGCGCCCTGATCAACCCCCAGGGGCTGGAGCCCGCGGCGGCCTACGAGGCCACGCTCGCGGCCCTGATGGAGCAGTTGGAGACGCGCCTCACCTCGGTGGACAACGGCGAGACCTACATGCGCCGCAACCCCGGTACGGTGCCCATGCCGAGCGGGGTGGCCATCTTCGAGACGGTAGGCCCCTGGGAGGACTACTCCACACCGTCCCGCGACATGCGCCTGCTGATCGCCATGCGGGTGCTGGAGGGCCTGCCGGAGCGTATCCGGCGCCACCCGGAACTGTACCTGCTGCGGGGCGAGCCCCCGGCGACGGCCGCAGGGCGCATCTCGCAGCTCCACACCCGGCGTCTGCACGAGCGCTCCATCGCCTACAGCCGCAGTGACGGCAGCCCCTGGCACCTGAGCCTGGCGGACCTCTATGAGCGGAGGGGCGCCCTGGAGATGGCGTACAACCCCAACGACTGCGTCGAGCTGCGCTGGGGGGCCACCAGGGGGAGCGCCGAGGAGGCCACTTGCCGGCGCCATGCCCCCGCCGAGCAGCGGGCACGCATGGAGGAGTACCGCCCCTGGTTCCGGGAGGCGCGACGCCCGCCGCGCTAGACCGCGGTGTCGGCCCCAGGATCCGCCGTGAACCGATTCTGCCTTCCCCTGCTGGTCCTGGGTCTGGTCCTCACCCTTCTGGGGTGCGCTACCCCCCCCGATCGGGGCGAAGCCCCCGCGGCGGAGGAGGGGAGCTGGGCGGGGCAGCCCCTGGGGGCCCGACCCATTCCCCAGCCCGCCCTCAAGCGCAACCTCCTGGCCCTCGCCGAGCAGGAATGGGTCTTTTTCGGCAGGCAGAGGGTCGTCTACAGCCTCGACGAGGAGAGCATCCCCCACGTGGGCCTCTGGGAGGACGAGGACCCGGAGCGCATCGGCCGGGTGAACCAGTATTGGCGCGCGGTGGACAGGCCCGACCTCAGCGGGCGCCACTGTCAGGCACCCTGGTCGGGGGCCTTCATCAGCTGGCTGATGCGGGAGGCAGGGGTGCCCGAGTGGCAATTCCCCCCCGCCGCTGCGCACCGCAGCTACCTGGCCCAGATCATCGAGACCTCGCCCGAGCCGGGCCGCTTCTTCGTCCCCCGCGGCATCGGTGTCTATCGCCCGGAGCCCGGTGACCTCATCTGCTCCAGCGCGGAGATCCCGCCGGAGCTTGCCCGTGCCGGGCAGGTGACGCCCTGGACCCTGCAGAACGTGCGATCCCATTGCGACCTGGTGGTACGGACCGACGGGCGCACCCTGGAGGCCATCGGCGGCAACGTGCGCAACGCCGTCTCCAAGAGCTTCCTGGAGCTCGACGCGGAAGGACACCTCCAGCGCGTGGGGCGGCGTCCCTGGTTCCTGGTGCTGGAGAACCGGCTGTGAGAAAGCGACCGCTGGCATTAACCCCCAGACGCCCTGTGGCGTGGGGCTAGAGGGGATGCGCTGCGTCCTCATCGAGCGTCCCGGCGGTTATGAACGGCTGGGGCTCGCCGAGCGGCCCGATCCCCGCCCCGGCCCCGGCGAGGTCCTGATCCGGGTGGCCGCCTGCGGGGTCAACTACGCGGACTGCATCAGCCGCATGGGGCTCTACGACGCCGCCCGTCGCTACGGCGGCTACCCCCTGGTCCCCGGCTTCGAGGTGTCCGGTCGGGTGGAGGAGGTGGGCGCGGGGGTCGAGGATCTACCCGTGGGGACCCCGGTCGTGGCCCTGACCCGTTTCGGCGGCTACACGAGCGACCTGGTCGCCCCGCGGCGCCTGGTGTTTCCCCTCCCAGCCGGCATCCCCCTTCGTGAGGCCGCGGGCTTTCCCACCGTCTTCCTCACCGCCTGGTTCGCCCTCTTCGAGCTGGCCCATCCCCGCCCGGGTGCACGGCTGTTGGTGCACTCGGCGGCGGGCGGGGTGGGCAGCGCCCTGGTGCAGCTCGGGCGGATCGCCGGCGGGCGGGTGGTGGGGGCCTCGCACAAGGTGACGCCGGTCCTGGAGCTGGGCGCCGAGGCGGTCATCGACCGATCCCGCCAGGACCTGTGGCGAGAGGCGGAGCGCCTCGCACCCGGGGGCTATGACCTGGTGCTCGACGCCAACGGCGTGAGCACCCTGATGCAGAGCTACCGTCACCTGGCCCCCGCCGGCAAGCTGGTGGTCTACGGCTTCGCCAGCATGCTACCGCGGGACGGCCGCCGACCGAGCTGGATCAAGCTGCTGTGGGACTATTGGCGCACCCCCCGCTTCGACCCCCTGCGCATGAGCAACGCCAACCGCAGCGTACTCGCCTTCAACCTGAGCTTCCTGTTCGACCGCGTCGGCCTGTTGGAGGGGGCCATGGGGGAGCTGCTCGGCTGGCTGGCCGAGGAGCGCCTCCGCCTGCCCCGGGTCACGGCCTATCCCCTGGAGGAGGCGGCCGCCGCCCAGCGCGCCCTCGAGACCGGCCAGACGGTGGGCAAGCTCATCCTCACCCTGGGGGACTGACCCCTACCGCCAGAGGAGCAAGGCGATGGCTCGCCCCGATTGCCCGAGCCGGGGCACCGCGGGGACAATGGACCTCCCCCACCCACGCCCCAAGGGAGCGGCCATGTGCCCGTCCAGCCTCCGGTGCCTCCTCGCCATTGGAATCTTGGCCGCCACCGACCTGGCCCTGAACCCTGTCTACGCGGCCGGCAGCACCGAGATCTCTCGCTGCACCGCAGCAGACGGCAGCGTGGAGTTCCGCCAGGGACCCTGCGACGCCCGGACCCAGGAGCAGACCCTCACCATCGAGGACCGGCCCACGGGCTGGGTAGCGCCCAAGGTCCCCACAGAGCTGCTTGAGGTGCCGACCAAGCCTCGCAACAGGCTGAGACAGGACGCCGCCGCGGGAAGGGCCGCGGAGACCCAGAAGCGCCAGTGCTGGGAGAAGCGCCAGCGGCTCGAGGAGGTGGAGAACCGGCTGCGCCACGGCTACAAGGCCAAGCAGGGCATGGCTCTCAAGCAGAGACGCGACTACTACGAGGCCTACCTGGACGAATTCTGCGAGCGCTGAGTGCCGCTCCCCCAAGCTGGCGGGGCTCAGGAGGGCTCTTTCAGGCGCCAGCGCTGGTAGTTGGGCTCCGTCAGGTAGCCCTTGCTGCTGATGTAGTTGAGCACGTTGCGCAGGCGATAGAAGCGCACCACCGAATCCACGCGGATGATCTCCTTG
>CAZFHV010000066.1:0-16069 GCA_964519095.1 uncultured Chromatiaceae bacterium | reverse complement strand
CCGATGCGGGAGAAGATGCGGTCCACCGGCCCCAGACGCGCCTCGGCGGCGGGGACGAAGCTCCCCGCGTAGCCCAGCAGCACGATCAGCGCCGTCTGGCGCATGAAGGTGGATTTTCCCCCCATGTTGGGGCCGGTGATGATCAGCATGCGCCGGCGCGGGTCCAGGCCGACGTCGTTGGCCACGAAGGGGCCCTCCACCACCCGCTCCACCACCGGATGGCGTCCCTCGCGGATCAGGATGCCCTCCTGGTCCCAGAGCAGCGGTCGCACCAAATCCAGGGCCTCGGCCCGCTCCGCCAGGTTGCAGAGCACGTCCAGGGTCGCCAGCCCCTCGGCACAGGCCTGCAGGGGCAGGAGCTGCTCCCCCAGGCGCTCCAGGAGCCCCTCGTAGAGGGCCCGCTCCCGGGCCAGGGCCCGCTCCCGGGCGCTGAGGACCCGGTCCTCGAAGCCCTTGAGGTCCGGGGTGATGTAGCGCTCCGCCCCCTTGAGGGTCTGACGCCGCACGTAGTCCTCGGGGACCCGCTCGCTGTGGCTGCGGCTGATCTCGATCCCGTAGCCGTGCACCCGGTTGTAACAGACCCGCAGGTTGGGGATGCCGGTGCGCTCCCGCTCCCGCTGCTCCAGATCGAGCAGGTACTGGTCGGCGTTCTGGGACAGGGCCCTCAGCTCGTCGAGCTCCCCGTCGTAGCCGGGGGCGATGACCCCGCCGTCGCGGATCAGCACCGGTGGGTTCTCGATGAGGGCCCGCTCCAGTAGGTCCACCACCTCGGGGTGCTCCGCGATCTGCCGGGAGAGCGCCTCCAGGAGCGGGGATGCGAGGGGACCGAGCCAGCCCTGGATCGCCGGCAGCAGGCGCAGGGAGTCGCGCAGCACCGCCAGGTCCCGGGGCCGGGCCGATTGGAGGGCCACCCGCGCCAGGATGCGCTCCAGATCCCCCACCCCCTGGAGCAGGGCGCGGATCTCGGGATGGGCCCGTTGGGTGAGCAGGGTCTCGATGGCGGCGTGGCGCCCGCCTACCTCCAGCCGATCCCGCAGGGGGCGATGGATCCAGCGCCGAAGTAGCCGGCTGCCCATGGGGGTAAGGGTGCGGTCCATCACCCCGGCCAGGGTGTGCTCGGGGCGGCCGCTCAGGCTCTGGGTCAGCTCCAGGTTGCGCCGGGTGGCGGCGTCGATGATCAGGGCCTCGTCACCGCTCTCGGTGAGCAGCCCGCGCAGGTGGGGCAGGGCGGTGCGCTGGGTGTCCTGGACGTACTGGAGCAGACAGCCCGCCGCCCCGATGGCCAGGGGCAGGTCCTGGCAGCCGAAGCCGGCCAGGTCCCGGGTACCGAACTGGCGGCACAGCAGCCGCTGGGCGGAGTCGGGGTCGAAGTGCCAGGGGGGCCGGCGGGTGATGCCCGTGAGGTTCAGCCGCTGCTCCAGGCGCAGCTGCTCCGAGAGCAGGGTCTCTGCCGGTCGCAGCCGGCCCAGCTCCCCCTGCAGGGCCTCGATGCCCGCGAGCTCCTGCACCGCGAAGCGTCCGCTGCCCAGGTCGAGCGCCGCCAGCCCGAAGCGCTCCCCGGCGGCCGAGATGGCGCACAGCAGGTTGTCCTGGCGCTCCTCCAGGAGGGCCTCGTCCGTGACGGTGCCAGGGGTGACGATGCGCACCACCCGCCGCTCCACCGGCCCCTTACTGGTGGCGGGGTCGCCGATCTGCTCGCAGAGGGCCACCGACTGGCCCGCCCGCACCAGCTTGGCCAGGTAGCCCTCCACGGCGTGGTAGGGCACCCCGGCCATGGGGATCGGCTGACCCGCCGACTGCCCGCGCCGGGTGAGGGTGATGTCCAGAAGCCGCGCCGCCCGCTCCGCGTCCTCGTAGAACAGCTCGTAGAAGTCCCCCATGCGGTAGAAGAGCAGCATCTGCGGGTGCTCGGCCTTGATGCGCAGGTACTGCTGCATCACCGGGGTATGCGGTGGGGTGGGGCTGGTGGTCATGGGGGCCGGGTCGGTCGCAATTCCTCGGTGGAGCGGGTACGCTAGCGGCGGATGTCAGCCGGTGGATGGTCTATGGTCACGCGCATGAACGGGATTGTCACCCTCTCTTCCGAGGTCCTCTTCCAGGAGGTGGGCAACGAGGCGGTGCTGCTGGATCTCAAGAGCGAGCGCTACTTCGGGCTCGACGAGGTGGGCACCCGCATCTGGCAGCTACTGCAGGAGAAGGGCCGGATCGAGCCCCTGCTAGAGACCCTGCTGGCGGAGTACGAGGTCAGTCCCGAGCGGCTACGGGCGGACCTCGCCGAGCTACTGGGGCGGCTCGAGGAGGCGGGGCTGATCCAGATCGAGCCCGTCGCGGGCGATGCGGAGCCGGCTCGCTAGGCTCAGGGCCCTCTCCTGGGCGGAGTGGCGGCTGCTCCTCGCCGCCACCCTGTTGCTGCCCCTGACCGAGGTGGGGCTGCGGCTCTCGGGCTTCCAAGGCTACCGGCGTTGGCTCGGCCGCTGGGTTCCCGAGGGGCGGGCACCGGGTCCGGACGATCTCGACCAGGCCACCCAGGCCGCCCGCATGGTGGCCATCGCCGCCCGGTACGGGCCCTTCCGGGCGAGCTGCCTGAGACATGCCTTGGTGCTCTGGTTCCTGCTCGGCCGCCGGGGGATCGGGACGCGGCTGCGCATCGGCGCCACCAAGGGGGAGGACGGCTTCGCCGCCCACGCCTGGGTGGAGCTCGGTGACCGGGCGCTGACCGGCGGCGACCAAGGGGTGCGGGAGCGCCACCCGGCCCTGCTCTGAGACCCCGCTACCCACAGGGTCCCGGCGGTGGGGCCAGCGCTGCCAGGACCGGGTAAGCCTCCCGTGGCCGATCCCTAAACTGTATCCTGGTAAGCGGTCTGGTGGATTTGCCGCGCCAATGCACCCCGCCGAGCAGTTACCTCCGTGTTTGCGAGCACATTTGCGCCTGCCACGACTGGGCGTAGCGCCCACCCAGCGCCAGCAGATCGGCGTGGCTGCCCCACTCGACGATGCGGCCGTTTTCCACGACGTGGATGGCATCGGCCAGCATAGCGGTGGTGAAGCGATGAGTGATCACCAGTACGGTGCGACCCGCCGCTAGGGTGCGGAAGCGGCGCAGCCAGTCGGCCTCGGCCCAGGAGTCCATGGCGCTGGTCGGCTCATCGAGAACGATGATGGGGGCCTGGCGCAGGAAGGCGCGGGCCAGCGCGATGCGCTGCCATTCGCCGGTGCTGAGGTCCGTACCGCCATCGAACCAGACGCCAAGGGGGGTGGCGTAACCTCGGGTCAGTCGACTGACCAGCCCTTCGGCCCCGGCGGCGCGTGTAGCGGTCTTGATGACGTCCGCAGTCTCTTTTGCCCCGTCGCATGTACCGCAGGGTGCCAGCGCGAAGTCGAGTGAGATGTTCTCGGCGACTGTGGCGTTGTATTGCACCGGCTCTTGGAAAAGCACCGAGATGTTATTACGCAGTTCCCTGAATGTGAGGGTTCGCACATCCACTCCGTCCAGGGTAACGCTACCGGATGCCGGGTCGTAGAAACGGCAGAGCAGTTTCACAAGGGTGCTCTTGCCCGCGCCATTGGGGCCCACGATGGCGGCGATCTGGCCTGCTGGAATCTCCAGACTAAGCCCGCTGAGGGCCTCGCCGTGGCCATGGGGATAGGCAAAGCGCAGGTCGTCAAAACGCACATGGGGCCCCGGCGCGGTGGCCGGTCGGCGCGGCAGGTGCGCAGGTTCGGCCGGCTCGGTCATTTGGGGCTCCAGCGTGAGGAATTCGAAGAGATCGGCCAGGAACAGGCTGTTACCGTAGAGCTCCCCTAGGTTGTTCAACAGCGTCCGCAAGAGGCCCTGTCCCTGATGGAATGCCTGGAAGAACAGCGCGAGATCCCCCAGGCTGGCCGTGCCCTGGAGCACCCGCCCGATCATGTGGGCCATCACCAGGCCCACCACCAAGAGTGCAAAAACGCTGACCCCGAGCTTTGCCCAATTCTCTGCGGCGATGAGGCGCAGGCGTTCTTCGCGCACCTTCTGGCGTTCGCGACGGAACGCGGCGCGGAATTGGCCACCCAGATCGAAGAGGCGAAGCTCGGCCGCGGCCTCGCGTGCGGTGAGTAGCCAGTCGTAGTAGAGGGCGCGACGCTCGCCGGCGGTGGTATGGAGCCAGACGGCGCGCTGGCGGCGGCGGTAGTGCAGCACTATCCCCAGCCCTGGTGCCACGCTGACCAAGAGTACAAACGGCAGCCACAGCCCATAGGCCAGCAGGACAAAGGCCATGGCAGCCAGGGTAACGGTGCTCTGGGCCAGGCTCCCCAGGTTGTCGAGCAGGGCCAAGGGGCGGTGGGCCGCGTCGTTGCGTGCCCGGTGCAGGTGGGTGAAGAAGTCCGCCGAGTCGTAAAAGGCCAGATCGGCGGCCACCGAGCGGGCATGGATCAAGTCGCGGATGTGGTCCTGTACCCGCTCGGACTGGACCGTCTTGACCCAGTGGGAGAGGCTGCCTAACAGGTCCCCCAACAGGATGACACCCGCCATGAGCAGTGCCGGTACCAGAATGGGTCCGACGGTTTCCCAGGCGATGCCGCTGCCAACAGCGGCGACCAGTGCATCCACGAGTACAGGGGTGAGCAGCACGGTGGCGGCCGGTAACAGCCCCTGCACCAGTAACAGGCCCATCCAGGCGGCTGTCCAGTGGGCTGCTGCCTCCCAGATCAGGCGGAGGGCGCGCAGGAGGTCGGGAAATCGATCCGCCGCTTGGCGCCATCGGGCGGGAAAGAGGCGCGCGCTATCTTTCAATCGTCCCCATCAGGCGTGTCCTGGCCAGTTGCGCCTGTCTCTATCGGCGTTCGTTTCCCCTGTAGGGGTCCCCGCGTCGGGTGCTGGTATCGGAGTCCCTTAACGCTGCCGCAGGTTGAGGTGCTTCCCCTGTAGGACCGCCAGCGCAACGCAATGTCTCAGGGGAAGGTGGGCAGGGAGGCCTCATCCACCAGCAAGCGAAAGGGTCGGCGGATGTGCCAGTGGTGCCGCGTGGGATCGTAGTGGCCGATGATCGTGTGCCGTCCGATCATCAGCCGGAATCGCCGCTGGTCGCCAGCCTGGAAGATGACGACCCGCGGGTGGAGGGACGGGGGAGCCACCGAGCGCAGGATCCCCGAAGCAG
This sequence comes from uncultured Chromatiaceae bacterium, assembly GCA_964519095.1. Classification (GTDB taxonomy): domain Bacteria; phylum Pseudomonadota; class Gammaproteobacteria; order Chromatiales; family Chromatiaceae; genus JAEHCY01. The sequence goes on along the minus strand of CAZFHV010000066.1, from coordinate 10,931 downwards.
CCAGGCGGCGATAGAGGGGGCTGAGCAGGCGCGCGAGGGCCCGTTCCGGGACCCGCAGGGCGCGCACCGCTTGGGCTCGCAGCAGTCCGCCCCGGCCACCGGGGATGCTGCGGCGATGATCCCCACGCGATGCAGCCACCACGCGGCCAAGGATGTCTTCGGGATGAACCGTCCAGGGATCGATGAGGTCGTTGTTATCGCCGCGGGTGCGCACGCCCAGGGGCGTGATACCCACCACGCGATGTACGACGGCCAATTCTTCTTTGTCGACCACGAAGAGAACCACATCCCCAGGGCGGGGGGGCTGCCCCTGGTAACGCGCGATCTCCAGCAGGTCCGACTCATGGAGGGTCGGGTTCATACTGTCACCAACGTGGGCGCACAAGTAGACAGACTCTTGGGCAGACCTCGCCACGTCCCGCAGCGCAGATGCGGTTGCTGCCAAGATCAGCCCCTCCCGCGGCCCCAAGGGATGCATCTGTGGGGGGGTAATCACAGGGTCAAGAGGTTTCCCTACCCTCAAGAACGCGCTCGATTTCCTTCCAGAACATGCCCATTGCAGAAAAGTCCAGCGTATAGCTTGGAACGGCCTTGACCAGGTCACTGATATTGTCGAGGCGTTGCAGCCGGCTTGCCCGCAACGCCTCGCGGGATAGAAGGGGCGCCATTCCCCACCAAACCTGCTCGGACGATTCCACCAGGAGGGCGACGGCATGACCCGCCCCAAGGGGTGCGGCCAGATCAAGCCCCGCTCGCACCAGAAAAAAGATGCCCCTCAGGCGCACCGCGCTTTGGACATCCCAAGACCGCTCCGGCTCACCGGCCACGAATTGGCTCCAGGTGGGCCAAGGATGGGCCCAATACCCTCCGTCGGCATCGCGCACGACCAGCGTTGCATCGTCACTCAGTGAGCTCCAGGGGGGGCGCAGCCGACGGGAAGCCGTGGTCTTACCAATTCCCCCGCGTCCTGCGAGCACGACGCCGTTCCCCTCGATCTCAGCGAGCGCCCCGTGGAGCAGGACGGCACCCCTCGCTTGGATATGCTGGCAGACCGCAAGGGAGATCTGGATGAGCTGTAGTGCGGGGGTAACCGCTCGACCGTTCTCAGACTGCGAAACCCAGGCAATCTGCCCATCCGGGTGAATCTGTACCTGGGAGACCGCACCCTGGGCAACCACTACTGCCGGCCAGGATGGCTTGGGGGTAGGGCGCAACTTCATGCTGGATCGCAGGCGCGACACGATCGCGACCGATCCAGGGTCCCCAGCAAGGATGCAAACGCTCGAGCCCCCCTGGAGCGCGAGCAGTGCCCCTTCCCCCAGGCCATTCAGGCGACAGCCCAATGCCAGGCCATAGAGGCGGTTGCCGGTTGGAGCCTAACCTGCGATCGAGCCCGTAGTGCACAGCCTTCCTGAAGAGTGGCCAGTCCCGTTGCTGCAAGTATCGCCATGGTTAGCGTTGCCGTTGCCACAGGTGCCCCATTGATTACCATTCCCGTTGGTACAGTTAGTAACCGCACCACCGGTCCCGCAGGCACCTGCTCCGGAAGCGACCTGCCCCAATGGCATGAGCACTGGGGTTGCGTATTTCTGCTTCTTTGTATCGTGACCAGTCATAGAACCCTCCTTACCCATTAAAGGGAACCTGATACCGCTCCGCCGTCCCCGTCCAGCCAGGGATTGCCGGCCCTCTCAGAAGGAACGGTGCTGACTCTCGATGGCGGGAATAACCCGTCCGCTTCTGCCTGAGCGCACAGCCAAAATGGAGCCCAGAGGCTACCCGTGCGGTAAAAATTCTGTGCCACACAGGAACCGAGGCAGCGCGCCGCCATGAGACAAGCCCCACAGATGCCTGTGAGTTTCGACGGCAAACCTGCTCGTATTCGATTCAGCGTTGAATTGCGTAACCAGATCTCCTCGAGCGCAACCGAGCCCAACTTGCCAAACACCAACCCTGGAACTTGATGGCCGATACCGCACAGTGCAAGGTGTCCGCTGGGCATGACCCCAAGGATACCGAGGATGCCACAAGTACTGCCTCCATTCTCACGGTTGATGCGACTGAGCGGCCGGAAGGCCAAGGGGTAGTCGAAGTGCAGATCGATGTCGCTGGCTCCAACCAGCTCTTGGTCCACCCAGCGTCCTAGGGCGATCAGCTCAGCGACCTCCAGACCCCCATTGGCCGCGCGCACCCTCTCCCCGCGCCCCGTGGGCTGGATCAGGTTGAATTTGACCGACCCCGCCCCCAGCCCCTCCGCCAGCCGCACCAGGGCCTCCACTTGGTGGGCGTTCTCCCGCAGCACCGAAAGGATGATCTGGGGTCTCAGGCCAGCGGCCACCAGGTTGCTTATGCCCTGCAGGGCGCGCTCGAAGGAGCCCTTCACCCCGCGCACCCGCTCGTGGGTGGCCGCATCGGCGCCGTCCAGGCTCACGGAGACGAACGGGTCGGGGGACTTGGCGATCTCCGCTGCCAGCTCCGGGGTGCAGAGGATGCCGTTGGTCTCGATGACCAGTCCGAGCCCCTCCCGGCGCAGGATCTCCAGCAGCGTTCGGATGTGGGGATGCATCAGGGGCTCGCCGCCGGTCAGCTTGACCCCGGTCAGCCCCAGGGGCTTGGCCTCGCGGAGGGCGGTCTCGAACAGCTCTACCGGCAGTACGGGGTAGCGGCTGCCATCAGGGTCGAATTTTGGGGCCAGCCAGCAGTGCCGGCAAGCCAGGTTGCATCCCTCGGTGAGATAGAAGTAGAGCGTGTTGAGGGCTGGCACACCCCCGTCTACCCCGTTGGCCCCCTCATGCTCGGTCGGCTGCGCCATGGCGTTGTCTTCCTGCTCAACCCGGGGGTCGCGGGTCCTGGGGGATGCGGCCACCACCCGCAAGGAAACGCCTCAGGCAGGCGTCGGGGCTAGGGTGATCGACCTGGCCGGTCAGCGTATAGGCCAGACCGGGACAGTTGCCGGTGCAGTAGGGAACATAGTCGCAGCCCGCGCAGAAGGCGAACTGGGAAAGGGGGATGGCGTGGCGCCGACGCAGGTCGTTCAAGGGTGGGCTGGTCTGCCAGACGTCCTGCAGGGAATCGCGATTGATCTGGCCGAGGCTCTGGTGGGCCAGCATGGAGCAGGGGACGAGGGTACCGTCGGAGCGCACGGCGATCTTATCGCGGGGGCAGCCGCAACCGGTCAAATGGCCACCGTTCGGAAAGGCCGGTCGACCGGCTCCGCGGGCCACCTCCATCTGGCGCCACATCCGGGCCTCCGCCAAGGGGCCGGCGCTGGCGGTGATGCGACCTGGATAGCGCTGCTCGAGCCCCTCGAGGGTCTCCATGGCCTGCTGGCGCTGGGCGTTGGTGAGCAGCACCTCGTTGGCGCTGTGAAGGCAGTTGCCCAGGTAGCCGGCGGCGTTGGTGCCAAAGCCGGGCAGGCCAAGCTCTTCGAGCAGGAACTGAGCGGTTGCTTCCAGGCTGTCTACGTTGTGGCGGTGGAGGGTGAGGCGCACGGCCACGTTCACACCCTTGCGCTGCAGGGCGCGGACCCCACGAACGGCGCCCGCGAATGAGCCCCGCCCGCGGAAAACGTCGTGGGCCTCCGGTGTCGCGCCGTCGAGGGAGATTTGGACGTAGTCGCAGCGCCCCGTGCCCTGGATGAAGGCGGCGATCTCGTCGTCGATCAGGGCGCCGTTGGAAAGGACGGAGTAGCGCATGCGGTTTCGGACGATGCCGTCGAGCAGCTCGCGCAGGTCTCGGCGCGTAAAGGGCTCGCCGCCCGCCAGCGTGAGGTTCATCACCCCCAGCCGGCCGCACTCCTCAAAGAAGCGCAGCCACTCCGCGGTGCGCAGGTCCCGGTACTCCACCGCGGGGTTGTTGAAGAAGTAGCAGTAGGTACAGCGGAGGTTGCACCGGGCGGTCAACTCGATGTCGAGGCTGCGCGGCGTTCGCATCGGCATCGGGGACGCCGCCTGTGCAGTCATACCGGTGCACCTGGAAGCTCGTACCCCACGAAGCCCCGCTGGGCGAGTGCGTCGATATAGGCGCGAACCTCTTCGGTCAGTGTGGGTGGGGTTTGGTCGAACCACTCGGCCAACCGCGCGGCGATGTCCTCGGGGGTGTGCCGACCATCGAGCAGCTTCCAGATGGCAACACCGACCGGGTTGACCCCCACGGCGTCGGCGGTGTCGGGGTTAAACAAGATGGCCCAGTCGTCGAACTCCTCGCGCAGGACCGCCACCGGATTGGCGAAGGGAGCTTGCAGCGCACTCATAATTTCCACTCTGTTGCCATAGCTGTTTATCCAGGGTGGCCTATCTAGAAATCGAGCCTTATACAAGAACACATTGTAACCACATAACAGTGTCCGGTTGAGGTAGCTAAAGCTATAGCTGATCGCGCCAACAAGGGTGCGAGTCAGACTCCTGTGGAGTAGTTTGTCAGGATCGAATCGAATCCTCGAGGTCCCTGAACCCATCCCGATGGCACCGATCGCCCCCACTGGAGCGCCTCGCTGTTTCGCCACACCGCCAAAGTGAGCCGGCAGGCCATGCGGTTCCTCAAACACGGTGGGACTTTCTCCCACCGAGAGAGCGCGCCTTTCACGGCGGATTGAGAAACGCAGGCTAGGCTAGGCTGGCCTGGTAGCCCTCCGTGCGCACCGCCCGCAGCAGGGCGTCCACCTCCGCATCCCCTTCCACCTGGGCGCTTTGGCTGTGGCGATCCACCTTGACAACCTGGGTGACACCGGGGACCGCGGCGAGGGCCTTGCGCACCGCCATCTCGCAATGGCCGCAGGTCATGCCGGTTACCTTGAGCTCGATCATCTTGCGGTACCTCCAAAGGGGCAGGGAAGGAAGCCTCTGGGACGAGGGGTTGGACGGAAACGGGTGAAACGCGGGCCGGGCTGGGGCTTCCGGCCTCAACGGCGGTGGAACTGAAGGTCCCGCACCGGATGACCCAGGCGCTCGCCGCGCTGCTCGAAGCGGGTAGAGGGCCGCCAGCTCGGCCGGGGGGTGAACCGCCCCGGGCCCGCCAGGTTCTCGAACCAGTGGCTGGCGCCCTCCAGCTCCACGAGCACCTGCTCGGCGTAGTCCGGCCAGTCGCTCGCGGCGTGGAACAGGCCGCCGGGCTGGAGCACCCGGGCGAGTTGTGCCACCAGCTCGGCGTTCAAGATGCGGCGCTTGTGGTGGCGCTGCTTCGGCCAGGGATCCGGGAACAACAAGTAGACGGCGGCGAGGCTCGCCTCCGCCAGGCCGTCGCGCAACAGCTCCACCGCGTCCTGGCGCAGCACCCGCACGTTGGGGATCCCCCGGAGCTCCAGCTCCCGAAACAGCCGCCCGATGCCGGGGCGGTGCACCTCCACCCCCAGGAGGTTCCCCTCGGGATTCGCCTCCGCCAGGGTCAGCAGGGTCTCGCCGTTACCGAAGCCGATCTCCAGGGACACCGGGTGGGGATTGCCGAACAATTGGGGGAGGTCGAGTCGGGTGCCGGGATGCCAGTCCACCCCGAAGCGCGGCCAGAGCCGCTCCAGTGCGCGGGCCTGACCCGGTGTCAGACGGCCCTCCCGCAGCACGTAGCTGCGCACCCCCCGGTGGTGGGGCGTCCCCCGGCTCGGCGCCTGGTCGCCGGGGGCGCAGCCGCCGGTCTCGCCCTGGGGGAGCTGTGCGGGTTGACCGCTCAGAAGAACAGGCCTTCCAGGGGCGAGGAGGCGGAGGCGAAGCGCTTGGGGGGCATGCGGCCGGCGAGGTACGCCTCCCGGCCCGCCTCGATCGCCTTGCGCATGGCGCTCGCCATGAGGATGGGGTCCCGCGCCGCGGCGATGGCGGTGTTCATCAGCACACCGTCGCAGCCCAGCTCCATGGCGATGGCGGCATCCGAGGCGGTGCCCACGCCGGCATCCACCAGGATCGGCACCCGGGCGTTCTCCACGATGGTGAGGATGTTGAGGCGGTTACGGATACCGAGCCCCGAGCCGATCGGGGCGGCCAGGGGCATCACCGCGATGCAGCCCAGCTCCTCCAGCCGTTTGGCCATCACCGGGTCGTCGTTGGTGTAGACCATGACGTCGAAGCCATCGGCGATCAGCTCCCTGGCCGCCTCCAGGGTGGCCACCACATCCGGGAACAGGGTTTTGTCGTCCCCCAGCACCTCCAGCTTGACCAGCTTGTGACCCTCCAGGAGCTCCCGGGCCAGCCGGCAGGTGCGCACCGCGGTCTTGGCATCGTAGCAGCCGGCCGTGTTGGGAAGGATGGTGTAGCGATCGGGGGGCAGCACATCCAAAATGTTAGGTTCGTCGCGATTCCGACCGATGTTGGTGCGCCGCACCGCCACGGTGACGATTTCTGCCCCGCTCGCCTCGATGGCGCGGCGTGTCTGGTCCAGGTCACGATACTTGCCGGTCCCCACCAGGAGGCGGGAGTGGTATTCGCGGCCGGCTAGGCTAAAGGTGTCGGAGGTGGCGAGGGGCTCGGTGGGCATGCGCTTGGCTCGTGGGCTCCAGCAAGGGTTGGGATGACGTCGGGTTAAGGGATCTGGTGCGACCGGGAGGGAGCAGCAAGCCGGGCTCAGCCCCCGCCCACCGCCTGGATGATCTCCACCCGGTCCGATGGGGCGATGCGGTAATCCTCGAACTGGCTTCGGGGCAGTATCTCCTCGTTGACCTCCACCGCGAAGCGCGTTCCCCCGAGGCCTAGGTGCTCGATCAGGGCATCCATGGGAAGCTGGTCGGGGACCTCGGCGGGTGTTCCGTTAAGAATGATCCGCATCTGCTGTACAGGCCAAAGCCGTTAATGGTAAAGAAATCAAATCTTACAATAGACCGGTGCCCCTGGAACCGGGTTCCATGCCCCTGACCACACCCTGAGGAGATGACCCCGTGAGTGCCTGGACCGAAGATCGGATCTCCCCGGAGGTCGCCCACACCCTGGCGGGGCTGTTCGTCGAGCGGGTGCGCCGCTCCCCCGGGCGACCCGCCTACCGTTACTATCCCCGCGAGGGTGGCGCCTGGCGGGAGCTGACCTGGGGCGAGATGGGGGCCGAGGTGGCCCGTTGGCGCCAGGCCCTGGTGGCGGAGGGCCTGCGGGCCGGCGACCGGGTGGCGGTGCTGCTGCGCAACTGTCCCGAGTGGGCCATGTTCGACCAGGCGGCCCTGTCCCTGGGGCTGGCGGTGGTGCCCCTCTATACCGAGGACCGCGCCGAGAACGCCGCCTACATCTTCGAGGACGCAGGGGTGAGGCTGCTCCTGGTGCAGGACGCGGCGCGCTGGCGGCGGCTGGCATCCGCCGTGGGCAATCAGCCCAACCCTCGGCGGGTGATCCTGCTGGAGTCGAGTGACGACTCGGTGCGGCTGCTGGCAGAGGACCCGCGGGTGGCACTCGCGAGCGCCTGGCTTCCCGCCGAGGGGCCGGCCTACGAGCCCGTGGGGACCGATCCCACCGCCCTGGCCACCATCGTCTACACTTCCGGGACCACCGGTCGCCCCAAGGGGGTGATGCTCAGCCATCGCAGCATCCTGGAGATCGCCAACTCGGGGTTGGCCGCCATCGACTGCTATCAGGAGGACGTCTTCCTCTCCTTCCTGCCCCTGTCCCACATGCTGGAGCGCACCGCCGGCTTCTACTTGCCCATGATGGCGGGCTCCTCCGTGGCCTTCGCCCGCTCGGTGGCCCAGTTGTCCGAGGACCTCCAGTCCGTCCGGCCCACTTTGATGGTGGCGGTGCCGCGGGTATTCGAGCGGGTCTACCATCGTCTCCAGGACCAGGTGGCGAAACGGCCCTTGCCCGTGCGCTGGTTGTTCCGCCTGGCGGTGCGGGTGGGTTGGCGCCGCTTCGAAGTTGCCCAGGGGCGGGCGCCCTGGAGCCCCAGCCTCTTGCTCTGGCCCCTGTTGGCCAAGCGGGTGGCCACGCCTGTGCTGGAGCGCCTCGGTGGCCGGCTGCGGGTCGCGGTGAGCGGCGGGGCCGCCCTGCCCAAGGAGGTGGGTCACCTTTTCATGGGGCTGGGGTTGCCCCTCTGTCAGGGCTACGGCCTCACAGAGGCTGCCCCGGTGGTCAGCGTCAACCACCTGGGCAACAACGATCCCGAGAGCGTGGGCCTACCCCTCTCCGGGATCGAGGTGCGCATTGGCGAGGGTCAGGAGCTCCTGGTGCGAGGTCCCGGCAACATGCTGGGCTACTGGAACAACCCCACCGCCACCGCCGAGGTGCTCGACGGGGAGGGGTGGCTGCACACCGGGGATGTGGCCCGTATCGCTCAGGATCGCATCTACATCACCGGTCGCATCAAGGACATCCTGGTGCTCTCCAATGGCGAGAAGGTCTCCCCGGGCGACATGGAGATGGCGATCCTGCTCGACCCCCTGTTCGAGCAGGCCATGGTGACCGGGGAGGGCCGTTCCTTCCTCAGCGCCCTGGTGGTGCTCAGCGCCGAGCGCTGGCCCGATCTGGCCAAGGAGCTGGGACTGGATGCGGCGGACGGCGCGGCCCTCACCGACCCGCGGCTGGAGAAGCGGCTGGTGCAGCACGTGGGCCGCACCCTGCAGGGCTTTCCCGGCTACGCCAAGGTGCGGCGGCTGGTGGTGCTCACCGAGCCCTGGACCGTGGAGAACGGCATGATCACCCCCACCCTCAAGGTGAAGCGCTTCGAGGTCCTGCGCCGCTACCAGGACCGGTTGGAGGCCCTCTACGCCGGCACCGGGCGCTGATCGCCCGGATGCGGGCCCGGGGCGGGCCTTGCGCCCCTGGGCCCCTGTGCATAGAATCCCGGCCCATGCGGGTGTAGTTCAATGGTAGAACTTCAGCTTCCCAAGCTGATAGCGTGGGTTCGATTCCCATCACCCGCTCCACTCCCCCTTACAGCGCTCGATCTCTGGGTTCCCAGGGTACCCAGACCGGCACCTCCCGGTGAAACCCAGTGGTATCAGTTGCCGCCCAGCCAGGCGCCGCGGGCCTTTCCGATCCCCTCGACCTGCCCACCGCCCCGAGCCTGGGTGCGGAGCAGCCCCGCGGCCAGCTCTCCGGGGACAAGGCCCAGGGCATCCCGACTGGTCCGCCGCTAACCTGGAGTGGCATGGCCCGGTCCTTGGCGACAGGGGCAGCCGCGGCACTGAGGTCGTGGCCCTGGCCTAGATCCAGCTCGACTAGGCTCAAGCCCGCGGCGGGTTAGGACGCGAGTCCGTAACCCGCCTTGGGTTGGTTTGGCTCATCGGCTTCGTAACCCTTAAGTCGTCCTGCTGTCGCGCAGAGACCGTTCGTTCTGACACTGATGCAGCGACTCTACCAGGCTAGGGACCGCATCGAGGCCCAGTGGCTGCTGGATCGCCTCGCCGAGCAGGGGATCGGGGCCACCCTGCTGGGTGATTACTTGGCCGGGGCCGCCGGTGAGCTGCCGGTCGACATCTACCCCACCCTCTGGGTGATCGAGGACGCGGCGCTCCCGCGGGCGCAGGCCATCCTCAGCCGCTTCCTCGCCGAGCTGGCGGCGGAGTCGGGTCCCCCCTGGCGCTGTCCAACCTGCGGGGAGCAGGTGGAAGGGGCCTTCGAGCTGTGCTGGAATTGTGGCGCGCCCCGCCCAACCGAGACCCTCGGCTGAGGGGCTCGTGGCGGCGGGCTGGAGGGGGGAGATGGCCAAGCTCGGGAAGATCCTCGCAGGGGTTGCCGCCCTCCTGGTGCTGCTGGGCGCGGGCCTGCTGGGCGCGGTCGCCCTGCGCCTGGACCCCGACGGCTTCAAGGGGGAGATCAGCGCCGCGGTGGAGCGGGCCACCGGCCGTGCCCTCAGCATCGCCGGCCCCATCAGGCTCGACTTATTTCCCTGGCCCGGTCTCGAGCTCTCTGACCTGACCCTCGCTGGCCCGGAGGGAACGGATCTTGCGCCACTGGCACGGCTCGCCAGCGCCCGGCTCCGGGTTGATCCCTGGTCCCTGTGGCAGCGGCGCCTGGTGGTGGAGCAGGTGTGGGTCGAGGGATTGCGCCTGAACCTCCAGCGCGGCGGGAGCGGCCGGGGGAACTGGGAGGGCCTCGGCGGGGGACGGCCCGGCGCCGCCGGCGGGGCGGTGGACCGGGATTCTGCTCCGCGGGCGCTGGCGCGGGTCCTTGGGGGTCTGGTGATAGGCCGGGTGGCGCTCAGGGACGCGGAGTTGATCTGGCTGGACCCGCAGGGGGAGCAGCAGCTTGCGCTGCGGGGCATCAGCTTCGAGAGCGGTCGCATCGAGCCCGAACGGCCATCCGACCTGAGGTTGGGGTTCGAGCTGGATGACCCCCGTAGGGGCTTGCGGGGTCCCATCACCCTGACGGCCACCCTCCAGCCGAGCGGCTCCCTCCAGGCGCTGCGGATCGCTCCCCTGAACGCCCGCGCCACCCTCTCGGGCCCGCGGCTCGGCAGTGGGCCCCTGGAGATCGAGGCCCGCGCCGAAGCCCTCCTGGATCTAGCGCGTCAGGCCCTAGAGGTAGACCCCGTCCGCATCAGCGCCGGCACCCTGACCCTGACCGGCAGTGCCCAGGGGAGCGCGCTGGGCTCGACCACGCCCAGCTTCGACGGCACTTTTGTTCTCGGGGAGGTCAACCCACGGGCCTGGCTGGAGCGGCTCGGTCTGAGGGTGCCGGAGATCGCCGATCCGAGCCTGTTGCAGCGCCTGGAGGCGCGGAGCGACTGGCACCTCACCCCAGACCGGCTGGTCCTCCGGGGCCTGGGGGTGCGACTCGACGAGACCAACCTCCAGGGAGAGGCGAGCGTCGGCCCCCTGGCCAATCCAGCCTACCGTTTCCAGCTCGCCATCGATCGGATCGACCTCGACCGCTATCGTCCCCTCCGCACACCGGCCCACGCCAAGGTCGCCGGCGGCAACGTGGCGCCCGCCACCGCTGGTGCCCCCAGCCCCCTGTTGGCCCTTGGGCTGCTGGGGAGCCTCGATGTCGAGGGGCGGCTTAGTATCGGGGCACTCACCCTTCACGGGTTGC
>CAZFHV010000065.1:0-16438 GCA_964519095.1 uncultured Chromatiaceae bacterium | reverse complement strand
ACTGCCCGTATTTTACCCGTTCGAAAAGGGGTGAAGTCCGACAGGCTGCTAGGCTCCCCTCATCCAATCCCTAACCACCACCGAGGACAGCAATCTATGCTCAATCTCCAGCGCATCACCGGCACCGCCCTGCTGGTCGCCTCCCTGATAGTCGGCGGGCTGGCGCTTGCCGCCGAGGCCAAGAAGCCCGCCGGCACCGTCTCTATCGACGAGACCCAGTTTGCCTTCATTGCGGGGGGCAGCCTCGGTGGCGGTACACTCAGCTTCCAGGGCAAGGAGTACCCCTTCAAGCTCAGCGGCCTGAGCGTGGGAGTCAATATCGGGATCTCGCGCATGAGCGCGGCGGGCGAGGTGTACGATCTCACCGAGGTCTCCCAGTTTCCGGGGACCTATACCAAGCTGGACGTGGCGGTCGCCCTCGGGGGCGGTGTGGGTGGCCTGCATCTCAAGAACGAGAAGGGCGTGATCCTGCGTCTGGAGTCCCGCACCGAGGGGCTTCAACTCAACGTGGGGGCCGTGAGCGGCGTGAAGGTCACGATGGAAAAGTGACCCGAGACGCGCCCCGCCCGGTTCGCGCTGGGCGGGGCCTCGGGGTGACGCTGTGCCCCGGGACACCGAAAGCAGGGTCGTCGTACCCCTCACACAGGGATTTTCCCGCCGCCATAGACGCCCCTGCGCGAGGGGTGTAGCGGCGTTTTACTCGCGGGCTTCCAAGGGAGCGGGCCTTGCCGAAGTCGTGGGGCCCCCGCCCAGCGGCCCCGGCTCGCAAGAGCGCCGATCGCGGTGCCGCCCCCGCGCCAAGCTATAATGCGTACTTCTTATGATCGGGATAGCGTTGCCGCTTACTCCCGCAACAAGTCGGATTTCCCCCATCAACAAGAGTAAATGAGATGCGCTGGTTCTTGATGACGCTGGCCGCGACGGTCGCCCTGGCGGGCTGCGGCAAAGAGGCACCGAAGGCCCAGGCGCGGGGGCCCGTCGAGGTGACGGCGGTGGTGGTGGAGCCCCGCGATACCCCGGTCAGCTTCGAGTACGTGGGCCAGACCGAGAGCTCGCGACAGGTGCAGATCCGGGCCCGGGTCAACGGCTTCCTCGATCAGCGCGTCTATACCGAAGGCAGCCTGGTGAAAGCAGGCGATGTCATGTTCAAGCAGGATCCGAAGCCCTTTCAGGCGGCCCTCGATGCCGCCAAGGGGGCACTCGGTGAGCAGCAGGCGCGGCTCAAGGTGGCACGGGACAATCTCGCCCGAGTCCGGCCCCTCACCGCCCAGAAGGCCCTCAGCCAGAAGGACCTCGACGACGCCATCGGCCAGGAGCTGGCCGCCTCAGCGGCGGTGGAGACCGCCAAGGCCAACCTGGATCAGGCCCAGCTCAACCTCGGCTATACCACCATCACCAGCCCGGTCACGGGGCTGTCGAGCTATGCCCAGGTGCAGGATGGCTCCTACCTCGGCCCCGAGAACAGCCTCTTGACCTATGTCGCGCAGATCGACCCCATCTGGGTCAATTTCAGCCTGTCGGAGAACGACGTGCTGCGCTTCCGCCGCGAGCGCATCGATGGCTTGCTGCACACCCCGGAGGCGGACAATTGGGAGGTCGAGGTGGTGCTGGCCGACGGCTCGACCTTTCCCCATCGGGGTCGCATCACCTTCGCCAATGCCGACTACAGCCCCCAGACCGGCACCTTCCTAGTACGTGCCACCCTGCCTAACCCGGATGGTCTCCTGCGACCGGGACAGTTCCTGCGCGTCAACCTGCTGGGGGCCATCCGGCCGAACGCCATCCTGGTGTCCCAGAAGGCGGTCTTGCAGGGGGCGCAGGGGCACTTCTGCTGGATCCTCGACAAGGAGGGCAAGGCCCAGCCCCGCGCCGTGGAGGTGGGCACCTGGCTCGGGGATCAGTGGTTCATCAATGCGGGCCTAAAGGGGGGCGATCGGGTAGTGGTGGACGGGGTGATGCGGCTGTCGGCCGGCTCGGCGGTCAAGGTGGTGGAGCCTGCGCCTAAGCCCAGTGGCGCGGCTCAGCCGGCCGCCGCCGGCGGCACAGCCCCGGCCAAGCCCTGAACGGGGGCCGCGCGGATGTTCTCCAGTTTCTTCATCGATCGGCCGATCTTCTCCGCCGTCATCGCGCTGGTCATCTCCATCGCCGGCCTGGTGGTGATGGTCAACCTGCCCATCGCCCAGTACCCCGAGATCACCCCGGTGCAGATTCAGGTGACCGCCACCTATCCGGGGGCCAATGCCCAGGTGGTGGCGGAGAACGTGGGGGCGCCCATCGAGCAGCAGGTGAACGGGGCGGACAACATGATCTACATGTCGTCCACCAGTTCCTCTACCGGCAACTACACCCTGACGGTCTACTTCAACATCGGGACCGACCCGAGCCTCGCCCAGGTGGACGTGCAGAACCGGGTCAACCAGGCCATGCCCCAGCTCCCCCAAGCGGTGACCGAGCAGGGGATCATGGTGCAGAAGAAGAGCTCCACCTTCCTCATCATCACCGCCCTCTATGCGCCCGATGGGCGCTACAGCCCCGACTACATCGCCAACTACGCCAACGTCTATGTGCTCGATGCGCTTAAGCGCATCCCCGGCGCCAACCAGGCGGCCGTCCTCGGGGTCCCCGATTATGCGATGCGCATCTGGCTCAAGCCGGGCCGGATGGCCCAGCTCGGGGTCACCGCAACGGATGTGCAGCAGGCAGTGGCTCAGCAGAACAACCAGTTCGCGGTGGGACGCATCGGGCAGTCACCCACGAATAGTCCGGTGGAGCAGACCTTCCCGGTCACCACCAGCGGCCGCTTCACCGAGCCCCGGGAGTTCGAGGACATCATCCTGCGTGCCGATAATCAAGGCGCGGCCATCATGCGGGTGCGGGACGTGGGCTCGGCGGACCTGGGGCGAAAGGACTACTCGGTGCGCACGGAGTACGAGGGCAAGTCGGCGACCCTGATTGCCGTCTATCAACAGCCCGGCGCCAATGCGGTGGAGGTCTCCAAGCAGGTGCGCCGCACCCTGGAGGAGCTGTCCAAGAGCTTCCCCGACGGGCTCAGCTACGATATCGCCCTGGATACCACCACCTTCGTGACCGCCTCCATCACCGAGGTCATCCACACCTTCTTCGAGGCGGTGGTGCTGGTGGTGCTGGTGGTGTTCATCTTCCTCCATAGCCTGCGGCTCACCATCATCCCCACGCTGGCGGTTCCGGTGTCCATCCTCGGGGCGCTGATCGGCATGATGGCCTTCGGCTTTTCCATCAACATGCTGACCCTGTTTGGGATGATCCTGGCCATCGGTATCGTGGTGGACGACGCCATCGTGGTGGTGGAGAACACCGAGCGCAACATGGTGGAGTTCGGCCTCTCACCCAAGGAGGCCGCCAAGAGGGCCATGGGCGAGGTGACGGGTCCGGTCATCGCCATCGTGCTGGTGCTGAACGCCGTGTTCGTCCCGGTGGCCTTCCTGGGGGGCATCACCGGTCAGCTCTACAAGCAGTTCGCGGTGACCATCGCCGTCTCGGTGGTGTTCTCCGGGATCGTGGCCCTCACCCTCTCGCCGTCCCTGGCCGCCCTCTTGATCAAGGCCAAGCACGGGGAGAAGAAGGGCTTTTTCGCCTGGTTCGACCGCAGCTTCGATCGCGTCACCGCGGGCTACGCCAAGGGGGTGCGCGGGATGATCCACGGCTGGTGGCTGGGGATGGGGGTGTTCGGGCTGATCGTGGCCGCCTCGGTCTGGCTGTTCAAGACCTGGCCCACGGCCTTCGTGCCCCAGGAGGACCAGGGCTATCTGTTCGTCCCCTACTTCCTGCCGGATGCCGCGAGCCTGGACCGCACCCAGGCGGTGGGCCGGCAGGCGGCGGAGTTCATGCGCGCCCACCCGGCGGTGCAGAGCGTGGCCCAGTTCGACGGCTACAGCCTGATCGACTCCCAGAACAAGACCAACGCGGGGCTGCTGTTCGTCTCCTTCAAGGATTTCGAGTATCGCAAGGACCCCAGTCTCCAGGCCCCGGCGATTATCGCCGCCGCCCAGAAGGCCTACACCGGGATCCTCGAAGGGATCGTGCTGCCCCTCAATCCGCCCGCCATCCCCGGGCTGGGGGTCACCGCCGGGTTCGAGCTCTGGGTGCAGCAGAAGGGCACCGGAACCTACGCCCAGCTCGCGGAGACCCTGAAGCAGATTGTCGCCAAGGCCCGCACACGCCCGGAGCTCACGGGTGTGAACGCCACCATCAGCGCCACCAGCCAGCAGCTCCTGGTGGAGGTGGACCGCTCCAAGGCCGAGGTGCTGGGCATCCCGGTGCAGGACGTCTACAACACCCTGCAAACGCTGTTCGGCTCCCTCTACGTGAGCCAGTTCCCGAAGAACTCGCGCCTCTGGCAGGTGATCCTCCAGGCCGAGCCCACTTACCGGATGAAACCCGCGGACATCGACAATGTCTATGTCCGCAACCGCGATGCCAAGATGGTGCCCCTCTCCTCCGTGGTGACTACCCGCTACGTGACCGGGGCGGATCTGGTGACCCGCTTCAACAACTACCCCGCCGCCAAGATCACCGGCGCCGCCGCCTCCGGGACCAGCTCAGGCCAGGCCCTGGAGGTGATCCAGGGGGTGGTGGAAGAGGTGATCAGCGGCGACTACGGCTTCGAGTGGTCCGGCGAGGCCCGGGAGGAGAAGACCGCGGGCTCCACCTCCGCCATCGCCTTTGTCTTCGGCCTGATCTTCGTGTTCCTGATCCTCGCCGCCCAGTACGAGAGCTGGTCGCTGCCCTTCGGGGTGATGATGGCGGTGCCCTTCGCCCTCCTGGGGGCGCTGGTCGCCATCCTGTTGCGCAACATCCCCAACGACGTCTATTTCCAGATCGGGCTGCTGACCCTCATCGCCCTCGCCGCCAAGAACGCCATCCTGATCGTGGAGTTCGCGGTGGAGAAGCAGCGCCATGAGGGGATGAGCTTCTTCGACGCCGCGGTGGAAGCGGCCCGCCTGCGGCTGCGGCCCATCATCATGACCTCCTTCGCCTTCATCCTCGGGGTGGTGCCCCTGGCCATCGCCACCGGGGCCTCCGCCAACAGCCGCCACTCCATCGGCACCGGGGTGATCGGTGGCATGCTGGGGGCCACGGTCATCGCCATCTTCTTCATCCCCATGTTCTATTGGATGCTGGAGACGATGAGCCACAAGCTATTCGGCGGCAAGGCGATCCCCGCCCAGGGCGACGCGACTGCCCACGGGAAAGGGGGCGGTGCGCTCGCGGCCAGCGCGCCTCAGCAGCAGGAGGGCGACGGCCATGCGTAGCTTCATCCTCGCCAGCAGGAGGGCGACGGCCATGCGTAGCTTCATCCTCGCCAGCAGCGCTGCCCTGGTTCTCGGCGGCTGCATGATCGGCCCCGACTACACCCGCCCCCAGGTCTCCGTCCCCGCCGAGTACCGTTTCGAGCCCAAGGAGGTGGCGGATACCCTCAACAGCGACTGGTGGAAACGCTTCGGGGACCCGGTGCTCGACGGGTTGATCGCCGAGGCACTGGCGAACAACAAGAGCGTGCAGATCGCCACGGCCAACGTGCAGGCCGCCGCCGGGGTGCTCACCCAGACCGAGGCGCCCCTGTTCCCCCAGGTGAGCTATGGGGCGCAGGGGGCCCGCGCGCGCTACTCGGAAGATGGGAGCATATCGCTCCCGTCCGCTCTGGCTAACCCGCGTACCAACTACCAGATCCTCGCCGGGGCGACCTGGGAGATCGACCTCTGGGGTCGAATTCGCCGTTTGACCGAGTCCGCCCAGGCCCAGCTCCTGGCCTCCGAAGAGGCCCGCCGGGGGGTGATCCTCTCCCTGGTGGCCTCGGTGGCGGGCAGCTACGCCCAGCTTCTGGGGCTGGATGAGCAACTGGCCATCAGCAAGAAGACCCTCGCCGCCTACAAGGAGTCCCTGCGCCTTTTCGAGCTACAGTTCAAATACGGCCAGGTCTCCGAGATGACCGTGGCCCAGGCCCGCTCCCAGTACGAGACGGCCGCCGCCCAGATCCCCGCCATCGAACGCCAGATCGGCGAGCTCGAGAACGCCCTCTCGGTGCTGCTCGGCCGCAACCCCGGACCCGTCCCCCGCGGCAAGACCATTCTGACCCTGAAGATGCCGCCGATCCCCGCCGGGCTGCCCTCAGAGCTCCTGGAGCGGCGCCCCGACATCCTGCAGGCGGAGCAGACCCTCATCGCCGCCAATGCCCAGATCGGCGCCGCCCAAGCCCTCTACTTCCCCGCCATCTCCCTGACCGGGGCCTTCGGCAGCGTCAGCGGGGATCTGTCCAACCTCTTCAAGGGACCGTCGCGGGCATGGAGCTATACGGGGTCCATCACCGGTCCCATCTTCACCGCCGGGGCCATCAGCGGTCAGGTGGAGCAGGCCAAGGCCAACCAGCAGGCGGCCCTGGAGGGTTACCAGCTCGCGATCCAGAACGCCTTTGCCGACGTGGGCAATGCCCTGGTGTCGCGCGAGAAGCTCGGCGAGCAGATCGAGGCCCAGCAGAAGCTGGTGGGTGCCCTGCGGGATTACTCGCGCCTCGCGCGGCTCCAGTACGACGGCGGCTACGCCCCCTACATGACCGTGCTCCAGGCCGAGCAGCAGCTCTTCCCCGCCGAGCTCAGCCTGGCCGCGACCCGCGCGGCCAACTTCAATGCCCTGGTCAACATCTACAAGGCCATGGGCGGCGGCTGGGTGATCGAGGCGGACAACCTCACCGCGACAAAGCCCGACGAGCCCAAGGCGAAGCCGGCGGGCCAGGGCTAGGCGCAATAGTGTTCAGATAATTGACGCATGAGCTACGCTTTGGTGCCGTCTGGGTCGATGGACGGTACCGATGGCAAGAACTCGCAAATCGCTTCCCGAGCAGATCGATGTTGCGCACCTCATCAGTGCTGGGGTGTTGGCGAGAGTCTGCCCGCGCCCGTTGATCGACGAGGTCTTGGCGGAGACCGGCAAGGCGAGTCAACGGGAGCGGCTGTTACCGGCGGCGGTGGTCTACTACGTGATGGCATTGTCCCTGTGGCGCGAGGCGCCGCGAAGGAGCACAGGAAGCGGAAGCGAGTGCGACGCCCCCCGCGTAGCCGTAGAGCCGGATGTTTTGTCGCAGGTCGCGCGGGAGCGCGGGCGTAGACAAAACATAAGGCATCCGACACGGCGTAGAGTCATTGTGGGAGCCGTGGCAGGGTGCGCAGCGCAGCGAAGTACCTGCCGCGGCGGACGCAGGACGGACGCGGGCGCCGCAGGCAATAATGGTCGCCATTTTTCGCTCCTGAAATCGGATCGGACCCATTTCAGGATTCACGAAAAATGGCGACTCTCCGGTCGGGGAGGTGCTAGGCGTCGTATGCGAAGGACTTCGCTGGCTCGGTGATGGTCGGGCCGGCGCAGTGCAGGCCAACAAGTCGGCCATCTCGCAGGCACGCACGCGGCTGGGGCCGGGGGTCATGAAGCAGTTGGCCGAATGGGTACTGCGACCGATAGCGCGTCCCCAGGCGCCAGGTGCGTGGTACCGTGGGCTGCGACTG
The DNA here is from genome assembly GCA_964519095.1 of uncultured Chromatiaceae bacterium. Classification (GTDB taxonomy): domain Bacteria; phylum Pseudomonadota; class Gammaproteobacteria; order Chromatiales; family Chromatiaceae; genus JAEHCY01. Next base: position 8,903 of record CAZFHV010000065.1, on the reverse strand, counting down.
ATGGGGGTGGAGGGCAGCTGTATGGACGTGGCCGACGAGTCGGTCAACGCTGGGTATTTCGGCTGCCCGGCGGCCTCGCGCGGATTCCCGCAAGCCAGAGTGCTTGGGCTTGTCGAGTGCGGGACCCACGTTGTCACCGCGGCCAGCATCGTGCCCTACACCAGCAGCGAGCAGGCGATGGCAGCGCAACTGCTGCCGGGCAAACTCGCGCCGAACATGCTGGTGCTGGCCGACCGCAACTTCTACGGCTTCAGGCTCTGGAAAGCGGCCTGCGAAAGCGGTGCCAAGCTGTTGTGGCGGGTCAAGTCCAACCTCATTTTGAACCGGGAACAAGAGCTACCCGATGGCTCGTATCTGAGCACCGTGTACGACAGCCAGGACCGACGACGGCAGTCAGGGGTGAAGGTTCGTGTCATCGACTACACCCTGGTGGCGTCGGCCAAGCCCGTGGAGGACAGCTACCGGCTGGTGCCCAACATCCTGGAGCATGAGGCGGCGCCCGCGCAGGAGTTGGCCGACGTGTAGCACGAACGCTGGGAGACCGAGGGCGTCTTCGACGCGTTCAAGACGCACCTGAGCTCGACCAGCACGGTGCTGCGCAGCAAGACGCCCGAACTGCTGGAGCAAGAGTTCTGGGGACTGTTGCTGGCGCACTTCGCCATTCGACAGCTAGTGGAACAGGCCGCGTGGCAACGACGGCTCGACCCCGATCGGTTGAGCTTCGTGCAGGCGGTACGCGTGATCAAGCGCAAGATGCCGCAAGCCGCAGCCCTTCCCCCCTGAGCGGCTGAAATCCTGGCGAGCCGAACTGCTCGAGGAAATCGCTCGAGGTCGATGTCATAGCAGTCGTGGTCGGCTCAACCCGAGAGGCGTGAAGCGCAAGATGAGCAACTTCCACGTGCGCCGCCGAGGTGAGCCGCTGAACTTGAAGCATCAGCTCAACCCACCGATCGTAATCTGAACACTATTTGGCCTAAGTGCCTTGTGTCCCTGGGGATGGCAAGGACCCCCTGTCCTCGAGGCCGGAGGACAGGGGGCGATCCGGTGGCGGCCAGGCCCCCTTGGGGGCTAGAGGTTGATGCGCACCTCCTCGATGGCCTGGGGGGTGCGCCGCTGGACAGTGAAGCTCAGCCGTTGGTACTTGATCAGGGCACCCTCGGCGGGGATCTCGTGGGCGAGGTCGAGCAGGAAGCCACCCAGGGTGACGAACTTGCCCTCGGGGAACTCCACCCCGAGCTTCTCTGCGAGCAGGCTGAGCTCCACCCGGGCGCTGGCCAGGTATTCCCGATCGTTGATCTTGCGCAGCCACTGTTGGGGTTTCTCCTGGGCGTCGTACTCGTCCTGGAGCTCCTCCACCACCTCTTCCATGATGTCCTCGATGGTGATGATCCCCTCGGCCCCGCCGAACTCATCCACCACCACCGCGACCACCTCGCCGCTCTTGCGGAACTCCATCATCAGGTCCTTGATGCTCTTGGAGCCGGGCAGGTAGCGCACCGGGTGGATGTGCTCGGAGATGGGGGTGGCGGGGTCGAGTCCCAGGAGGTCGAGGGCGTAGAGCAGCCCCACCACCCGGTCCACCCGTTCCTCGTACACCGGCAGGCGCACGTGGGCCCGCTCGGAGGCGACGCGCACCGCCTCGCCGCAGGTCAGGCCCTTCTCCACCGCCACCACGTCGATCAGCGGCACCATGATGTCGGCGACGCTGGTCTCGGAGAAGTTGAACATGCGCCGGATCATGGTCTTCTCCACCGCCTGGATGTCGCCCCCCTGGGCGGGCATCTGCATCATGGTGGTGATCTCTTCACGGATGGTGAAGGGGTTGCGGTCGTGGTGGCCGCCGGCGAGCTTCGCCAGGAGCTTGGAGAGGAAGGCGAAGATGATCAGGATGGGGGAAAAGAGGATGGAGAAGAAACGCAGCGGGAAGATCACGATGGGGGTGATGCTGTTGGCCCGCTGCTGGAACACGCTCTTGGGGACGATCTCCCCGAATACCCAGATCAGGGGGGCCACGAGCATTACCGCCAGCACGGAGCCCTGCTCGCCGAACAGCTCCAGCATCAGGGCGGTGACCAGGGTGGAGTTGGCGACGATGGAGATGTTGGTGCCCACGAGCGTGGTGGAGAGCAGCCATTCGGGCTTCTCCAGCATCTTGAGAGCCAGGCGCGCGCCACGGGAGCCCTTGGCGGCATCGTGACGCAGCCGCATCTTGTCCGAGCTGACGATGCCGATCTCCGAGCCGGAGAAGAAGCCCTCGGTGAAGAGGAAGAAGATCGAGCCTGTGAGCGTGAGCCAGATATCCATGCTTAGCGCTCCTCTTTCCGCTCGGCCTGGGCCGGTTCTTCGGTTGTGGTCTCAGCCTCTGGCGGTGCCGCGGCGGGCACGGGGGACTCCTCGGAGAGGTAGGAGGAGGCGATGCGCTCGACCTTCAAGAGGGTGATGCGGTTGTTCTCCACCGCGGTGACGCTGAAGCGCAGCTCATTGATGTCGACGCTCGCCGCCTCGCTGGGGAGCTCCCCGAGCTCGTGCAGCACCAACCCCCCCACGGTCTCCACACCCACGTCCTCGAACCGGGTACCCAGCGCCTGGGCGAGCTCATCGAGGGGCATGCCGCCGTCCACGGCCCAGGCATTCTCGTCCAGGGCGGTGATGCGGTGCTCCGCGAGGGCGTCCGAGGGGCTCGGGATGTCGCCGAAGATGCACTCGAGGAGGTCCTCCATGGTGACCACCCCGGTGACGCTGCCGTACTCGTCCACGGTGAGGGCGAAGGAGCGCTTGCGCTTGCGGAAGTCCTCGAACTGCTCGGAGGCTGGCTTGGACTCGGGCACGAAGGAGGCCGGTCGCAGCAGGCTCCGCAGCCCGCCCGGTTGCCGACCTAAGGCGCTGAGGTCGAGCTTGAGGAGATCGCGGGCGTGGAGGATACCCAGCACCCGGTCGCGGTCCTTCTCGTAGACAGGGAAGCGCGACTGGCGGGCGCTGCGTACCTCTTCCAGCACCTCCGCGAAATTCGCGTCCACCGAGATGAAGTGCACATCCGCCCGGGGGGTGCGCACGTCCTCGAGGGTCTTGTTGCCGAAGTCGAAGATGTGGTCGATGAACTGGGCCTCGGTGTTGTCGAGGGCCCCTTCACCCACCGCCTCCCGGGCGATGGTGCGCACCATGTCCTCGGTGACGATGTTGCCCCGGGAGCGCTCCTTGCCCACGATCATGCTGATGAAGAACTCCGAGACGATGCGGATCAGCCAGCGCAGCGGCGTGATGAGTCGCGCGATGGTCTCGATGGGGATGCTCTCCCAGGTGGCGAAGGCCACGTTGTTGCGCATGGCGAGCACCTTGGGGGTGATCTCGCCGAAGAGCAGCAGGATCGGCACCATGATGAAGAGGTTGACGTAGCTGTTCTCCGCGCCGAACAGATGGATGACCGCGGCGGCGGAGATGACCGAGGCGGTCACGTTGACGAACTCGTTGCCGATCAGGATGGTGACGATCAGCCGCCGCGGCTCGCTGATCAGCCGCTCGATGAGCCCCAGCCGCGGGTTGTTGTCCTTGCGCATCTGCTCGAGCTGAGTCCGGCTGAGCGAGAACATGGCCACCTCGGTGCTCGAGAAGAACCCCGAGAAGGCCATGAGGATCACCAGGATGATGACCTCTCCGATCAAGACAAAGTCCAAGGTTATCCCCTCCAATTGGTGGTGTTATGAGTTAATGTGCCAGCATCGGTCGGGCACCAAAAGGGCCGGGCCGATGGCTGGCGTCGAATTGCACGGTCTTCGGTGGTTTCTCTGTCAAGTTTCTTGCCGCGCCCGATCCCCGGTCGGCACCCCGGGGGCGGCCCCGGAAGGGAAAGGCGCCCTCAAGGCCCCGCCTCCCCCGCCCCGGGACTGCCTCAGGGCCTAACCGGTCTGCACCGCCGCCGGCATGATGGTCTTGGCCATGCGCTTGGCGAAGTAGTAGATGCGCTTCTGCTTCTCGATGAGGTCGATCCCTAGCGTATAGGCAGGGATGCGGCTGGGCTCCTCGGCCACCAGGCGACGCGCCTCGTGGGCGGCGGCAGAGTCGGCGATGCGGGTGATCTCCTCCTTCATGCCGATCACCACCTGGGCGGCGCGCTCGTTGCGCTGGGCCACCGCCTGAACCGCCGCGTCCACGGCCTTGGTGATGGCCTCCTGGAAGCCGTTGAGCACCTCCTGGGTGGGTCCGCTCACCAGAATCTTCTGGTTGATGCGGTCGTGGCCGAGCACCACCAGGTTGGTCTCGATGATGTCGCCGATGTTCTCGAGGTTGCTGACCGCATCCATGACGGCGAGGAACTCCTTCATCTGCTCCTCGCTCAGGGGCTCTTTGCAGATCTTGCCCAGGTAATCGATGATGCCGGCGTGGAGGATGTCCACCGCGTCGTCCATCTGGCGGATCTCCTCGAGTGCCTCCCGGTCCCCGTTGATGATGGCCGGCAGGATGCGCTTGAGCATGGTGTTGACCGTCTCACCCATGTGCAGGATCTCCATGCGCACCCGGTCCATGGCCAGCGAGGGGGCGCTCAGAAGGGCCTCCTCCAGGTACTTGGTGCGGGTGATGATGCCCTCCTCTTCGAGCGGCTTGTCGGGGATCAGCCATTCGGCCAATCGCGCTAAATAGGCGGTGAACCAGATGAAGATCAGGGCGTTGGCCACGTTGAAGAAGGTGTGGGCGTTGGCGATCTGACGCGGGGTCTCGGCGGCGAGCCGGTCAACACCGCTGAGCTCCGGGTAGCTCGGCGAGATGGCGGTGACCAGGCTGGCGATGAATCCGATGAAGGGGAGCCAGATCATCACCCCGAGGGTGTTGAAGGACAGATGCACGATGGCGGCGCGCACCGCCTCCCTGGGCTTGCCGATGACGGCCAGCAGCGCCGTGGCGCAGGTGCCGATGTTGGCGCCGAAGGCGAGCGCGATGCCCGCCTGCAGGCTGATGAAGCCCTGTCCGGCCAGGACGATGACGATACCGGTGGAGGCGGAGGAGGACTGGATGATGGCGGTGAACACCAGCGCGATCAGCACCCCGACGAGGGGGTTGTCCATGGTCTTCATGAGATCAAGGAAGGGCTCGTAGCTCCTGAGCGGGTGCATCGCCTCGCTCATCACGTGCATACCGAAGAAGATCACCCCCAGGCCCATGGTCATGGTGCCGTAGTGGCGCACCTTCTCGTCCTTGGCGATGAAGAGCATGGCAAAACCCACCGCGATCAGGGCGAGGGCCGCCTTGGTGATCTTGAAGGCGACGATCTGGGCGGTGATGGTGGTGCCGATGTTGGCCCCGAAGATGACCCCGACGGACTGGGCGAGCGACATCAGCCCCGCGGAGATGAAGCCCACCAGCAGCACGGTGGTGACCGAGGAGGACTGGATCACCGCGGTGACGAAGGCGCCGGTGAACACCCCCATGAATTTGTTGGTGGTGAGGGTGGCGAGGATGTTCTTCATCCGCTCCCCGGCCACGGCCTTGAGGCCTTCCTCCATCTGCATCATGCCGAAGAGGAACAGGGCGAGACCGCCAAACAGCTCCGTGGTCATCATGGCCCAGTCCAGGTCGGCACCCCCGCCGCTCGCGGCCAGGGCGGGGGCCGCGGCCAGGGCCGCCAACCCCGCAATCCCAAGGGGGGCGAGCCACCGATGGCTGAGGGGTAGCCCAAAGAGGGTCAAGGTTGGTCTCACGGTCTCCTCCTTCAGCGCGAGAGGGGGTGCTTGACGATGGTCACCGGGACCGAGGCGAGGTGCAGCACCTGCTCGGCCACCGAGCCCAACAAGAGGTGCTTGAGGCCTGTGGCCCCCTTGCTCCCCATCAGGATCATGCGTGCACCCTTCTTGGCGGCGACCTGCACGATGCGGGTCACCGGCAGCCCGCTCACCAGCAACCGCTCCGCCTTGCCGAGCCCCTTGAGCTCGGGATGGCTCTCCCTGACCTTGTCGAGGAAGCCATCGAGCATCTCCCCGGCCACGTCCTCCAGGCGCGCCAGCACCTTCTTCTTCGCCACCCGGGCGTAGTAGCCGGGCATGGTGCCGGGGTCGTGCACCACGTGCAGGACGGTGAGCGGGGCCCCCAGACCCTGGGCCAGCTCCGCGGCCAGCACCAGGGCGGCCTCGGAGTGCTCGGAGAAATCCACCGGGACCAGGATGGGCCGCTCGCCCCTGGCCTTGCCCTTGCCTTCTTTGGTCTCTTCGGTCTTTTCGCTCACCGCTCGGAATCCTCTTGTGTGTGCTGTTGTTGGGGATGGAACCGGATCGTTCGATGGGGCAGGGCGCCACCCCGCGAAGGGAATGGCGATGGGCCCCTGTACGAGCCTCGCGCTAAGGGGCGCAGTCCTGCAAGAGGACGATAGCGATCGCAATCAGGGCGATTACCCCGACCAGCCGCGCCATGCCCACGCTGAGGGGCGGTCCTTGCTCCTTGTGGCAATGGGGGCATTCGCTACAGCGCCGCGGTAACGTCTTGCCGCAATGGACGCAGGTTCTCCTGATCATGTCAAAGCTTCTGGGTGGCTAGGCAGGGCGGGGGACCCGGTACGGCCGGCCATCTGGGTCAAAGGGGCGCCCGCTCGGGCTTCGATGGAATGCGAGGGACGGGTCCCGGGCTATTCCGGCGGTGAGGTCTCTTGCCTCGCTAGACCCTTGGAGTCACTCCGCTCCGAGGCGCAAAGGGAGTCGGGCGAAGACGGCCAGGCCCAAGCCAAGCCCTCAGGCCGAATCCGGGGCGGCCACCGGCACGGTCGCGCTTGGACGAGGGTCCCGCCGCTGGTGGGCGGCAACCCAACGGGGGCCGGCTGGGCCCTGGGGCCGCCCTGCGAGGGGCTAGGGAGTGCGGGTCGAGACCCGTGCGCGAAAGGGTGTGAAGGCCAAAGGAATCTGCTTTGGCAGGGAGCGGGTCAGAGGGTTCTGGCATGGAGGCAGGAGGAGGTAGGGCCTCCCGGTGGCCTCGAAAGACTCGAGGATTGCGAGTTTACAAAATATTTACCAGCCGACACAAGTAGGGTGCGGGATTGCGAGGCGGAGTGAGACCGCTGCCCTCCCCCTCCGGCACTTGGGGGAAGGGGCCCTCCTTTGCCGTGGTATGCTCAAAAAGGCTACCCATCTGCGGTGAGGGATGGGGGAAGAACCGAAACAATCCGAGTATGTCCTCGATTACTTGGACCGCCCCGAAGCCCGCTGCCCTGGCGAGCTGGCCCAATCCTCGCGCCGAATCCTCGATGGGAACGGGTCCCCCCTGGCGGCTGCAGACCCCGCGTCGGGGCCAGGGGGGCGAGTGGGGCCGCTCGCCGCTGTCACTGACATCGAGAAGCATCCATGGAGCTCCTGATCCTGTTCGCGATGATCCTGGCCAATGGCGTCTTCGCCATGTCGGAGATGGCCGTGGTGTCCGCCAAGCGCATCCGTTTGCAGCACCTCGCGGAGACCGGCAACAAGGGCGCGCAGGCCGCCCTGGCCCTTTCCGGCAACCCGGGTCACTTCCTCTCCACCGTCCAGGTGGGGATCACCTCCATCGGTATCCTCACGGGCGCCTATGGGGAGGCGGCCTTGGTCAGTCGACTTGCGCCCTCCCTGGCGACCCTGCCCCTCATTGGGCATCTCGCCCACGAGCTGGCGATGGGGGTGGTGGTGGTCGGCATCAGCTTCCTGTCGCTGATCTTCGGGGAGCTGGTGCCCAAGCGTCTGGCACTGCTCCGTCCCGAGGCCATCGCCATGGCCCTGGCGCGGCCCATGAGTGCCTTGGCGCGGGCCTCCTCCTTCTTCGTGAGCCTCCTCAGCAGCACTACCGAGGCGGTGCTGCGGCTGTTCGGCGTGCAGGAGCGGCAAGACCCCCCCGTTACAGAGGAGGAAATCAAGGGCTTGATGCAACAGGGCATGGAGGCGGGGGTATTCGAGGAGCACGAAGAGGCCTTCGTCTCGCGGGCCTTCCGCCTCGATGATCGTAAGGTGCCCGCCATCATGACCCCCAGCCTCGACATCGCCTTCGTGGATCTGGACGACGACCTCGACACCAACCTGCGGCGCATCGCGGAGAGCCACCATAGTCGGCTTCCCGTCTGCCGGGGCGGCCTGGGTAACGTGGTGGGCATGCTGAGCGCCCGAGCGGTGCTGGAGCGCCTCTTGCAGGGGGAGCCCTTGGAGCTGGAGGCCCTGATCAAGCCGGCGACCTACGTGCCCGCCACCGTGGCCCTGATCGACCTCCTGGAGCACTTCAAGCGTACGAGGAGCGAGATCGCCCTGGTGGTGAACGAGTTCGGCGATACCGACGGGCTGGTGACCATCAGTGACGTACTCGAGGCCATCGTCGGCGATCTGCCGGCAGGGGATGAAGAGGAAGGGGAGGACATAGTGCGCCGCGAGGATGGCTCCTGGCTCATCGACGGCTCGGTGGCCCTGGATCGGCTGCGCCAAGTCCTCGGTGGCGACGTCCGCTTCCCCGAGGAGGACTTGGGCGCGTATCACACGGTGGGCGGCCTGATGCTGACCCTGCTCGGGCGGGTACCGAGCGTATCGGACCACTTCACCTGGGCGGGTTACCGCTTCGAGGTGATGGACATGGACCGCCAGCGGGTGGATCGGGTATTGGTGAGCCGGGAACGGACCGATCCGGTGGCCTTACCGCCCGCGGAAGGGGATTCCGGCTGAGGCAAGAAAGGCCATCGGTCCCGAAGAGGATCGGCGGCCCGCGGGGTGGAAAACACGTAAGATAAACCTATTTTCCTCAGTTGACTTTCTAGAAACTGCTGCAGCCTCAGCGCTGGCGCGGGCTGACGGCAGAAAGAGAGGGTCACCCAATGGGTGAAGAGACATTCGTGCAGAGAGCGTCGGTCACGGCGGTCGATGACGCGGAGCACTCGGTAGCATCGCAGCAGGGGAAGGAACTGCTCCGCAGTTTGGCGCAGG
>CAZFHV010000064.1:0-16485 GCA_964519095.1 uncultured Chromatiaceae bacterium | reverse complement strand
CGCGCCTTGCACTCAGACCCGATTCGCGCACCTCGCTTACCGCAAGACCCCTGTGCGACGGGTATAGCCAAACGACTTCAACGTTTTGTGCGAGGGAATGCCTCTCTCAGATCAACCTGCTGGGCTCCATTGCGTTCACTCCGACCCTGTATGGTCTTTTCCGCGGCGGGGGTGGGCGGAGTCGGACTCTAGGTCGGAACTTTGGTCCGGCACCGCCTGGTGTCGAGCTCAAGCCCGACCCACGGCCACTCCCACATCAAGGCTGCGTCGGGCTGGGGCCCGAACCACCGCCGGCAAGACCCTCAGCCCGCGAAGGGGTGGTGCCGCACGATGGTCTGGTTGCGGTCGGCCCCGGTGGAGATGACGTCGATGGGTCGCCCGCCCAGGGCCTCGATGGTCTCCAGGTAGGCACGGGCGTTCTGGGGGAGGTCCTCGTAGCGCGTGAGGCCGACGGTGGAGGACTGCCAGCCCGGCAGCTCCATGAAGACCGGCTCGCACTCACCGAAGCGATCCGCCCCAATCGGCGGGGCCTGGATCTCGCGGCCGTCGAAGCGGTAGGCGACGCAGATCTTGAGGGTATCCAGGCCGTCGAGGACGTCGAGCTTGGTGATGCAGATCCCCGAGACGCTGTTCAGCTCCAGCGAGCGCTTGAGGGAGACCATGTCGAGCCAGCCGCAACGGCGTTTGCGGCCGGTGGTGGCGCCGAACTCGTGGCCCTTCTCCCCCAGATGGTCGCCGACGGCGTCCAGGAGCTCCGTGGGGAAGGGCCCGCCCCCCACGCGGGTGGTGTAGGCCTTGACGATGCCGAGCACGTAGTCGAAGTCCAGGAGCCCGAAGCCGGACCCCGTGGCCGCCCCCCCCGCGGTGGTGTTGGAGGAGGTGACGAAGGGGTAGGTGCCGTGATCGATGTCGAGCAACGCCCCCTGGGCGCCCTCGAAGAGGATGTTGGCACCCCCATCGCGCAGCCCATAGAGGAGGCCGGAGACGTCGTCCACCAGGGGAGCGATCACCCCCGCCTGGGTCAGGGACTCATCGAGCACCTGCTGGTAGTCGACCGGATCCACCCGGAAGTAGTGCTGCAGGACGAAGTTGTGGTAGTCGAGCACCTCCCGCAGCCGCTCCGCGAAGTGGGGGGCGTCCAGCAGCTCCCCGAGGCGGATGCCGCGCCGCGAGGCCTTGTCCTCATAGGCGGGTCCGATCCCCCGGCCGGTGGTGCCGATGGCCTTGCTGCCCCGGGCCTGCTCCCGGGCCTGATCGAGCGCGATGTGGTAGGGGAGGATGAGGGGGCAGGCCTCGCTGATGCGCAGCCGCTCCCGCGCCGGCACCCCCTTCCCCTCCAGGGCCTCGATCTCTTTGAGCAGGGCCCTGGGCGAGAGGACCACGCCGTTGCCGATGAGGCACTGGACCCCTTCGCGCAGGACCCCCGAGGGGATGAGGTGCAGGACGGTCTTCTGGCCATCGATCACCAGGGTGTGCCCCGCGTTGTGGCCCCCCTGGAAGCGCACCACGGCGGTGGCCCGGTCCGTGAGCAGGTCCACCACCTTCCCCTTGCCCTCATCGCCCCACTGGGTACCGATGACTACGATGTTCTTGCCCATGAATCTCTCCCCCACAACGCGTTCAGAGCGGCTCCAGGACCCAGGAGCCACCCACCCCCGCCACTAGGCGCTCCACGCACCCCCACTCCCGAGGGTCCGTCGCCACGCCCGGTAGCTCGCGAATCACCCGCCTTCCCTGGGCGCGCAGCCGCGCCACCTCCCCGCGGAGCCCCCGATCCGCCGACCAGGGCACCAGCACCGCACCCGCCAGGGGAAAGCGGCCCTCGAGCCCGCTCCCCACCCGCACCAGGAGCTGCAGATCGGCGCTGAAGCCCACCGCGGGACGGGCCCGGCCGAACACCCGGCCGATGTCGTCATAGCGCCCACCCCGGGCGATCTCCTGACCGGAGCTCGGGGCGAAGGCGGCGAACACCACCCCAGTCTTGTACTGGTAGCCACGCAGCTCCGCCAAGTCGAAGTGGATCGGCACCTCCGGGACCCAGGCGCGCAGCTCCTCCGCCAGCCGCCCTAGGTAGTCGAGGGCGTGGCGGACGCTCGCGGGGGCCGGGGCGAGCACCTCTGCCGCCCGCGCCAGGGCATCGTCCCCGCACAGCTCCGGGAGGGCGAGCAGCATCCCACCCAGGGCGGGCTTCAGGCCCCAGGAGCCCACCAGGGTCTCGATCTCGGGGATGGCCTTGCGCTGCAGGGCATCGAACAGGGCCAGCTCCTGCTCCCGATCCAGGTCCGCCGCCCGCGCCAAACCGCGGAAGATCCCCACGTGGCCCAGGTCGAGGAACAGCTCCGGGATGCCCGCGACCTCCAGGGTGGCCAGCAGGAGCTGTAGCACCTCCAGGTCGCTCTCGATCCCCGCGTGGCCGAAGATCTCGGCGCCGATCTGCAGGGGGCTCCGGGTGCCAGCGACGCTCTCGGGCCGGGCCCGCAGCACCGTGCCGAGATAACAGAGCCGGGTGGGCGTGCTCCGGCCGAGCCGATGGGCGTCCATGCGCGCCACCTGGGGTGTCATGTCCGCCCGCAGCCCCAGCAGCCGCCCGGAGAGCTGGTCGGTGAGCTTGAGGGTCTGGAGCTCCAGGTCGTGCCCGGTACCGGTGAGGAGGGACTCCAGGTAGTCGAGGAACGGGGGCATCACCAGCTCGTAGCCCCAACCCCGGTAGAGGTCGAGGAGCTCACGGCGCAGCCCCTCCAGGACCCGGGCCTGGTCCGGCAGGATCTCCTCGATCCCGGTGGGCAAGAGCCAGCGTTCCTGGTCCACGGCGGTACTCAGTTCACCCAGTAGAGGAGGGCCACGCCGCTCAGCATGCTGACCAGCCCGGCGATGCGCAGGGACCGGTCGTCCTGCTCCAGGAGCAACAGCATGGCCCGCCGCAGGCTCGCGGGATTGAGGAAGGGCCAGATACCCTCGATGACCAGGAGCAAGGCCATCGCCACCAGGAAGTGATGCCACATCGACTGTTTCGAAAAAAAAGCCGGGGCAACCCCGGCTTTCTTAGCCCGTTACCGCGGTCGGATCACCGCGCCATACAGGAATGATATTTTCCCAGAGCGCCCCGCGCCTGTCCACGCTCCTCAGCGCTGAGCCGCAGGGGCCGGCTGGCCGAGGGGGCTCTTGAAATAGCGGAAGAACTCGGAATCGGGCTCCAGCACGATCATGTCGGTCCCATCGCGGAACACCCCCTTGTAGGCCGAGAGGCTGCGGTAGAAGGCATAGAACTCCGCGTTGCGCTGGAAGGCCTTGGCGTAGATGTCCGCGGCGCGGGCATCCCCGGCACCCCGCAGCTCCTCGGCCTCTTTGTAGGCGTCCGCCTGAGTCACGGTGCGCTGGCGGTCGGCGTCGGCGCGGATGCGCTCGGCGGCCTCGGCCCCCTTCGCGCGCAGGTCCCGCGCCACCCGCTCGCGCTCGGCGCGCATGCGGTCGTAGACGGACTCGCTCACCTCGGGGGGCAGGTCGATCTTCTTCACCCGCACGTCGATGATCTCGACACCCAGCTCGTTGGCGTTGCGGTCCGCCTCCTTGGTGAGGAGATCCATGATCTCATGGCGCTCCCCGGAGACCACCTCCTGGATGGTACGGCGGCCAAACTCATCGCGCAGGCTGGTGCTGATGCGCTCACCGAGGAGCCGCGAGGTGCGCTCCGAGTTGCCGCCGGTGGAGCGGTAGAACTGGGCCGCATCGGAGATGCGCCACTTGACGTAGGAGTCGACGATCACGTCCTTCTTCTCCACCGTCAGGAAGCGCTGGGGCTGGGAATCGAGGGTCTGGATGCGCCCGTCGAACTTGTTGATGTTATTGAGCAGGGGGACCATGAAGTGCAGCCCCGGCTTGTAGTCGCTGTCGACGATCTCGCCCAGACGCAGCTTGATAGCCACCTCCCACTGCTTGACCACGAAGGTGGAGGCATAGACCAGCACCCCCAACAGGAACAATCCCAGGGGGACGAAGAGCTTGGCGGCGGGGTTCATCAGCGACTCCTCCTGCTGCGGTCCACCTCACGGGTGGGCACCGTTGGCGCGGGCTCGGGACCGGTGGCGGCCTGGGCCTGGGCCGAGGACTGGGCCCCATCGCCACCTATAGCGGGGCGGATGAAGCGATCCAGCGGCAGGTACATCAGGTTGCTGCTGCCCTTGGCGTCCAGTAGCAGCAGGTGGGCGTCGGAGAGGACCTGCTGCACCGCATCCAGATAGAGCCGCTCGCGGGTCACCGCGGGGGCCTTCTCGTATTCCGCTAACACCGCCGAGAAGCGCGCCGTCTCACCCTCGGCCTCCGCGATCACCTTGTCGCGATAGGCGGTGGCATCGGCCACGGCGCGTGCCGCCTCGCCCCGGGCGCGGGGCAGCACCTCGTTCGAATAGGCCTCGGCCTTGTTCTCCAGGCGCTCCTTGTCCTCACGGGCCTTGATGGCGTCGTCGAAGGCCTCCTTGACCTGATCCGGCGGCTTGGCCGGCTGCATGTTGATCGAGGTGACCTCGAGGCCGGTCTTGTATTGGTTGAGCAGCCCCTGGGTGCGCTCCTTGATGGTCTGGGCGATGGAGCTTCGACCCTCGGTGAGGATGTAGTCCAGCTTGCTCTGGCCGATGGTCTCCCGCACCACAGTCTCGGTGGCATCCCGCAGGGTCTTCTCGGGGCTCTGGTCCTGGAAGAGGTAGTCGGCGGCATCGCGGATGCGCGACTGCACCGTCAGCTCCACGTCGACGATGTTCTCGTCCTTGGTCAGCATCTCGGCCTTGTGGCGGAAGGAGGACAGCTCGTCCACGTTGACCTTCACCACGTCCTCGATGGGATAGGGAAACCGCCAGTGGGGTCCCGGCTCGGTCACCCGACTGTAGGCCCCGAAGCGTAGCTCTACGCCCCGCTGGGCGGGCTCGATGATGTAGATGCCCGAGGCGAGCCAGAGCACGAGCAGGATGGCGCCGCCCACCACCAGGGCCTTGGGACTGGCAGCGGCACCACCGGAGCCGCCTGCGCCTCCCCCACTGGGGCCACCCCCACCCGAGGAGGGCCGCTTGCGTCCCCCGAACAGACCACCGAGCTTCTCTTGAAGCTTGCGGACCACCTCATCGAGCTCCGGGGGGCCCTGATCACCGCCACCCTTGCCACTCCAGGGGTCCTTGCCACTCCCTCCCGGTTCGTTCCAGGCCATAGCTACTCCCGCACCCTCAGCGAGTCGTTACACCAAAGCGTCTCTGCAGGCGTCCTGCACCCATTTCAAGTCCCGCCGCGGCCCGGGGGCGATGGCAACAGTCGCCTTGGCGGCTGCCCCGAACCGATCCGTGGGATTCTAGGGAGCCCCGCCCCCTTAGGCAATCAAGGCCCGGGCGAGGGCCTGCTCCTGACGGAGCAGTCTCTGAACATCGCGGCGCCCCAGCTCCACCTCCATCTCCCAATCCCCCTCCTCGGTGAGGCGCTCGGAGAGCACCCGTCCCCGCCGAAACAGCAGGGCCCGCAGCCGCGCCTGTGCCGGGGCGATGCGCAGCCGGTGCTTGACCCGATCCCGCTGCAGCTCCGCGGCGAGCACCTGGAGCAGCAGCTCGACCCCCGCGCCGCTGCGCGCGGACAGCCACACCCGCTGCACGCCCGCCGCGTCCCGCTCCACCCGGGGCTCCTCGGCGGGCAGGAGGTCGATCTTGTTGTAGACCAGAATCTGGGGGATGGACTCGGCCCCGATCTCCTGGAGGACCCGCTCCACCTCGGCGATGCAGTCCTGGCGCCGCGGGCTCGCCGCATCCACGACGTGCAGCAGCAGCTCGGCGTTGGTGGTCTCCTCCAGGGTGGCCCGGAAGGCCGCCACCAGGTCATGGGGAAGCTGACTGATGAAACCCACCGTATCGGCCAGGATCATCGCCCCGCCGCCCGGGAGGGCCACCCGGCGCAGGGTGGGGTCGAGGGTGGCGAAGAGCTGGTCCGCCACCAGCACCCCCGCATCCGCCAACCGATTGAACAGGGTCGACTTTCCCGCGTTCGTATAGCCCACCAGGGAGAGGGTGGGCAGCTCCGCCCTCTGCCTTGCCCGACGCCCCTGGGCCCGCTGGGTGACCACCCGCCCCAGGCGCTTGCGGATCTGGGCGATGCGCTGGCCGATGAGACGGCGGTCGGTCTCGAGCTGGGTCTCGCCGGGTCCCCGCAGGCCGATACCCCCCTTCTGCCGCTCCAGGTGGGTCCAGCCCCGCACCAGGCGGGTGGAGAGGTGGGCCAATTGGGCCAGCTCCACCTGGAGCTTGCCTTCGAAGGAGCGGGCCCGCTGGGCGAAGATGTCGAGGATCAGGCCGGTGCGGTCCACCACGCGGCAGCCGAGCAAGCGCTCGAGGTTGCGCTCCTGGCTGGGGGAGAGGTCGTGGTCGAAGATCGCCAGCTGGGCCCCGGTACCGACGACCGCCTGGCGGATCTCCTCGGCCTTGCCCGTGCCGACGAACAGGCCCGGGTCCGGGGTGCGGGCGCTACCCAGTACCTGGGCGACCGCCTCCGCCCCGGCGGCGCTCGCGAGCTGCTGGAACTCCTGGAGCTCCTCCGCGCCGGACCCCGCCTGCTCGAGGTGCACCAAAACGGCCCTCTCGCCGCTTTGCGGGCGATCAAACATCCCGGTCAGGGCCGCAGGATCGGGAACGGCGCCGGCGAAGTGGCCGGTTGGATGCGGCGGGCTCGATCGCGGTTGCCGGGGGCCTCAGGGGACCGGTCAGTAGTTACCGGGCTCCGGCCCGCCTTCCTCGCCGTGCTGCAGCTTCACGTTGCGCTGGGGCACGACGGTGGAGATGGCGTGCTTGTAGACCATCTGGCTGACGTTGTTCTTGAGCAGGACCACGAACTGGTCGAAGGACTCGATCTGGCCCTGGAGCTTGATTCCGTTCACCAGGAAGATGGACACCGGCACCCGCTCTTTACGCAGGGCGTTGAGAAAAGGGTCTTGTAGCGTCTGCCCCTTGGACATGGTGATCTCCTTGTTGTGTGGGGTCGCAAAGAACGTAGCAAAAAACCTGCCACTAAAGTTTGTAGAATACCACGGCTCACCGAGCATTGAATGCAGCCTCGGCAATGAGCCGCACCGCTTGGTCCACCGCGATGGATCCGTCACCCAACCAGTGACAACCCTCTTCCTTGCGCAACCAGGTGAGCTGTCGTTTGGCGAGCTGACGGGTCGCGTAGATCCCGCGCTCCCGCATGGTGGCAGAAGTATATTCGCCGATAATGTATTTCAACATCTGGCGGTAACCCACCGCGCGCAGGGCGGGCAGCTCCGGGGAGAGATCCCCCCGCGCCCAGAGACGCCGCACCTCCTCCTCGAAGCCCTCCGCCAACATGGCATCGAAGCGTCGCTCGATGCGCCGGTGCAGCTCACCCCGATCGGGGTGCGCCAGCACCAGCTTGA
Organism: uncultured Chromatiaceae bacterium; assembly: GCA_964519095.1. Classification (GTDB taxonomy): domain Bacteria; phylum Pseudomonadota; class Gammaproteobacteria; order Chromatiales; family Chromatiaceae; genus JAEHCY01. The sequence goes on along the minus strand of CAZFHV010000064.1, from coordinate 9,071 downwards.
GGGGACGGTAAGGGAAGGCGGATTCATCAGGCCCCTGCTGCTGTAGCGCACTGATGGGCCGTCCCGTCAGCTCGTAGACCTCGAGCGCCCGCTGGATGCGCTGGGGGTCGTGGGGGTGGATGCGGGCGGCGGCCAGAGGGTCCACCGCGGCGAGCCGCCGGTGCAGCGCGGCGGGGCCCAAGCGGACGGTCTCCGCCTCCAAGCGGGCGCGCAGCTCCGGGTCCGCCTCCGGCAGGGGCGAGAGACCTCGCAGCAGGGCGCGGAAGTAGAGCATCGTCCCCCCCACCAGGAAGGGGATGGCGCCCGCCGCCCGGATCCCCGCCATCTCCCGCAGGGCATCCTCCCGGAAGCGGGCCGCCGAATAGGCCTCCGCGGGGTCGCAGATATCGAGCAGGCGATGGGGCACCTCGGCGAGCACCTCGGCGCCGGGCTTGGCGGTGCCGATGTCCATACCCCGATAGACCAGGGCCGAGTCCACGCTGATCACCGCCAGGGGCAGGCGCCGTGCCAGGGCCACCGCCAGCCCGGTCTTGCCCGCCGCCGTAGGGCCCATGAGGCACACCGCCAGGGGCTTCTCCCTAGGAGCAGACTCGGCGGAGGGGCTCGCCACCCTCAGCGTCCGCGCAGGAACAGCCGATCCAGCTCCGCCATGCCGAGGCGCACCCAGGTGGGGCGGCCGTGGCCGCACTGGTCGCCCCGCTCTGTCTGCTCCAGGTCCCGCAGCAGGGCGTCCATCTCCTCCAGGGACAGGCGTCGGTTGGCCCGCACCGCCCCGTGGCAGGCGAGCGTTGCCAGGAGTGCGTCGATGGCCTGGCGGATGCGCGCGCTCGACCCCTGGGCGGCGAGGTCGGCGAGGACGTCGGCGACCAGCTGGGCGGGATCGGCCCCCAGGAGGATCACCGGGATCTCGCGGATGGCCAGGGACTCCTCCCCCAGGCGGTCGATGCGAAACCCCAGCTCGGCGAACAGCCCCTGATTGGCCTCCGCCAGGTCCGCCTCCGCGCGTGCCACCCTCAGGCCGTGGGGCACCAGCAGGGGCTGGCTCGCGATCCGCCCCGCGTCCCAGGACTTCTTCAGCCGCTCGTAGTGGATGCGCTCGTGGGCGGCGTGCATGTCCACCAGCACCAACCCGTCCTGGGCCTGAGCGAGGATGTAGACCCCCTGGAGCTGGCCGATTGGAAAGCCGAGGGGTGGCGCACCCTCGGCCGCGGGAAGGGGCGGCGCTTCGCCGGTCGCCTCGGGGGCGGGCTGCTGGGCCTGGAGGGACCCGCGGTAGGCCGCCGGCACCTCCGCCACCGAGAGCCCCAGGGGGCGCTGGGCCGCTCCGAAGGTTCGCGCCGCTGGCTGGGCTCGCGGGGGGGATTGGGGGGCCGGACTCGCCTGCCCCCCCAGCGCCCCCTCGGCCAGTCGCCGGTGCAGGGCGCGGAACAGGAAGTCATGGACCTGGCGACCCTCGCGGAAGCGCACCTCTTGCTTGGTGGGATGCACGTTGACGTCCACCAGCTCCGGGTCCAGGGTCAGATACAGGGCGTAGGCGGGGTGGCGGTCCTGGTAGAGCACATCGTGGAAGGCCTGGCGCACCGCATGGCCCACCAGCTTGTCCCGCACCACCCGCTGGTTCACGAAGAAGTACTGCATGTCCGGCTGGCTACGGGAATAGGTGGGACGGGCCACCCAGCCCTCCAGGTGCAGCCCCACCGCCTCCTCCTCCAGCCACAGCGCCTGGTCCACCAGCTCGGGACCCAGGATCTGGCGCAACCGCTCCCGCGGATCGGGGTGAGACCCGGGGGAGCGCAGGCCCAGAAGCTCTCGGCCGTTGTGGATCAGCCGGAACCCGACCTCCGGGGTCGCCAGGGCGAGGCGCCGCACCGTCTGCTCGATGTGCCCCAGCTCCGTCTTCTCGGAACGCAGGAACTTGCGCCGCGCCGGGGTGTTGTAGAAGAGGTCCCGCACCTCGATGCTGGTCCCCACCGGATGGGCGGCCGGGATGGGCTCGGCCCCTTCTGCGCCGACGATCCGCCAGGCCCGCTCTTCCCCCTGCTCCCGGGAGAGGATCTGCAGTCGCGACACCGATGCGATGCTCGGCAGGGCCTCGCCGCGAAACCCCAGGCTCTGGATGCGCTCCAGCCCCCGCAGATCGAAGAGCTTGCTGGTGGCGTGCCGGGCCAGGGCGAGGGCCAGGTCCTCGCGCAGGATGCCGCAGCCGTCGTCGCGCACCCGCACCAGCTTCACCCCGCCCTGCTCCACCTCGATCTCGACCTGGCGCGCCCCCGCATCCAGGCTGTTCTCCACCAGCTCCTTCACCACCGAGGCCGGCCGCTCCACCACCTCGCCGGCGGCGATCTGGTTGACCAGCTCCGAAGACAGCAGACGGATACGACCGCTCATCGGACGATGGAACCAGAAGCCACCCGAGCGCGCAACCGCCACCGCGAACTGCCACCGCGAGTCGCCCCTGTACCCTCGGGAGCGGGTTCAGTAGCATTGTCCACCGGCTCCTCGCCCATCCCTTTGGGCACGCCCACCTCAACCCCCGTAGCCGGAGCAGGCCCATGCGCGCCTTCGCCTACAGCCTCTTGTTGTCCCTCAGCCTCTGCTGCGGCCTCCCCACCCAGGCCCAAGAGGAGGCGAGGGTCCACATCTACAACTGGAGCGACTACTTCGCCGAGGACACCCTGAGCCGCTTCAACGAGGCCACCGGCATCCGCCCGGTGCTGGAGGTCTACGACGCCAACGAGACCCTGGATGCCAAGCTGACGGCCGGCCACAGCGGCTACGACCTGGTCTTCCCCACCGCCCGCCCCTTCGGCGCCCGCCAGGTCAAGGCGGGGCTCTATGCCGAGCTGGACCGGGCCAAGCTCCCCAACTGGGGCAACCTGGACCCCCAGATCCTCAAGTCCCTGGCGGACATCGACCCGGGCAACCGGCACCTGGTGCCCTATCTCTGGGGGACCTCGGGCCTGGGAATCAACGAGGACAAGGTGAAGGCTGCCCTCGGCAAGGCCCCGCCCGAGAGCTGGGGGCTGATCTTCGACCCTGAGAACGCCAAGAAACTGGCAGGCTGCAAGATCAGCCTCCTGGACGACCCCGCCGAGGTCTTCCCCGCGGCCCTGGCCTACCTGGGTAAAGACCCCAACAGCCTGGCCAGCGCCGACCTGGAAGCGGCGGCGGAGGTCATCAAGCGCATCCACCCCCAGGTGAAGTACAGCTCCTCCCACCACCAGGTCGGGCTCGCCAAGGGGGAGGTCTGTGTGAGCCATGGCCCCTCGGGGGATGTGATCGAGGCCCAGACCCAGGCCGAGGAGTCGGGCGATCAGGTGAAGGTGGAGTACCTCTTGCCCCGGGAGGGCGCCCCCCTCTGGATCGACGTCATGGCCATCCCCAAGGACGCCCCCAACCCAGAGCAGGCCCATCGGCTGATCAATTTCCTGCTCGATGGCAAGGTGATGGCGGCCATATCGAACTTCGTCTACTGCGCCAACCCCAACCAGGCCGCCACCGTCCATCTCGATGAGGCCTTGCGCAACGACCCCAGCATCTACCCGCCCAAGGCGGTCCGCCAGCGGCTGTTCGTACCCGCCCTGCGCAGCGAGGCGGACATGCGCACCCTCAACCGGCTCTGGGCCCGCATCAAGGAGGGTCGCTGAGCCTCGCGGCCCCCGTCGGCCTGAGCGGCAGGGCGCGGCCCAGGCCGGTCCCTGGTCAAGTCGCCGCAGGCCTTACTGCACGACGCGCCTTGAGAGGGGCACAGACGGCGGCTGCGGGCACAGGCGATGTTCAAGCGGGTCGATCTCCGGGAGGGGGTCTACTCGAGGGTGCAGTTCTGGCTCTCGCCCCGGTTCAACACCTGGTCACCGCCGCACGGATCGGGCAGCCGACCGGCGGGACCCCTTGGGCACGGGTGTGCTGAGTCCTCCTCCCCTCGGTCCGCGGATGAACCCCATCCGCGAACAATCCCCTGACTCCCGCTGGGCCATCCATTGGCCTGACGGAGGGTCATTCATAGGCACATCGCATGCCGAAGGCTGAGAAACGATCAAGCCTAGCCGAGAGGGTTGAAGTTGGACTCCGGGTCGCATTCAACACCCAGGAAGGGGGGTCCCCGTCGGTGTCGGGGCAAAACCAGGCCAACCCGCCTTCCGGTGTGGTTGAAGTGACCCGCCCGCCCACACATGTTCAGGTGACGAGAACCCCGAGTGAACCGGAGACACCCCCATGAGCCTGCATCTTACCGAAGCCGCCGCGGACCACATCGCCCGCATGCTGGAGAAACGCGGTCGCGGCCTGGGTCTGCGGATTGGCACCAAGAAAAGCGGTTGTAGCGGTTTCGGTTACGCGGTCGACTACGCGGATAGCATTGAGGAGGGCGACGAGGTTTTCGAGAGTCACGGCGTCCGGCTGGTGGTGGACAAGGTGAGCCTCGCCTATCTCGCGGGTACCGAGATCGACTTCGTGAAGACCAATGCCTTGAACCAGGGGTTCGAGTTCCGCAACCCCAACGCCCGGAACACCTGCGGCTGTGGCGAGTCCTTCGGTGTTTAGTCCAGACACCGTGACCGAGATCGCGGACATCCGGGAGGCCTTCGACCTGCTCGGGGACTGGGAGTCCCGCTACCAGTATCTGGTGGAGTTGGGCGAGCGCCTCGAGCCCATGCCGGAGTCCGAGATGGTGGAAGAGAACCGGGTGAAGCAATGCATGAGCACCGTGTTCGTCGCCCCCCACTTCGACCCCGCGGGGGATGGCACCCTGAGGTACCAGGGCTACTGTGACACGGCCATCATCAAGGGCGTGGTGGCGCTGCTGGTGAAGCTCTTCTCGGGCAAGACGCCCCAGGCGGTGCTCGATCTGGACGTGGACGGGCTCTTCGGCAAGCTCCGCCTCCACAAGCACCTCAGCCCCACCCGCCACGTGGGCGTCTACGCCATCGTCGACAAGATGAAGGCACAGGCAGGCGCCTTGCTGCACTAGGCCCAGCGCCCCCCGCTCTAACCTCCTGCGGCCTTGGCCCGAGCTGCCAAGCGCCGGCGCACGGCCTCGCACTGACGGGCGTCCTTCACCATGAACCCCTCCCCGACCGGCTCGAAGCCCCGGGTGAGGTAGAACTGGCGCACCCCCTCCATCTCCGCCCGGGTCAGGGGTAGGGGGTAAGCGCTGGCCAGGGGGACGGCCTTGACCACCAGCAGACAGCGGGTGAGGTCCAGGGTAGCACCCAGCTGGCGCAGCAGCGCGGTGCCGATCCCCCGACCCCGCAGCTCAGCGTCCACCCAGAGCTCGGCGATGTGGAGGATGCACTCGCAGGGAAGCGGCTCCGCGTCCTTCACATCCGGCGCCGCGGGGAGCTCGCAGGGCCCTTCCCCTAACACCTGGTCGGCGAACTCGGCGATCTCCGCCGACACCCCCCGCAACAGCTGACGCTGGTCCAGGGAGGCATCCTCCGCCCCCAGGAGATCCAGGCGATAGCCGCGGATCTCGCCCACCAGACGCACGCCGCCCTGCTGCTCGTCCCACCAGCGGGCGGTACCCTCGAAGGCGAGCAAGGAGGGGCCCAGTTCCCCCGTGCCCCTGGGGCGCACCGACAGCTCATAGCGGACGCCTTCCAAGGCCGGCCTTCGATCTGAGGGCGCCGGCACCCGGGGACTGAGCTCGTCGGTCGATTCCTCCACTGGGGTCAAGGGCTCCCGTGACTGATCGCCCAGCAGTGGTGGCTGCGGCGATGACGCTCGAAGTCCTTGGGCAGGGTCTCCCGGGAGAGATCCCGCAGTTTGAAGGCGGCGAGGGCCGCCTGGTCCAGGGTGAATCCGCGCAGATTACAGGAGAACACCAGGGTGCCCCCCGGGGCCAGGAGCCCCATCGCCCCCTCGATGAGGGTGACCTGATCCCGCTGCACATCCAGGGTCCCCTGCATACGCTTGGAGGTGGAGAAGCTCGGCGGATCGAGGAATATCAGATCGAACTGGCGTCGCCCGCGCATCTGTCGCAGCCACTGGAGGCAGTCGGCCGGAATCAGCTCGTGCTGGGGTCCACCCAGGTCGTTGAGGGTGAGGTTGCGCTGGGCCCAGTCGAGATAGGTGCGGGAGAGATCCAGGCTGGTGGTGGTGCGCGCGCCCCCTTTGGCGGCGTAGACAGTGGCCGTCCCCGTATAGGCAAAGAGGTTGAGGAAGCGCTTCCCCTTCGCCCAGCCCCCCAGGAGGGCGCGGGTTTGGCGGTGATCGAGGAAGAGCCCCGTGTCCAGGTAGTCTTCGAAGTTCACCCAGAAGCGGCAGCCATCCTCCCGCACCTCATGGAAGCGACGCTGCTCGGCGAGGCGCTCGTACTGGGCGCCGCCCCGCTGCCGGCGTCGCACCTTGAAGAAGATCTGTTCCGCCGGCACCTCCAGGACTTCCCCCAGCACCCCCAGGGCCTCGCGCAGGCGCAGCCGGGCGGCCTTGGGGTCCACGGTCGGCGGAGCGGCGTACTCCTGCACCTGCAGCCAGCGGGTCTCGCCCCGGTAGACGTCCACCGCCAGGGCATACTCCGGCATGTCCGCATCATAGAGCCGATAGCAGTCGATGCCCTCCTGCTGCAGCCAGCGGCGCAGTTGCTTGAGGTTCTTGCGCAAGCGGTTAGCGAACATCTCGGCGCCCGCACCACGCTCCGCCTCCGGCAGGGGGCGCGGGCCATGGCCTTCGATGACGAACCACTCCGGCTGTACCTCGAAATGGAGGAGCCGACACTCGATGGGCCCGTTGTAGAGGCTGTGGAAACGCCGCGCCCTCAGCCCCATGCGCTTGCCGAGCTCCGGGTTCCCGGTGAGCACCGCGGCCCGCCAACCGGGGAACTGGGTCCGCAGCCGGTCCCCCAGGCGGCGATAGAGGACCTGCAGCTCGGAGGCGCTGCTTAACCTTTCCCCGTAGGGCGGATTGACCACCACCAGCCCGGGACCGGTGTCGGGGGGCGGGGTCGCCTCCGCGAGCTCGCGGCATTCGATGCGCACCCGATCCCCCAGACCCGCCCGCTCCACATTGGCACGGGCTATGCGCACCACCGCGGCGTCGGCATCGTAGCCCCGGATCTCGAAGGGGGCACCCAGTCCCCGTGCACGGCGCTCCTCCGCCTCTTCGAGCAGGGCCCGCCAGCAAGGCCCATCGTGCTGCCGCCACCCCAGGAAGCCCCAATGGGTGCGACGCAGGCCCGGGGCGATGTCCGCCGCCATGAGCCCCGCCTCGATCGGCAGGGTCCCCGAGCCGCACATGGGGTCCACCAGCACCCCACCCGAAGCGGCCAGCTCCGGCCAGCCGGCCCGCACCAAGACCGCGGCGGCCAGGTTCTCCTTGAGGGGTGCGGCCACCCCCTCCTGCCGATAGCCCCGCCGGTGCAGCGAGGCTCCCGCCAAGTCCAGGCCTAGCGTGAGCTGGTCGCGGTAGAGGTAGGCGTTGATGCGCACTGCGGGCCGCTCCAGGGCCACGGAGGGCCGCGCCCCGAGACGCTCGCGGAACTGATCGACGACGGCATCCTTGATCTTGAGGGCAGCGAACTGGCTGTGGCTGATGCTTGACTGGGAGAGGTGACAGTCCACCGCAAAGGTGGCGTCCAGACCGAAGTGATCGTCCCAGTGAACCGAGCGCGCCGCCTCGTAGAGCGCCTCAGCAGACTCGGCTGGGAGCCGCCCAAGCACCAGGAGCACGCGATTGGCCAGCCGCGACCAGAGGCAGACCCGGTAGGCGAGTGCCAGGGGCCCACCAAACCCCACCCCACCGTGGGTCTCCTTGACCTCCTCGGCACCCAGCCCCCGGAGCTCCTCCGCCAGCAGCGGCTCCAGGTGCTTCGCCGCCGTGGCGAAGAAGCGGTGGATTGAGGTCATGGCGGCACGGCAACTGGGGGATGTGCGGCCCCTGGGGGGCGCGGAGCTACGAGGAAAAGGGACCCACCAAAGCCGCCCATCGAGCACGGCGGGGTCCCCGGGAAAATCGCCGCCGGACTATAACAGAAGCAGGGTTGGGACGAGGCCCCCGCCTCGGCTGGCGATCATGCGGGTGACCCCTCGCCCCGATCGGCTTCGAGGCCGTCGCCCCGAGGACTGGGATCAGTGGTGACCGCCCCGGAGCGGGTTGTAGACGCCGAGGATGTAATGGCCCACGAAACGGGTGCGCAGGACCGCTGGCACACCGTTACTGAGTGCACCCTCCCGACGGGGGCAGCACTTCCTGGCCTTCGGGACGAGAAAGATGTGCATCGGCCGATAGACCCGGATCGGGTAACCGTAGGGCATCGGCGGCACCTTGCGCCTTCCCACCAGCCCCCCCATGGCACGGGCCAGGGACAACTCGGCTACGAAGCCGTTCACATGCTGGCCGACCAGTTCGTCAATCCGTTTCTCGTATGCCATTGCACGCCGCCAATTGCAGAGCCCGACATACCGCTCCCGGATAAAGCTTCGGGAGCTTCCTGGTTGCCGCGAGAGGACTTGCAAGGAAAATTAGCACAGCATCTATGCTGGAATACTGATCCCGATCAACAAATCAGGATCTTTCCCCAGAAATCACGAAGACGGACTCTGGGGACCGCCTCCTCGGCCGTTACCCTGCGGACTGGGATAGCCGCTGGGCGCGTGCCGCGCGCATCGCCCGGCCAGGGGGGGCCGCCGGCGGATCGGGGGGATACTGCGCTCCGACTCCTCAATGCTCCCGACCGAGGCACCGATGCCGGAGGACCGCAGCCGGGCACCCAAGCGATGCTCCCCACAGAAAAGCTAGAGAAGCAGCTAGGATTCTTGCCCGTACCAGCTGTGGAAGAAGCGACCCGCCTGCTGCCCGTGGATGGGATCGTAGGTGGCATCAACATCGAACCGGGTCTCGTTTCGGGGACTCTGGGTGGGCTTGCGAGAAAACACTCCGGCCACAACCGGGCCGTCTCCCCGGGGTTGGCCACAATCTTCTTGTGGGACGCCCCCTTCTTGATAGGGCACCCGGGCATCGGTTCCGGTGGGCTTCAGCCGATTGAGGCTGCTGGAGTCGGCCAGCGGCGTGCCCGATCATTCGCTAGCAGCCTGTCGGACTTCACCCCTTTTCGAACGGGTAAAATACGGGCAGTC
>CAZFHV010000063.1:0-16529 GCA_964519095.1 uncultured Chromatiaceae bacterium | reverse complement strand
TGGTCCTGCTTCTGCTGATCCTGCTTCTGCTGGTCCTTCTTTTGCTGCTCCCGCTGTTCCTGGGGTTGTCTCTCCTGCTCCTGTTTCTGCGAAGCCGCCTGCTTTTCCTTCTCGAAGCGCTGCTGCTCCAGCTGGGCCAGCAGGGCGCGGGTGATGGCCAGGTTGTGGCGCGCATCCTCGTGGCGGGGGTCCGCCTCCAGCACCGACTCATAGGCCTGGGCGGCCCCCGCATAGTCCGCGAGCTGGAAACGGGCGTTGCCCAGGTTGTAGCGGGCATCCTGCTTGACCGCCTCCCGCTCCACATGGCTGAAGCTCTGGGCTGCCTCCTGGTAGCGACCGGCGCGGTACAGGGCCACGCCCCGGCGGTAGGGGTCGGAGAAGCCCTCCGCGGCGCCGCGGTAGTCCCCGGCGCGAAAGGCCTGGTCCGCTTGCTGCTCCTGGTTGGTGAACCAGCCGGCCTCGCCCCTCCCCCAGGCGAGGGGGAGCAGGATCAGGGCCGGGAGGAGGCGTCGGGGCCTCATGAGGATCTCCCCGCCCCGTCGCGGCGGAAGGCCGGCAGGAGCAAGGCCGCCACCGCCAGCACCGGCAGATAGAAGCGCTCGTGCCACACCCGGGTCTTCTCGTCCACCTCCTCGGGCGGGGTGCGATCCTGCACCGAGGCGGCGAGGATGGCGGCGGTATCGGCGTCGCGGAAGTCGGCGGTGCGGTAGATGCCGCCCCCGGCGGCGGCCAGCTCCTTGAGCAGGGCCTCGTTGAGGCGGCTGCGCACCGGTTGGCCGGAACGGTCCGCTAGCCAACCTCCACGGGGCGCGGGGACCAGTGCCCCCTCCTTGGTGCCCACTCCCAGGGCGTGCAGGCGGACCGATCGCTCCCGTGCCAGCTTCTTGACGTGGGCGACCAGGTCCGGTTCATCGAAATCCCCATCCGAGATCAGGAGGATGGAGCGGGTACCCTCCTCGGGCAGGCCCTTGAGAAGGATCTCAGCCCGGTCCAGGGCCCCCTGCACACGACTACCCTGGAGGCGGGAGAGGTCGCTGGTCAGGGCCGGGAGGGCGTTGCGCAGGGTCTGGCTGTCCTCGGTGATGGGGGAGATGACGTGGGGCACCGAGGAGAAGGCGATCAGGCCCAAGCGTAGGCGGCGGTTCTGCTCGATCAGGTCCTGCACCTCCTGGCGGGCGCGGGCCAGGCGGCTCGGGGCCACGTCGTTGGCGTCCATGGAGCGGGAGATGTCGAGGAGGATCAGCAGGCTGTCGCCGGGGTGGAACAGGCGAACGTCCTTGAAGTCCCACCGGGGGCCAGCCATGGCGGTGAGCAGGAGCCCCCACAGCAGGGACCAGCGCAGGAACCGCCCCCAGCGCTCCCGGCCACGCAGGGCACGGGAGCCCGTGAGGTGGGGCAGCAGGTGGGCATCGGCATAGCGCTGGATGGGGCCATGGCTGGCGCGCTGGGCGCTGCGCCAGAGCCAGATGGCCACCGGCAGCAGGGCCAGCAGGCCCCAGAACCAGGCGGGCTGGGCGAAGTGGAAGCCGATCTCAGGCACTGGCTACCCGCTTCACGAAGCGCTTGCGGCCTTCCGGGAAGAGGCCGATGAAGAGGAGCGCCAGGAGCCCCAGCCCCAGGGGCCAGCGGTAGAGGGGCTTGGGGATGAGCGCGGTGCGGCTCTCCACCTCGGTCTTCTCCAGCTCGCTGATGCGACGGGAGATCTCCTCGAGGGCCCGGGTATCGGTGGCGCGGAAATAGGCCCCCCCGCTCAGGGTGGCGATCTGCTGGAGGGTCTCCTCGTCCATGGTGAGGTCCGTGCGGTACTTGATGGTGCCGTCCTCCAGGATTGGGATGCTCTCCTCCTTGCTGCCCACCCCGATGACGTAGATGCGCGCCCCCTGGAAGCCGGCGAGGCGTGCGGCCTCCAGTGGCAGGAAGGTGCCGGCGGTGTTGTCCCCGTCGGCGATCAGCACCATCACCCGCGACCCGGGGGGCCGTTCCCGCAGCTTCTTCGCCCCGAGCGCGATGGCGTCCCCCAGCGCGGTGCCGGAGCCGGCGATACTGGGGACCACCCCGTCGAGGAGCTGGCGTACCGCCAGGCGATCCAGGCTCAGGGGCGAGAGGACATAGGCCTGGCTGCCGAAGATGATCAGCCCCACCCGGTCCCCCTCGCGGGCATCCAGGAAGCGCCCCATGACCCCCTTGACCACCCCCATGCGGCTCACCTGGCGGCCTTCCGCGGTGAAGTCCAGGGCGTCCATGGAGTGGGAGGCATCCACCGCCAGCATCAGGTCGTAGCCGGCGGTCTTGATCTCCGTGTGGGGCTCGAGCCACTGGGGCTGCATCAGGGCCAGCACCAGGGCGGTCCAGAAGAGGTAGAGGAGCCAGCGGTAGAGCCGGGTCGCCAGGGGCTTGCCCGGTTCCCGGGCCCGGTAGGAGGCCCTCAGGATCTCCAGGTGGGGATGGAGCAGGGTGACCCGCTGCCCCTCCACGCTCTGCTCCACCTCCTCGGCCGGCCGTGGCCAATAGCGCTGGGCCAGAAGGGGCGCGAGCAGCAGGACCGCAGCATAGGGCCAGTTAAACTCGAACATCGGCCCCCTCGCGGCGGGTGGCGAGCCAGTTCTGGGTGGCGTCGACGAGTCGCCGGAGCTGCTCGACGTCGCCGCCCTTGCTGGGCGGGGCATAGGGGGCCTGGAGCAGGATCGCCCCCTCGTGGGTCCAGTCGAAACCGCGGGGGTCCTGCTCCCGCAGCCACTCGAGCCAGGCCCCGCCGGTGAGGCCGGCGCACTGCTCGCGGCCGTGGCGGGCCATGGCGATGCGCCGCAAGAGCTCCGAGAGCTCCCCGGCGGTGACCTTGTGGGCCTGGCGGGGCAGGCGCCGGCGCAGCTCCAGGAGCTGACGGGCCGCGTCCCAGCGCCAGTCCCCCAGCACCGGAATGGGGAAGTGGATGAGGGACACCAGCCGCCCGTAGCGCCACACCAGCCAGCCGAGACCCAAGAGGGCCCCGGCGAGCAGCCACCAGCCCGGCCCCGGGGGCCACCAGGGGATGGCGTCCAGGCCGTGGATGTCACGAATCTGGGCGAGGAGGGGGTCCATTCAGAGGGCGCGGTTGCGTGCCCGGTGGTCGAGACCCCGGATCAGCGTCATGTGGATGTCCTCGTCGGTGCGCACCGGCAGCAGCAGGATGTTGAGCCCGTGGGCGGCGGTCTTGAGGAGGTCGCGGCGCTGGCGCCAGGCGTCGCGGTAGGCCTTCTGGGCCGCGGGGTCGTCGGTGTCGATCTCCAGGAGCTCCCCGTCGGTGCCGGTGAAGGTGGTGCTGCCCATGGCGGGGATCTCCCAGTCCGCCGGGTCGTCCACCGGGATCAGCACCACGGCGTGGCGCTGGATGAGGCTGCCCAGGGTGCGCTCCAGGTCGCGCACGTCGCGGTTGAGATCGGCGATGACGAAAATCAGCGACCCGGTCGGCAGCCCGCTCTCGGCCCGCTGCAGGGCACCGGCCAGGCAGTCCAGGGAGCGGGCGCTGGTGGTGGCCGGCTCCGAGAGGGCGCGCAGCAGCTGCCAGAGGCTACGGCGGCCCCGGGAGGGCCGGAAATGCTGGATGCCGGCGACCGGGTCGCCGAAGGTCATGCCCCCCACCCGGTCGTTGAGGCGGCTGGCGGCCCAGCCCAGCAGGGCGGCGGCGCGGGCCGCCTGCACCGACTTGAAGGTGTGGCGGGTGCCGAAGCTCATGTGGGGGCCCTTGTCCACGCAGAGCACCACGCTGCGTTCCCGCTCCTCGCGGAACACCTTGAGGTGGGGCGAGAAGGTACGGGCGGTCACCTTCCAGTCCATGTAGCGGATGTCGTCGCCCTCGCGGTACTCGCGGACCTCCTCGAAGTTGATCCCGGCCCCGCGGAACACCGAGGCATAGAGCCCGGCGAAGGTGGAGTTGACCAGGTGGCGCGAGGGCAGGCCCAGGGTGTGGGCCTGGTGGCGGAGCTCCAGCAGATCGTCGAGACGAGGAAAGAGGGCCATGGACCTCGGCGGCTCGATCCTCAGGGGATGGCGACCAGGTTGAGCAGCCGGTTGATGAAGTCGTCGGTGGTGATGCCCTCCGCCTCCGCCTCGAAGGTGAGGAGCAGCCGGTGGCGCAGGATCTCGGGGGCCACCGCCTGGATGTGATGGGGGGCCACAAAGTCGTCCCCGTCCAGCCAGGCGCGGGCACGGGCGCAGCGCGCGAGACCGATACTGGCCCGGGGCGAGGCGCCGAAGCGGCACCAACGTGCCAGGTCGGGATCGTAGATCTTGGGGTTACGGGTGGCCTGGACCAGATCGACGATGTAGTGGTTGAGCTTGGGGTCCAAGTACAGATTGGCCACTGCCCGGCGCATGGCGAACAGCTCCGACTGGGACAGCCGCTTGGCGGGGGGGACGTAGTTGGTCTTCTGCTGTTGGCTGTCGAGGTCGAGGATCTTGAGCTCCTCCTCGCGGCTGGGGTAGTCCACCACCGCCTGCATCAGGAAGCGGTCCAGCTGGGCCTCGGGCAGGTGGTAGGTCCCCTCCTGCTCCACGGGGTTTTGGGTCGCCAGCACCATGAAGAGCTGGGGCAGGGGGTAGGTGCGCTGGCCCACGGTGATCTGGCGCTCCGCCATGGACTCGAGCAGCGCCGATTGCACCTTGGCGGGGGCGCGGTTGACCTCGTCGGCGAGCAGGATGTTGTGGAACAGGGGGCCGGGCCGGAACTCGAACTCGCCCTTCTCGTGGCGGTAGATGTCGGTGCCGATGAGGTCCGAGGGCAAGAGGTCCGGGGTGAACTGGATGCGGTGAAAGTCCCCCTCCAGGGCCTCCGCCAGGGCCTTGACCGCGGTGGTCTTGGCCAGGCCGGGCATGCCCTCCACCAGCAGGTGACCGTTGCTCAGGAGGCTGATGAGCATGCTGTCGATGAAGCGCTGCTGGCCGATGATGCGCGAGCCGATGTGATCGCGCACGACGTTGAGGTCTGCGGGCGTCATGGGGATATGGGTCCAGGTCCTCGTCCGGGGCCGTCCGGCCCCTATCGTTATGGATGAGCCGCCGGTTGCCGGCGGCCGAAACCTATCCTGACCTGTTTCCCCGCCAAACGCAAGGGAAGCCGGGGACCCCTAGCTCCTTGAGTCCGCAGGCGATTCCCGCCGGGTACCCCGCGCGGCGAGGGGCCCTTCGCACCGGCGGGCCGCTGCCACAGCGGGGCCACCAGGGCACCCCAGAGGCAGCTACGGGAGTGGCCCAAGGGGGTAGCCTCATGGGGATTAGGGCCATTCATGCACACCCCGGGGGCCGCGCGCGAACGGGGAAGCCAGTGTGCCCGGCGGGCCAGCAAGAAGCGGGGCGTTTTCAGGTTAATCGATTGAAAAATCGAGAGATATCACCCATTGGAAAGAAATTGGCCAATCTGTCTCGAGCCCAGTAGTGGCGCGCCCTCGCGGCCCCTCTCCAGGGGTTGCCCACAGACTTATCCACAGCCGCTGTGAGTATCAGGCAAATTCCAGACCCTACGCGCGGTTGTCGATAGATTGGCCCACAAAGCTCAAGAAAATGCGGGTAACTATCTGTTACTAATGCCATTTTCGAGCATTTCTCCACGGGGATTCCGGCGCGTCGGGAAGAGGCATCTGGCTAGAAGACCTGTTGGGGTGGTATATTTGCATGTTTGCCCAATAGGATCTCCCCTTGGTCGACAAGCTTCGCAACATCGCCATCATCGCCCACGTGGACCACGGCAAGACCACCCTGGTGGACCGGCTGCTCCAGCAGACCGGCACCCTGGGGGAGCGCTACGGGGCCGTGGAGCGGGTGCTCGACTCCAACGACCTGGAGCGGGAGCGGGGCATCACCATCCTCGCCAAGAACACCGCCATCCGCTGGGGCGACTACCGCATCAACATCGTGGACACCCCCGGCCACGCGGACTTCGGCGGAGAGGTGGAGCGGGTGCTGTCCATGGTGGACTCGGTGCTGCTGCTGGTGGATGCGGTGGACGGGCCCATGCCCCAGACCCGCTTCGTCACCCAGAAGGCCTTCGCCCACGGCCTCAGGCCCATCGTGGTGATCAACAAGGTGGACCGGGAGGGGGGCCGTCCCGCCTGGGTCATCGACCAGACCTTCGACCTCTTCGATCGCCTGGGGGCCTCCGAGGCCCAGCTCGACTTCCCCATCGTCTACACCTCGGCCCTCCAGGGCTACGCGGGCCTGGGCGAGGCGGTGCGCGGGGGGGACATGACGGCGCTGCTGGAGACCATCGTCGCGCACTGTCCGCCCCCCCAGGTGGACCCCGACGGCCCCTTCCAGATGCAGGTCTCCACGCTCGACTATTCGAGCTACGTGGGGGCCATCGCCATCGGCCGCATCACCCGGGGCCGGGTGCGGCGCAACCAGTCGCTGCTCCTGATCAACCGCGACGGGGACCAGCAGCGCGCCCGGGTGGGCCAGGTGCTCGGGTTCCTGGGGCTGCAGCGGGTGGAGGTGGAGGAGGCCGGGGCCGGGGATATCGTCGCCCTCACGGGCATCGAGGCCCCCAACGTCTCCGATACCCTCTGTGACCCGGAATTTCCCGAGCCCCTGCCGCCGCTGGCGGTGGACGAGCCCACGGTGAGCATGACCTTCCAGGTCAACACCTCCCCCTTTGCCGGCCGGGAGGGCAAGTACCTCACCTCTCGCCAGCTCAAGGAGCGCCTGGAGCGGGAGCTGATCCACAACGTGGCCCTGCGGGTGGAGGAGGGCAACGACCCCGACCGCTTCAAGGTCTCGGGCCGTGGCGAGCTGCACCTCTCCATCCTCATCGAGAACATGCGTCGCGAGGGTTACGAGCTGGCGGTCTCCCGGCCGGAGGTGATCTTCCGGGAGCTGGAGGGGACCATCTGCGAGCCCTACGAGCAGGTGGTGGTGGACCTGGAGGAGGCCTACCAGGGGGCGGTGATGGAGGCCTTGGGTAAGCGCCGCGCGGAGCTCAGGGACATGCAGTCCGACGGCCGGGGTCGCATCCGGCTCGATTACCTCATCCCCTCCCGGGGCCTCATCGGCTTTCAGACCGACTACCTGACCCTGACCTCTGGGACCGGACTCCTCTACCACCTCTTCGACCACTACGGACCGGCCCAGCAGGGGTCCATCGGCCGGCGCAAGAACGGCACCCTCATCTCCAACACCACCGGCAAGGCGCTCGGGTACGCCCTCTTCAATCTCCAGGAACGGGGGCGACTCCTGGTTCGGCCCGGGGAGGAGGTCTACGAGGGCCAGGTGGTGGGCATCCACTCCCGGGAGAACGACCTCACGGTCAACCCCCTCAAGGGCAAACAGCTCACCAACATCCGGGCGGCGGGCAAGGACGAGAACGTCCTGCTCACTCCGGCGCTGCAGTTCTCCCTGGAGCAGGCCCTGGAGTTCATCGAAGACGACGAGCTGGTGGAGGTCACCCCGGCGGCGGTGCGCATCCGCAAACGCCACCTCAAGGAGCACGAGCGCAAACGGGTGGGCCGGGAATAAGAAAACCCCGTCGCGATCCCTGCGAGCGGGGTAGGGTCGCCGAGCTCGGTTGGCGTGGAGCGGTCCCTGTCGGGTAGGCTCCAAGCCCCCTCGCCCTTCCTGGTATCCTCATTGGCGACGATTTAATCATGGCAAAGCCTGAAGGGGGTCGCTGTCAGCGCT
Source organism: uncultured Chromatiaceae bacterium (assembly GCA_964519095.1). Classification (GTDB taxonomy): domain Bacteria; phylum Pseudomonadota; class Gammaproteobacteria; order Chromatiales; family Chromatiaceae; genus JAEHCY01. The sequence continues at coordinate 8,885 of CAZFHV010000063.1, read as the reverse complement.
TTCTGAATCGCTTGTAAGAAAATTCTTACAAGCTCCGCCCGCCTCCAGCCTTCTGAGCCCGAGCATGTCCGAGCCCTACCCCCCCATCGAGCCCTATGCCACCCACCAGCTGGCCGTGGACCCGCCGCACCGCCTCTGCGTCGAGGAATGCGGCAACCTGGGCGGCATTCCGGCGCTGTTCCTGCACGGGGGCCCCGGCGCCGGCTGCGAGCCCTATCACCGGCGCCTGTTCGACCCGGGTCGCTACCGTATCGTCCTGTTCGATCAGCGGGGCTGCGGCCGCTCCACACCCCACGCATCCCTGGAGGCCAACACCACCGGCCACCTGGTGGCGGACCTGGAGCGGCTGCGGGGGCACCTGGGCATCGAGCGCTGGCTGGTCTTCGGCGGCTCCTGGGGCTCCACCCTCGCCCTGGCCTACGCGGAGGCCCATCCCGAGCGGGTGCTGGGCCTGGTGGTCCGCGGGGTGTTCCTCTGCCGTGAGGAGGAGATCCGCTGGATCTACCAGGAAGGGGCCAACTGGGTGTTTCCCGACTACTGGGAGGACTTCCTGGCGCCCATCCCCCCCGAGGAGCGGGGCGACCTGGTGGGGGCCTACTACCGCCGCCTCAACGGGGCGGACGATGCCCTCCGGTGGGAAGCGGCCCGGGCCTGGTCCCTCTGGGAAGGCCGCACCCTGAGTCTGCTGCTCAACCCGGGGATCATCGACGCCTTCTGCGAGCCCCAGCGGGCCCTGAGCATCGCCCGCATCGAGTGCCACTACTTCCGCCACCAGGCCTTCCTGCGGCCCAACCAGCTCCTGGAGGACGCGGGTCGGCTGGCGGGGATCCCGGGCGTCATCGTTCAGGGCCGCTACGACCTCATCTGCCCGGTCCAATCCGCCTGGGCCCTGCACCGCGCCTGGCCGGGGAGCGAGCTACAGATCATCCCCGACGCCGGCCACGCCGCCTCCGAGCGGGGGATCCTGCGCGCCCTGGTGGGGGCCACCGACGGCTTCGCGGCTCGGCTGGGGTGATCGGACTCCTGCAGCGGGTCTCCAGCGCCCGGGTGGAGGTCGCAGGCGCCCCGGTGGGGGAGATCGGGGCCGGGCTGCTAGTGCTGGTGGGGGTCCAGCGGGGCGACGACGAGGCCCGTGCCGAGCGGCTGCTGGAGCGGCTGCTGGGGTATCGGGTGTTCCCGGACCCCAGCGGGCGCATGAGCCTGAGCCTGCGCGACACCGGTGGGGGCCTGCTCCTGGTGCCCCAGTTCACCCTGGCGGCGGACACCCGCAAGGGCACGCGCGCCAGCTTCACCCCCGCGGCGCCCCCCGCCGAGGGGCAGCGGCTGTTCGACCACCTGGTGGCGCGGGCCCGCGACGCCCATGCACCGGTGGCGGTCGGGGTATTCGGCGCCGACATGCGGGTGAGCCTCACCAACGAGGGCCCGGTCACCTTCTGGCTGGAGGCCTGAGGGCGCCGTCGCTACAATGGTTTTTTCGTCCCTATGGGTTGGATCCCCGTGACCGAAGCCACCCGACCCCGCACCGCGCGCGTCACCCGCGCCACCCTGGAGACCCGCATCGAGGTGGTCCTGGACCTCGACGGCAGCGGCCGTGCCCAACTGGCAACGGGCGTCCCCTTCCTCGACCACATGCTGGAGCAGGTGGCCCGCCACGGCCTCCTGGATCTGGAGATCCGCGCGGAGGGGGACCTGCACATCGACGCCCACCACACGGTGGAGGACGTGGGCATCAGCCTCGGCCAGGCCCTGGCCCAGGCGATGGGGGACAAGCGGGGCCTGTGCCGCTACGGTCACGCCTACGTACCCCTGGACGAGGCCCTCTCACGGGTGGTGCTGGACCTCTCGGGCCGGCCGGGCCTGGTGTTCGAGGTGCCCTTCACGCGGGCGCGCATCGGCGCTTTCGACGTGGACCTGTGCGCCGAGTTCTTCCAGGGGCTGGTGAACCACGCGGCCATCACACTCCACATCGACAACCTGCGGGGCCGCAATGCCCACCACCAGGCGGAGACCCTCTTCAAGGCCTTCGGGCGGGCCCTGCGCATGGCCCTCACCCCCGAGCCGCGCCTGGGCGACGCCACCCCCTCCACCAAGGGCAGCCTCTAGGTCAGGAGCTCAGGGTGGGCCAGCGCATCGCGGTCATCGACTACGGGATGAGCAACCTGCGCTCGGTGGCCAAGGCCATCGAGCACGTGGTCGCCCCGGGGGAGGCGGTGGTGGTCACGGATGACCCCGAAACCATCCTTGCGTCCGACCGGGTGGTCTTTCCCGGCCAGGGAGCGGCGCGGGACTGCATGGCCGCCATCTCCGAGCACCGGCTCAACCGTGCCATCCTGGAGGCGGCCCGCAGCAAGCCCTTCCTCGGCATCTGCATGGGCCTGCAGGTACTGCTGGAGTGGAGCGAGGAGAACGAGGGCACGCCCCTGCTCGGGCTGATCCCCGGGCGGGTGGCGCGCTTCCCGGCCGGGATGCAGGTGGACGGCCTGCCGCTCAAGATCCCCCACATGGGCTGGAATCGGGTGGCCCAGCGCCAGCCCCACCCCCTGTGGCGGGACATCCCCGACGGCAGCCGCTTCTACTTCGTGCACAGCTACTTCGTGGTGCCCCAGGACCCCGCCCTCACCGCCGGCGGCACCGACTACGGGGTGGAGTTCACCAGCGTGCTGGCCCGCGACAACCTCTTCGCCACCCAGTTCCACCCGGAGAAGAGCGCGGACCAGGGGCTGCGGCTGCTCGCCAATTTCACCCGCTGGAACCCCTGACGGGCTCATGTCGGAGGCCGTCCCTTGCCCCTGATCCCCGCGATCGACCTGAAGGACGATATCTTGGAGACGACGCCTTGCTCCTGATCCCCGCTATCGACCTCAAGGACGGGCGCTGTGTGCGCCTGCGCCAGGGCCGCATGGAGGAGACCACCGTCTTCTCCGACGACCCGGTGGAGATGGCCGCCCGCTGGGTGGGCGAGGGGGCCCGCCGGCTGCACCTGGTGGACCTCAACGGGGCCTTCGCCGGGCGGCCGGTCAATGGGGCGGTGATCCGCGCCATCGCCGAGCGCTTCCCGGCGTTGCCGATCCAGGTGGGGGGCGGCATCCGCGACGAGGCCACCCTCGCCGCCTATCTGGAGGCGGGGGTGCATTTCGCCATCGTCGGCACCCAGGCGGTGCGGGAGCCGGAGCTGGTGGGGCGGGCCTGCCGGCGCTTTCCGGGGCAGATCATCGTGGGACTGGACGCCAAGGACGGACAGGTGGCCATCGATGGCTGGGCCACCCTCACCGAGCATCGGGTGGTGGACCTGGCCCGCCGCTTCGAGGCGGACGGGGTGGCGGCCATCGTCTACACCGACATCGGCCGCGACGGCATGCTCACCGGCCCCAACCTGGAGGCCACCGCCCAGCTCGCGGCCTCGATCGCCATCCCGGTGATCGCCTCAGGGGGCATCACCCACCTCGAGGACGTCCGCGCCCTCCGGGCGCTGGAACCCAAGGGGGTCATGGGTGCCATCACCGGGCGGGCCATCTACGAGGGGACCCTGGACTTCGCCACCGGCCAGCGCCTGGCGGACGGGGCCTAGCTCAGGCTCGGGGAACGGCACCATGCTGGCAAAGCGCATCATCCCCTGTCTCGACGTGGATGCCGGCCGGGTGGTCAAGGGGGTGCGCTTCGTCGACATCCGCGATGCCGGAGACCCGGTGGAGGTGGCGCGGCGTTACAACGAGGAGGGGGCGGACGAGATCACCTTCCTCGACATCACCGCCAGCTCCGATGAGCGGGAGACGATGGTTCACGTGGTGGAGCAGGTGGCCAGCGAGGTGTTCATCCCCCTCACCGTGGGGGGCGGCATCCGCACCCTGGAGGATGTGCGCCGCATGCTCAACGCCGGCGCCGACAAGGTGGGCATCAACACCGCGGCGGTGTTCAACCCGGAGTTCGTGCGGGAGGCCACCTCCCGCTTCGGCTCCCAGTGCATCGTGGTGGCCATCGACGCCAAGGGGGTGAGCGGCCCCGGTGAGCCCCCCCGCTGGGAGGTGTTCACCCACGGGGGACGGCGGCCCACGGGCATCGATGCGGTGGCCTGGGCCCGGCGCATGGCCGAGTACGGGGCGGGGGAGATCCTCCTGACCAGCATGGATCGGGACGGGACCCGGATCGGCTTCGACCTCGGCCTCACCCGGGCCATCGCCGAGGCGGTGCCCATCCCGGTGATCGCCTCCGGCGGCGTGGGCACCCTGCAGCACCTGGTGGATGGGGTCCAGTTGGGACTGGCGGATGCGGTGCTGGCCGCCAGCATCTTCCATTTCTGCGAGTTCAGCATCGGCGAGGCCAAGCGTTACCTGGCCGAGCGGGGGGTGGAGGTGCGGCTGTGAGCGACTGGCTCGATGCGGTGAAGTGGGACGAGCGGGGCCTGGTCCCGGCCATCGCCCAGGAGGTGGGCACCGGTCAGGTGCTGATGGTGGCCTGGATGAACCGCGAGTCCCTGCGCCTGACCCGGGAGACGGGTCACGCGGTCTACTGGTCGCGCTCCCGCCAGAAGCTCTGGCACAAGGGCGAGGAATCCGGCCACCAACAGGTCGTGCAGGGGATTCGGCTCGACTGCGACGGCGATCTCATCCTGCTCAGCGTGGAACAAAGGGGCGGCATCGCCTGTCACACCGGGCGGCACCACTGTTTCTTTCGAGAGCTCCAGGGCGAGGAATGGGTGACGGTGGAGCCGGTGGTGAAGGACCCCGCCGCCATCTACGGCCAGTCCTGAGGGGGCGAGCGGGCGTGGCCGAGATCCTGGAGCGCCTGGCCGAGGTCCTGGAGGCGCGCAAGGGCGCCGACCCGGCCGCCTCCTACGTGGCCGGCCTCTACGCCAAGGGCCTGGACGCCATCCTCAAGAAGCTGGGCGAGGAGGCGGTGGAGACCCTCCTCGCGGCCAAGGGCGGCGATCCGGCCAGCCTGGTTTATGAAACCGCGGACTTGTGGTTTCATAGCCTGGTGTTGTTGGCCCACCAGGGGCTGGGTCCGGCGGAGGTACTGGCCGAGCTGGACCGCAGGTTCGGCCTCTCCGGGCTGACGGAGAAGGCGGCACGAGGCGGGCAGGGCTAGCGCTCCCGCTCCGGCCGGACCGTCCAGGATCCTCGCCGAGCCGGGAAAGGGTCAGGGTTATCCATCTTTGCGGGTTTAGGAGTATTGGCACCATGGGTTCTGGCATCGGCTCCCTCTGGCATTGGCTGATCGTGCTGCTGGTGGTGGTGCTCTTGTTCGGCACCAAGAAGCTGCGCGATCTGGGCTCGGACCTGGGCAGCGCCATCAAGAGCTTCCGCTCCTCCATGAAGGAGGGCGAGGAACAGGCGGCCCAGAATGAGGCCGCCAACCCCGCGGATCCCGCCAAGCTGGAGAGCAGCGCCAGCCAGGACGCCGGTCAAACCCTGGCGGGACAGGCAACACCCCGGGAAGGCCCCAAGGCCTAGCGCGGACCCCGCGCCACATCGGCTCTGGCGAGCCCGATGTGGGTCCCTCCCTGGGCGACGCCCCCCTGAGCCATGTTCGACGTCGGCTTTTCCGAGATGGTGATGGTGGCCCTGGTGGCCCTGCTGGTGGTGGGTCCCCAGCGCCTCCCTGGCCTGGCCCAGACGGCAGGACGCTGGATCGGCAAGGCGCGCCACTTCGTCACCGCGGTCAAGGGCGAGATCGAGCGCGAGATCAAGGCAGAGGAGCTCAAGCGCATCCTCGAGGAACAGACGCGCGTGCCGGAGCTCCACCAGATCCTCGAAGACCTCCCCACCGGTCAAAGGCAGCCCCTCGCGGCCCCCAACCCGACCATCAAGCCCGATAGCCCGCCCCCGGAGCAGCCAACCCTGGCAGCGGCCACTGGGGGGGAACCGCGACCGGACACCCAGGTCCAGGGCAAGGGCGATCTGGCCGGATGACCCCCCCGAGCAGACCCGAGGAGGATCGGGAACAACCCTTTATCTCCCATCTGATCGAGCTGCGCACCCGCCTGCTGCGCATGGTGCTGGCGGTGCTGGGGTTCTGCATCCTGCTCCTGCCCTGGGCCAATCCCATCTACACCGCCCTGGCCAGCCCGCTGATGCGCATCCTGCCCGCGGGCAGCAGCATGATCGCCACCGAGGTGGCCGCCCCCTTCCTGACCCCCTTCAAGACCACCCTCATCGTCTCGGTCTTGCTCGCGATCCCCTTCCTGCTCTACCAGATCTGGGCCTTCGTGGCCCCGGGGCTCTACAAGCACGAACAGCGCCTGGTGCTCCCCCTGGTGGTCTCCAGCACCCTGCTGTACTTCCTGGGGATGGCCTTCGCCTATTTCGCGGTATTTCCCGTGGTGTTCGGCTTCTTCGTCGCCACCGCCCCCGAGGGCGTAGCGGTGATGACCGATATCAGCAAGTACCTGGACTTCGTGCTCACCCTCTTCTTCGCCTTCGGAATCGCCTTCGAGGTCCCGGTGGCCACGGTACTGCTGGTGTGGACCGGGGTGGTGACGCCCGCGGACCTGATCGCCAAGCGCCCCTACGTCATCGTCGGCGCCTTCCTGGTGGGCGCCGTGCTCACCCCGCCGGACGTGCTCTCCCAGACCATGCTGGCGATCCCCATGTGGTTGCTGTTCGAGGTGGGCGTCTATTGCTCCAAGCTGTTGCTGCGCTATCGGGACCAGGGTGAGGCGGGATCGGCTCCGGATGAGCCCCCCCCGCACACCGGCCCCACGCCCAAGCCCCCCAAGCCTGCGGCACCCTCCTCCCCCTCCCCTGCCGCCGCCACGGCTGGCGAGACCCTGGTGGGGGCCGAGATCGAGCCGGGCCACCTCCAGGAGCCCGGGCGCTTCGTCCCCCTCACCCCCGAGCAGATGGAGACGGAGCTAGCGGCCATCGAGGCGGCCGAGCAGGCGCAGACCGCGCCCCCGCACCCGGAGCTCCCCGATCCCCTCATCGAGGACCCGGTGATGCTCAAGCTCCGGCGCATCCAGGAGCTCCGGGCCCGCGACGACGAGGCGGGGGCCCGACGTCTGCTCTACCAGGTCCTCGAAGAGGGCGACGCAGACCAGCGCCAGGTGGCGCGCAACATCCTCAATCAGCTGGATACCCCCTAACTGGCCCTCCCCGGCTGCCTGGAACAGACCAGGGAGGCCGGGGCATGAGTATCCGAGCAGCGGAGGGGTCTCAGAGCCGCCGACCCCAGGATTCAAAGGGTCATCTGGGCGCCCAGTTCCACCACCCGATTGGGTGCGATGCCGAAGTAGGCCCCCGGGCCACCCGCGTTGCGCGCCATGGCAATGAAGAGGACCTGGCGCCACTGGGCCATGGGCGCGTGGCGGTTGGGAAGGAGGGTCTCACGGCCCAGGAAGAAGGTGCTCTCCGCTGGATCACAGGCGAGACCGTGGCTTGCGCAGGTTGAAAGGATGCGCGTGAGGTTGGGGCGATCCCTGAAGCCGAAGGTCACCCGCGCCCGGTAGAAGCGCCCCCCCAGGGGCTCGACCTCCACCCGCTGCCCCGCCGGCACGAAGGGGGCGTCCGCGAAGCGGATCTCCAGGATCACCACCTGCTCGTGCAGGCAGTGGTAATGCTTGAGACTGTGCAGGAGGCTGTGGGGCACCTTATCGGGGCGTGGGGTGAGGAAGATGGCCGTTCCGGGCACGATGAGGACCTCCGCCGTCTCCATGCTGGCGACGAAGTCCCCAAGCGCCATGCCCTCACGGTCGCGGCGGGCGGCAAGCAGCTCCCGGCCCCGATGCCAGGTGGCCATGAGGGTGAAGAGGACCGCACCGAAGGCCAGGGGGAACCAGCCACCGTCGATGACCTTGGCGAGGTTGGCGCAGAAGAACGCCATGTCCAGGACCAGGAAGGCGGCGAGGACCAGCAGCCCCGTCCAGGGACGCCATCCCCAGCGCCGACGGGCCACTTGGTAGACCAACAGGGTGGTGATGCCCATGGTCCCCGCCACCGCGACCCCGTAGGCGGCGCCCAGGCGGTCCGAGGAGCCGAAGCTCACCACCAGTAGCGCCACTACCGCGAACAGGACCCAGTTCACACCGGGCAGGTAGATCTGCCCCCTCTCCTGGGAGGAGGTGTGCAGCACCCGCATCCAGGGGGCGAAGCCCAGTTGGATCGCCTGGTGGGTGACCGAGAACGCCCCCGAGATCACCGCCTGGGAGGCGATGACCGTCGCGACCGTCGCCAGCGCCACCAGGGGATAGAGGGCCCAGTCCGGCGCCAGGCCGTAGAAGGGGTGGGTCAGGGCTCGGCTGTCGCTCAGGAGCAGTGCCCCCTGGCCCAGGTAGTTCAGGGTCAGGGCGGGCAGCACTAAGCTCAGCCAGGCCAGGCGCACCGGCCGCCGCCCGAAATGCCCCATGTCCGCGTACAGGGCCTCGGCGCCGGTCACCGCCAGGATCACCCCCCCGAGGGCGAGAAAGGCCAGGAGAGGCTCCGCGAGGAAGAAATCGATCACCCAGACGGGTGAGAGGGCTTCCAGGACCCGCGGCTGGCGGGCGATGCTGGCGATGCCCAGGACGGCCAGGGTCAGGAACCACAGCCCCATGACGGGTCCGAACAGGAGTCCCACCCGGCCGGATCCCTGCCTCTGGATCCAGAACAGGGCGAACAGGATGCCGAGCGCGATGGGCACCACCCAGGGCGCGAAGGCCGGGGTGGCCACCTGGAGCCCTTCCACCGCCGAGAGCACCGATATGGCCGGGGTGATGACGCCGTCCCCGTAGAAAAGGGCGGCACCGAACAGCCCGAGCAGGGTGAGGCTTCGTCCGCGCCCCTTGCCCACCCGCTGGATCAGGGCCATGAGGGCCAGGATGCCGCCCTCCCCATTGTTATCCGCCCGGAGGATGAAGGCGGCGCACTTGAGGGTGACGACCAGGATCAGCGACCAGAACACCAGCGAGAGGA
>CAZFHV010000062.1:0-16568 GCA_964519095.1 uncultured Chromatiaceae bacterium | reverse complement strand
CGCTATGGCAGCGTGACTCACACCACCGAGCCTCCGAAATTCTCGGGGCGGTTCAATCGGATTCTGGGGCATGGACGGGACCTCGCCAGGGGAAGTGGCGAGGATTGTCCGCCCCTTGGTGGCTACAAACCTGAGCCCGCGGGACATCGGAGTTTCGACGCTAATCATCTTGCTCGAAGCCACCCCCGGCCACGGGCATGATGCGCGATTGTTGGTCGGTGAGGTTGATCTGGTCGTTCAGAGGCGGCCCCGCGGTGGGTGGCTTGGGCGGTTTGCCCCCTGGGTTTGGGCCACTGGCAACGGTACGGGCCGCGCGTGCGCCAAGCTTGGCCTCATAGTGGGCCTGCTCGCGGGCGAAACGCCCGGCCGCCCGCGCCTTGATCTTGGCGGTGGCGATGGCGGCCAAGCGCTCCTCACAGCAGCCGAACTCCTCGGGGAGGTTGGCACCATCGGCCGCTTCGGCCAAGCAGAGCAGCTCTTGAACCTCGGCCTTGAGCTGCCCCTCGATGGCCTCGGCGTGCCCATAAGAGAGGGCACTGTGGCGGCTGGCGCTGGCGTGGATCTTGGTGCCATCTAGGCTGAGGGTGCCGAGGCGGCTGAGCTGGTTCTCCTGGGCTAACTGCAATACCTGCACAAAGCTTGCCTCGAACTCTTTGGCGACGTGCCGCCGGAAGCTCGCCAGCGTGTCGTGGTCGGGGTGGCTGTTGGCGGCGATGAAGCGAAACGCCAGCGACTAGTAGCCCGCTCGATCTTGCGGCTGGAGTAGCAGCCACTGGCGTAGCCTTAGAGCAGCAGAGACAGCAGCATTGCCGGATGATAGGGCGCGCTCCAGCGCCCGGCATGGGCCCGCTCCAGCTCCCTCAGGTCCAGCCCCTCTACGACCTCCACCACCTCGCGGGCCAGGTGCCTCTCGGGCAGCCAATCTTGTTCCGAGGGTGGGAGCAGAAATGCCACATCGCGATTGCTGGTAGGGACGTGGCTCACGGCTCAGGCCCCACAGGTGCAATGCGCCCATTCTACTGGGCCGCTCTGTCGCCCATCACCGCGAAACTCCTACAGGCTGCTAGGGGCGGGGTCCCCGCCCCCTTCGGGTCCGCCTCAGACCTCGCGCTTCTCGATGATGCGCTCGATGATGGGGGTGAGGATCAGCTCCATCGCCAGACTCATCTTGCCCCCGGGCACCACCAGGCTGTTGCGCCGCGACATGAAGGAGTCGTGCACCATGCTGAGGAGGTAGGGGAAGTCGATGTCGAACTTGGCCGGGTTCTTGAAGCGGATGATGACGAAGCTCTCGTCAGGGCTCGGGATGTCGCGGGCGATGAAGGGGTTCGAGGTGTCCACCGTGGGCACCCGCTGGAAGTTGATGTCGCTCAGGGAGAACTGGGGGGTGATGTAGTTGATGTAGTCGGGCATACGCCGCAGGATGGTCTCGACGATGGCCTCCGCGCTGTAGCCGCGCTCGGCGTTGTCGCGGTGGATCTTCTGGATCCACTCCAGGTTCACGATGGGCACCACCCCGATCAAGAGGTCCACGTGGCGGGCCACGTTGTGCTCGGGGGTGACGACGCCCCCGTGCAGCCCCTCGTAGAAGAGCATGTCGCTGTCTGGGGCGATGTCCTCCCAGGGGGTGAATTGGCCGGGCCTGAGGCTGGCCCCCATCCGCGCGTTGTGCTCCTCGGCCTCCTCCTCGCTGTGGAGGTAGTAGCGCTTGTGGCCGGTGCCGGTGCTGCCGTACTGCTTGAACAGGGCCTCTAGCTCGCCGAACAGGTTGCCTTCGGGCCCGAAATGGCTGAGATTGCGGTGCTCCTTGATGGCCTGGGCCACCGCCTCGCGCATCTCGACGCGGTCGTAGCGGTGGAAGCTATCGCCCTCGACCACCACCGCGTCGATCTTGTCGCGGTAGAAGATGTGCTCGAAGACCCGCTTGACGCTGGTGGTGCCGGCACCGGAGGAGCCGGTGACGGCAACGATCGGGTGTTTCTTGGACATGACTTGGCCTCCCCTTGTCGCTCTCGTATCCTGAGGCGCGGTATCGTCCGCACGACTCAGATGCTAATAGTGTTATTCATTAGTTTCTAATATACCAAATAACTTCAGCACAAAGAAACCCCCAGGGGAGCGGACGTCGGGGCCTGGCGCCCGACCCAGGGAGGAACCAAGGAGCTCAGGAGGACCAACGGCCATGGGCCTACCGGACCTGATCCAGCGCCAGTGGCGCCATCACCCGGAGTTTCAGTCCGCCGGGGTGCGGCTCGGCATCTGGCTGTTCGCCGCCTGCTACATCGGACTGGCGGCCTGGACCGGTTACTACCGGGTGGACCTGGCCTACTACGAATGGCTCTTCCCCGGTTACCTGCTGCTGTTTGTGGGCCTGGCGATCGACGTGGTGCGCCACCCCACCCGGCGGTGGCGCCGCTACCTGGCCCTGGGGATCGACGTCAGCGCCACCAGCCTGGCCATCTTCCTCACCCGTGAGGCGGTGAGTCCCTTCTATCTGCTCTACATCTGGATCTTCATCTCCTACGGGACCCGCTACGGCAAGCACTACCTGTCGGTCGCCTCGGTCCTGAGCCTGCTGGCCTACAACCTGGTGCTGATCGCCCTCGGCGAGTGGCAGCGCCATAGCTTCGAGGCCTTCTTCTTCCTCCTGTTGCTCGCGGTCCTGCCCCTCTACCAGTTCTCCCTGCTGCGCAAGCTGGAGGAGGCCCGGCAGGAGGCGGAGCGGGCCAACCAGGCCAAGGGCGATTTCCTCTCCACCATGACCCATGAGCTGCGGACCCCCCTGACGGGGGTCATCGGCATGACCCAGCTACTGGAGGGCACGGCGCTGCGGCCCGAGCAGCGGGAGTATGTGGACGCCATCGCCAGCTCCGCCCACCTGCTGCACGGCCTAATCGGCGACGTGCTGGACCTCTCCAAGCTCGAGGCCCACCGGGTGCGCCTGGAACGGGTCCCCCTTTCCCCCGGGGCCCTGATCCTGGAGGTCTGCACCATCCTCGAGGGTCAGGCCATCGAGCAGGGGCTGGAACTGGTGTGCGAGGTGGCACCCGAGGTGCCCGCCGAGGTCGAGGGCGATCCCCTGCGGCTGCGGCAGGTGCTGCTCAACCTGGTGGGGAATGGGCTCAAGTTCACCACCGAGGGGCAGGTGGTGGTGCGCTGCGCCGTGGCCCCGCCGGACGGGCAGGTTTCCCGCACCCACCTCCTGCTGGAGGTGGAGGACTCGGGGATCGGCATCCCGGCGGACAAGCTCGGCCAGGTGTTCGACGGCTTCTGGCAGGCGGACGACTCCACCACCCGCCGCTTCGGTGGGAGCGGGCTGGGGACCACCATCGCCCGGGACCTCACCCGGCTCATGGGGGGCACCATCGGGGTCGCCGGCGAGGAGGGCAAGGGCACGCGGTTCTGGGTCAAGCTACCCTTGCTGCCCGAGGGGTTCGTCCCCTACCCGCGGGAGCCCCCGGCTCTCTTTGTTGGGCGCCGCATCCTGCTCTACGAGCGCAACGCTGCCGGTCGCCGGGCGCTCCTGGAGGCCTGCCAGGGCCTTGGGCTCCAGTGCCAGGCCATCGGCCAGCCGGAGGAGCTGCAAGGGCTGGCCGGGACCGGGCCGCCGCCCGATCTCATCCTCGTGGCGGACTCACCCCGCGGCGAGGACCTCGATGGCCTCCAGCGGTCGGTGCACCAGGCATTCGGTGAGGGCGTGCGCCTGCTGCTACTCAGCTACGCCCGCCGGCGGGCGAGCGCCCGGCCCCGCTGGTCCCACCGCATCAACAAGCCCTTCACCCCCGAGACCCTGGCCGAGGGGCTGATCGTCGCCCTGAGGGGCAAACGGGCCTCGGGCCCCACCACGCCGACCCCGAGGGTGGCCGCCAGCGGCACCCCGGACCCCCTGACGAAGGGCCACATCCTGGTGGCGGAGGACAATGCCATCGCCGGGCGGGTGATCACCACCCTGCTCCAGCGGCAGGGCTACCGGACCAGCCTGGCCCTGGATGGGGAATCCGCCCTGGCGGAGCTCGGGCAGCAAGCGTTCGACCTGGCCTTTGTCGACCTGCGTATGCCCAAGATCGATGGGCTGGAGCTGGCCCGTCGTCAGCGGGCGCGGGAGGACGGCGGGCGGCGACTGCCTCTCATCGCCCTCACCGCCAACGCCGCCGAGGAGGTGCGCCAGCAGTGCCTGGCGGCGGGGATGGACGACTTCCTGGCCAAGCCCGTGGACCCCAAGGGCCTGACCGCGACCCTGCGCCGCTATCTGCAGGGTACGGCGCCGGCGCCGGACGGCCCCGCCGGGACCGACTAGGCGCCCAGCTCCCGCGCCGGTGCCGGACCCGCGGGGAGGGGCGCTCGGCTGGCCGCGATCCTGGCTTGACGCCGGTCGATCAGGTTCTTGAGGGCGAGGAGGAGACCGAGACCCAGGAAGGCCCCCGGCGGCAGGATGGCCACCAGGGCCCCCTTGAACTCGGGCCCCAGGGTCAGCGTCAGGAAGCGGGCCCATTCGCCGAGCAGCACGTGGGCCTGGGCGAACAGGGTCCCCTGCCCGACCAGCTCCCGCAGCCCCCCCAGGGTGGTGAGGGCGAGTGTGGAGCCGATCCCCATGCTCAGACCATCGATCAGGGCGCGGTCGAGGCGGTTCTTGGAGGCGAAGGCCTCGGCCCGGCCGATGATGGTGCAGTTGACCACGATGAGGGAGATGAACAGCCCCAGCACCTTGTAGAGCTCGTAGAACCAGGCCTGCATGGCGAGGTCCACCGCGGTGACGAAGGAGGCGATGATCAGCACGAACACCGGCAGGCGCACCTCGGGCCGTACCAGGTTACGGACCAGCGAGATGCTCAGGTTGGAGAGCACCAGCACCGTGGTGGTGGCGATGCCCATTCCGAGCCCATTGGTGGCGGAAGTGGTGGTGGCCAGCAGGGGGCAGAGGCCGAGCAGGGCCACCAGGGCCTGGTTGTTGCGCCACAAGCCATCACGCACCAGGGCCCCATAACCGCTCATGCTCATGGGGACTGCTCCTTGGGGGCGACCGCGGGGGTCTCCGGGGGGGTCTCCGGGGGGGTCTGGTAGAGGGCCTCTCCCCGCCGTTGGACGAACAGAAGGCAATTCATGACCGCTCGGACCAGGGAGCGCGGGGTGATGGTCGCCCCGGTGAACTGGTCGAACACCCCCCCGTCGCGCTTGACCCCCCACTTGTCGAGGGGTGGGTCCGTCAGGGACTTGCCATCGAAGCCGTGGATCCAGTCCGAGCGCTGCTCCTCGATGAGGTCCCCCAGCCCCGGGGTCTCGTGGTGACTCACCACCCGCACCCCTTGGAGCCGGCCGTCGGGCAGTACCGACACCAGGAGCCGCATGGGACCCGCGTAGCCATTGGGGACCACCGGATCCAGGATGAGGGCCACCGGGTCGCTGCCGTGACGGGCACGATAGACGGTATTGGTGTCCGACCCCAGGAGGTCGCGGTCCTGCACGCGGATCTGGTCGCCCAGGATGTCGTTGTCGGCGCGCTCGGGGGGGACGAGGCGCTGCAGGGTGGCCAGCAACGCCAGGCGCTGGTTGGCGGCGATGCGCTCGACGGTGAGCTCATGGGTGAGGGCCACCAACCCCACCCCCACCACCGCGAAGGCGCCGAGCACCAGACCCGCGACCAGGATCGGCCGCCTAGTCACCGCGGGACCTCCGGTGACCGAAGGCCCGGGGCTGGGTGTACTCGTCCAGGGTGGGGGCCGCGAGGTTCATCAGCAGCACCGCGAAGGCCACCGCGTCCGGATAGCCGCCCCAGGTGCGGATCACGAACACCAGGGCCCCGATGGCGGCGCCGAACAGGAGCTGGCCCCGCTGGGTGGTGGCCGCGGTGACGGGATCGGTGGCGATGAAGAAGGCACCCAGGAGGGTCCCGCCACTGAAGAGATGGAAGGCCGGGAAGGGGTGGGCCTGGGGGTCGAAGGCCCAGAACAGCCCCGCCAGCAAGAGCAGCGTGCCCAGCAGCGAAAAGGGGATGTGCCAGGTGATCACCCGCCGGGCCAGCAGGTAGAGCCCGCCGATCCCGAACCAGTTGCCGATCCATTCCCAGCCGCGCCCGCCGAAATCCCCCCACAGGGGGCTCTGGCGGATCTCGCTGATCATCTGGCCCATGCCGAGCCGGGTGCGCATCTCCCCCAGGGGTGTGGCCAGGGTGACCGCGTCCCAGGTGAGGCCCTCGGGGGGCAGGTGAAGGAAGATGGCGCGCAGGGAGTCCAGTAGACCCAGAGGGTGCTGGGCCAGCATCTGGGGCGGCAG
The DNA here is from genome assembly GCA_964519095.1 of uncultured Chromatiaceae bacterium. Classification (GTDB taxonomy): domain Bacteria; phylum Pseudomonadota; class Gammaproteobacteria; order Chromatiales; family Chromatiaceae; genus JAEHCY01. The sequence continues at coordinate 10,298 of CAZFHV010000062.1, read as the reverse complement.
CCAGGCGGTCATGGCCACCGGATAGGAGACCAGCAGCAGCACGTAGGCGGCCATGGCGGGGTTGAAGGGGTTGTAGCCGATCCCTCCGTAGAGCTGCTTGACCACGACGATGGCAAAGGCCACCCCGATCAGGGTCAGCCACCAGGGCAGGGTGGGGGGAGCGGCGAGGGCGAACAGGAGCGCGGTGACCAGGGCGCTCAGGTCCCCCAGGGTTGGCAGCACCGGGCGGCCCCGCAGGCGCAGCACCAGGGCCTCGCTGGCCAGGGCCACCAGGCAGGCGAGGGCCATGTTGATCAGGAGCCCCCAGCCGAAGTACCAGACCGTGGCCAGGGTGCCGGGCACCAGGGCCAGGATCACCTCCCCCATCACCCGCCGCACGCTGTTGGGGCGGGGGTCGTGGGGCGAGGGGGGGGTTGGGAACTGCATTGGGCTCACTCCCGCTGGGTACCGGCGGCGGGTGCCTCCGCGGCGGAGCCGGCGGGGTCAGCCACCACCGGACCCGCGGCCTTGGCCTCGGCGGCCAGGGCCGCCTTGCGGGCCGCGGCTCGCTGCACCGCGGCGGCGATGGCGGCCTTCTTGGCATCCTCGGCACCGGCGCCGGCCTCCCCCTCCAGGGTCTCGGCCTTCTTGCGCAGCCTGGCCTTGCGCTCCTCCTCCTGGCGCACCAGACGCGCCTCGCGCGCTTCGTGGCGGCGGCGTGCCAGCTCCGCCTTGCGCCGCTCCTGCTCCCGGGCCCAGCTCTCGGTCTTGGCGAACCGGTAGTACTGCACCAGGGGGATATGGGAGGGACAGACCTGGGCGCAGCAGCCGCACTCGATGCAGTCGAAGAGGTGATGGTCCTGGACCTTCTCGAGCTCGTGGGCGCGGGTGTACCAGTAGAGCTGCTGGGGGAGGAGGCGCGCCGGGCAGACCTCGGCGCAGCGCCCGCAGCGGATGCACGGCAGGGCGGGGCCGGGATCCGGCGACTCGGCCTCGGTGAGGGCGAGCAGGCAATTGGTGGCCTTGGTGATGGGGACCCCATCGTTGGGCAGGGCGAAGCCCATCATGGGCCCGCCCACCAGCAGCTTGGCGACCCGCCCCCGATAGCCACCCGCGTGCGCGATCAGCTCCGCGGCACTGGTGCCGATCAGGACCTCCAGGTTCTGGGGCGCGGCCAGGCCCTCGCCGGTGAGGGTGAGGATGCGGGAGATCAGGGGCCGCCCCTCGAGCACCGCATCCGCCACCGTCGCCGCGGTGGCCACGTTGTGGCAGACCACCCCGATCTGGGCCGGCAGGCGGCCGCTGGGCACCTCCCGCCCCGTGAGGATGCGGATCAACTGCTTCTCGCTCCCGCTGGGGTAGAGGGTGGGGATGCGTACCACGGCGATCTCGGGCCCCCCCCGCGCCTGGACCTCCCGGTACAGGGCCCCGATGGCCTGGGGCTTGTTGTCCTCCACCCCGATCAGGCAGCGGCGGGCCCCCACCACCCGCATGAGGATCGCCGCCCCCGCCACCACCCGCTCGGGCCGTTCCCGCATCAGCAGGTCGTCGCAACTGATATAGGGCTCACACTCCGCGCCGTTGAGGATCAGGGTGTCGATGGGGGTGCCCACACCGGGACTCAGCTTGACCTGGGTGGGAAAGGCCGCCCCGCCCAGACCCACGATGCCCGCCCAGCGGATGCGCTCCCGCAGCAGCCTGGGATCGGCCTCCGCCCAGGCTTCCAGGGGCTCGGGCAGCCCCGCCCAGGCGTCCTCCCCATCCGTCTCGATCTGGATACAGGGGGCACTGAGCCCGGAAGGGTGGGGGACCGGAAAGGCGCCGATGGCGCTCACCACCCCGGAGGTCGGCGCGTGGACCCCCGCGCTGATGTAGCCCTGGGGCTGGGCGATGAGCTGTCCCTTGCGGACCCGCTCCCCGAGCCGCACCAGCGGCTTGGCCGCCTGGCCGATGTGCTGCTGCAGGGGCAGGGTGAGGCGCGCGGGGAGGGGCGCCACCCCGAGGGGCCGCTCCGTGGAGAGGGCCTTGCGATCGGGCAGGTGCAGCCCCCCGTGGAAGTGCCACAGGCGCCGCTCGGTGCCATCGGGCTGGGGATAGGCCACCGGGGGCTCAGGCGGCGGCCGGGCGCGCGATGTCGCGCTGACCGCCGCTGGGGTCTGGCCAGCGCCAGGTCTGGATCCCCTCGCCGAGGGGGATCAGCTGGATGCACTCCACCGGGCAGGGCTTGACGCACAGCCCGCAGCCGGTGCACTCGGAGGCGATCACCGTGTGCATGCTCTTGGCCGCCCCGACGATGGCATCCACCGGGCAGGCCTGGAGGCAGAGGGTGCAGCCGATGCAGGCCCCCTCGTCGATGCGGGCCACCGCCTTGGGCTGTTCGGCACCCTCCCCCACGGGCATGGGGTCGCGGCCGAGCAGATCGGCGAGGGCGATCACCACCGCCTCCCCGCCCGGGGCGCAGAGGTTGATCTCCGCCTCCCCCTTGGCCACTGCCTCCGCGTAGGGACGACAACCGGGGTAGCCGCACTGGCCACACTGGGTCTGGGGCAGGATCTGGTCGACGCGCTCGGCGATGGGGTTCCCCGCCACGTGGAAGCGCAGGGCCGAATAGCCCAGCACCGCCCCCAGCAGGAGCGCCAGCAAGGCGATGGCGCCGATGGCGATCAGCATCGGCGGGATCCGCTCATACCGACACCAGCCCGGCGAACCCCATGAAGGCGAGGGAGATCAGGCCGGCGGTGATCAGGGCGATGGCATTGCCGCGGAAGGGCTCGGGCACGTCCGCCGCCGCCACCCGCTCCCGCACCCCGGAGAAGAGCACCAACACCAGGGAGAAACCCACCGCGGCGCCGAAACCATAGAGGGCGGATTCCAGGAAGCCGTGTGCCGCCTGGGCGTTCAGCAGGGCCACCCCCAACACCGCGCAGTTGGTGGTGATGAGGGGCAGGAAGATACCCAGGAGCTGGTAGAGCACCGGGCTGGTCTTGTGGATCACCGTCTCGGTGAACTGCACCACCGCGGCGATCACCAGGATGAAGGCGATGATGCGCAGATACTCGATTCCCAGGGGGATCAGGAGGTACTGGTCGATGAGGTAGGAGGTGACCGAGGAGAGGGTCATGACGAAGGTGGTGGCCAGCCCCATGCCCAGGGCGGTCTCGCGCTTGCGCGACACCCCCATGAAGGGGCACAGCCCCAGGAACTTCACCAGGACGAAGTTGTTGACCAGGATGGTGCTGACGAGGATGAGGGCGTATTCCTGCATGGACCGCACCGACCGCTCTGAACCGGGTTACCTTATTGCCGGGGCGCCGGGGTTGCAACCGGGCGCCCCCTGGGGATGTCCCCCTCGACGCCCCGCTAGCGGACGCGCATGCCGGGCTCGGCGCCCCCGTCGGGGGTCAGGAGGAAGATGTCCTGCCCGCCGGGCCCCGCGGCCAGCACCATCCCCTCCGAGGCTCCAAAGCGCATCTTGCGCGGGGCCAGGTTGGCCACCATCACCGTGAGGCGCCCCACCAGGGTCTCCGGCGCGTAGGCGGACTTGATCCCGGCGAACACCTGGCGGGTCTCGCCCCCGAGGTCCAGGGTGAGGCGAAGCAGCTTGTCCGCCCCCTCGACCGCGCTGGCCGCCTGGATGCGGGCCACCCGCAGGTCCACCCGCGAGAAGTCCGCGAAGTCGATGATCTCCCCCAGGGGCTCCCGCTCCAGGTGCCCTGGGGCCTTGGGCTCCGGGAGTCGGGTCTTGGGTGCCCCGGAGGCCGCGAGGTCCTCGCGGGAGTCCGCCAGCATGGCCTCGATGGCCTTGGGGTCCACGCGGGTCAGCAGGGGGGTGAAGGGGTCGATGAGGGTACCGAGGAGGGGGCTGGCCAGGGCCTCCCAGGTGAGGGGCGGGATGCGCAGGAAGGCCTCGGAGCGCTCCGCCGTGCGGGGCAGGATGGGCTTGAGGCAGCCGATCAGGACCCGGTAGAGGTTGAGACCCTGGGTGCAGATGTCCTGCAGCCGTTGCCCCTGGCCCGCCTGCTTGGCCACCACCCAAGGGGCCTGCTCGTCGATATACTGGTTGGCGCGATCGGCGAGCGCCATGATCTCCCGCACCGCCCGGCTGTACTCGCGCCCCTCGTAGGCGGCGGCGATCTCCTCCCCGGCGGCGACGAAGGCCCGGTAGAGGTCCGGCTCCGGAAGGGCCGCCGAGAGGCGCCCCTCGAAGCCCTTGCTGATGAAGCCCGCGCAGCGGCTGGCGATGTTCACCACCTTACCCACCAGGTCCGCGTTCACCCGCTGGGCGAAGTCCCCCAGGTTGAGGTCGATATCGTCCACGCCGGACCCGAGCTTGGCGGCGAAGTAGTAGCGCAGGTACTCGGGGTCCAGGTGCTTGAGGTAGGTGCGCGCCTTGATGAAGGTGCCCCGGGACTTGGACATCTTCTGTCCGTCCACGGTGAGGAATCCGTGCACGAACACCGCGGTGGGCTTGCGGAATCCCGCCCCCTCGAGCATGGCGGGCCAGAACAGGCAGTGGAAGTAGACGATGTCCTTGCCGATGAAGTTGTAGAGCTCGGCGCTGGAGTCGGGGCGCCAGAAGGCATCGAAGTCCAGGCCCGGGGTGCGGTCGCAGAGGTTGCGAAAGCTGGCCATGTAGCCGATGGGGGCATCGAGCCAGACATAGAAGTACTTGCCCGGATGGCCCGGGATCTCGAAGCCGAAGTAGGGCGCATCCCGAGAGATGTCCCATTCCTGCAGCCCCGCGTCGAACCACTCGTCGAGCTTGTTGGCCACCTCCCGCTGCAGGTGTCCCCCGCGGGTCCAGTCCTTGAGCATCCCCCCGAAGTCGGCGAGCTTGAAGAAGTGGTGCTCCGACTCCCGTTCCTCCGGCACCGCCCCGGAGACCGCCGAGCGGGGGTTCTTGAGCTCGCTCGGAGAGTAGCTGGCGCCGCAGGCCTCGCAGTTGTCCCCGTACTGATCCGCCGCGCCGCACTTGGGGCACTCACCCCGAATGAAGCGATCCGGGAGGAACATCTGCTCCACCGGGTCGTAGGCCTGGGTGATGGGGCGGAGAGCGATGTGGCCGGCGTCGCGGTTGCGGCTGTAGATGAGGGTGGCGCAGTAGCGGTTCTCCTCCGAGTGGGTGGAGTGGTAGTTGTCGAAGCCCACCCGGAACTCCGCGAAGTCCGCCTTGTGCTCCAGGGCCATGCGCTCGATGAGGGCCTCGGGGCTGATGCCCTCCTGCCGGGCCCGCAGCATGATGGGGGTGCCGTGGGCGTCGTCGGCGCAGACGTAGTAGCAGTGGTGACCGCGCATCTTCTGGAAGCGCGCCCAGATGTCCGTCTGGATGTACTCCACTAGGTGGCCGATGTGGATGGGTCCATTGGCATAGGGGAGCGCACTGGTCACCAGGATGTTGCGCGGCTGGCTCATGGGGGCAGGCGTCGGCGGTGGCCTTGCGGCAGTCGAGGTAAAGTGTAGGATTATCCCACAGTTTCCCTTGGGAAAGGCAGGCCGTGGCTGGGTGTGCGGCTTGAATTCCACGGATCCACACCAACTCTTAGGCCTGCCCCGCCCCGGAGCCGCCCCCTGAGGGTGCCCGATTCCGCTTTGTCACGAGGTTTGATCATGTCACAAGTCACGAAGGAACAGGTCGAGCAGGCCATCAAGGGATACCAGGAGCCCCACCTGCGCAAGGATCTGGTGGCCGCCAAGGCGGTCAAGGGCATCGACATCGCCGACGGCCAGGTCAAGGTCCGGGTGGTGGTAGGCTTTCCCGCCAAGGGGATCGCGGATACCCTCGCCCAGGAGATCAAGGGGCGGGTGGCCGCCCTGCCGGGGGTGAGAGACTGCCAGGTGGAGGTGAGCTGGAGCGTCGTCGCCCACTCGGTGCAGAAGTCGCTCAAGCCCATCGACAACGTCAAGAACATCATCGCCGTGGCCTCCGGCAAGGGCGGGGTGGGCAAGTCCACCACCGCCGTGAACCTGGCCCTGGCCCTCTCCGCCGAGGGCGCCAAGGTGGGCCTGCTGGATGCCGACATCTACGGCCCCTCCCAGCCGCGCATGCTCGGCATCACCGGCAAGCCCGAGTCCCGCGACGGCAACACCCTGGAGCCCATGCAGAGCTACCACCTCCAGGCCATGTCCATCGGCTTCCTCATCGACGAGGAGACCCCCATGATCTGGCGTGGCCCCATGGTCACCCAGGCCCTGGAGCAGCTGCTCAAGGACACCAACTGGTCGGAGCTCGACTACCTGGTGGTGGACCTGCCCCCGGGCACCGGCGACACCCAGTTGACCCTGGCCCAGAAGGTGCCTGTCTCGGGGGCGGTGATCGTCACCACCCCCCAGGACATCGCCCTTCTGGACGCCCGCAAGGGGCTCAAGATGTTCGAGAAGGTGGAGGTGCCGGTGCTGGGCATCGTGGAGAACATGAGCACCCACATCTGCTCCCACTGCGGCCACGAGGAGCCCATCTTCGGCGAGGGCGGCGGCCAGCGCATGGCGGAGCAGTACGGGGTGGACCTGCTGGGGCAGCTCCCGCTCGACATCCGCATCCGTGAGGAGACCGACGGCGGCAAGCCCACGGTGGTGGCGGAGCCCGAGTCGCGCATCGCCCAGATCTACCGGGAGATCGCCCGCAAGACCGCCGCCAAGCTGTCCCTCCAGGCCAAGGACTACGCGGCGCGGTTCCCGAGCATCGTCATCCAGAACAATTGATCCGCGCCCCCCGGGAGCGTCGGGCACCCTGCCCGGCGCTCCAGCGCCGCGGCACCCTCGCTCCTTGCCCGGGGAAGGGCCGGCTCCACGCTGTCTCGGCCCTAGGAGCGGCGCTGGGCCTGCTCGGATCCCTCCTCGCCCCGGAGACCCTCGCCTTGACCCTTCCTGAGAGCCCCGCATTTCGGCCCCTCACGGGCATCTACGAGCCCTCCGCGGTACAGCAGCTCCCCGACGGGCGCTTCCTGGTGGTGGAGGACGAACAGGAGCATCCCTTCAGTTTCTTCAAGCTGCACCCCGATGGCGGTGTCAAGAGCTCGCCCCTGGAGGTGCCCCAGACCCACTGGTGGAGCTGGAGCGACCCCTTCGAGGAGCTGCGCAAGCTCGACGACCTGGAGGGGCTCACCCTGGCCCGGGATGGTCACCTCTACGCCATCACCTCCCACTCCCGCACCGGGGAGGGCGAGGAGAAGCGCGCCCGGGAAAAGCTGGTGCGTTTCCGCATCGAGGGCGACCGCATCGCGGCGGGCAAGGTCTACGGGGGGCTCAAGGAGGCCCTGGTGGCGGTCCACCCCGTCCTGGCCGAGGCCGCCAGGGTGAAGGACGTGAAGGGCTCGGGCGGCCTCAACATCGAGGCCCTCGGACTGAGTCCAGACCAGACCCGCTTGCTCATCGGCTTCCGCAGTCCCCTGCAGGGGGGGCGGGCCCTCATCGCCTACCTGGACAACTCCCAGGGCCTGTTCGAGCGGAACGAGAAGCCCCGTATCGCCCCCCAGCTCGCCGCACTCGACCTGGGGGGTCAGGGTCTACGGGGGCTGTCCTACGTCCCGGCCCTGGGCGCTTACCTGCTGCTGAGCGGGCCGGTGGCCAAGGAGCAGGTCCAGTTCGGCCTCTGGCTGTGGAGGGGCCGGCCGGAGGAGGCGCCCCGGCGCGTGCTCGTGGACGGCCTGCCCGGCTTCGAGCACGCCGAGGGGGTGACCCAGGCCCTGGTAGGGGGCGCCACCCGCATCCTCATCGTCAGCGACGACGGCAGCCGCACCGAGGGCCGCTTTGCCCGCTACCTGCTGCTCGCCCCCGAGCAACTGCTCGTCGGCGACTAGGGACGGCCCCGAGCGGCCTAACAGGCGTCGCAGCGTTCCAGGGGCAGGCCGCGGGCGATCCAGCCCGGTCCGGCGGCGCTCCCCACCATCCCCTCCGGGATGTGAACGACCTGATTGAACCCCTGCTGTCGTAGCTTCGGTAGCAGCCGCCCCGTGCGATTGCCCGTGCGACAGATCAGGGCGATGGGTGCCTCCCTGTTGCCCCCCACGGCAGCGAGCAAGGCCCGCTCGAAGGCCGGGTCCCGCATGTCGATGCGCGTCACCCCCTTGGCCACACCCGTCTCGCGCCATTCCGGGGGGTACGGATATCGATGATGGTGAGCCGGCCGGCCTGGGCCGCGGCGTACGCCTCCGGCGCGCTGAGGGTCGTGACTGGGCCCTCGGCAAGAGCGGCGCCGGTAACGGCGAAGAGCCCGGCGAGCCACCAAGCACCGCGGCGAAGGATGGAGGTTGGCTTCATGGGGTCCTCAAGAAAAAAGACGGAGGGTGACCCTCCCGAGTCGGTCAACGTCTCTTATGCCTCTGGATGGCGGCCCGACTCGGAGGTCCCTTTGCGGTTCTTGAGATCGGGTGCCCCTTGCAAAGTTTCAACCGGCTAACCTCCTCATCTAATCCCGGCGGTAGCGGCCGGTTGGCAGGGCGTCTGGTCGCGCCCCTCGCGCACCCCAGGGGCGCCCTGCGGGCCTTGTCGGGCATCGACCTTGGCCACCGAAAGGGCTACCCTCGTTGGCCGCGGATCCCAACACGCCGGTGGCTCCATGACCCACTTCGTTATCGACGACCCCATGCTCGCCCTGATCGCGCGTTTCTCGGGTTGCTGCGAGGACCTCGACCTGTCCCAGGAGGAGTTCCTGCAGGAGCAGTTGCAGCGCATCCGCGACTACGTGGGTCAGTATCCCCTCCACCAGCAGCAGGAGCGGGCGCTGGAGTGGATCTCCCGCAATGCGGAACAGTATCGCCGCAACTGGCTCCAGCAGGAGGTGGCCCATCAGGCCAGCGCCAGCCGCTGCCCGGACTGTCCCCTGCGACGGGCCGACGACGGGGCCACCTGCGAGATCCATGAACGCTGGTTGGAGCTGCTGGGCCGCTACGTGGCCGGGGGCACCTCCTCACAGGAGTATGTAGACGAGACCCTCGAGCTTCTGCGCCGCCACAAGAGCAGCCTCTGCGAGAGCATCCAGCGGGTCATCAACCTCTAGGCGGCGGAGCACCAGCGGGGGGGAGCCCCCCAAGACACCGGGCAACCCCTAGGGGGTGCAGAGGCTGCCAAGCGCGCCCGTTTTCTTCTGTTTCCTCAATTTTTGCATCGGTCAGCGTAAAATTCTTCGTTCCCCCTGAGGCATTCCCCCTTTTCGGAGCAGAGAGCTGGCATGGCACACATCGTCGTAATGGGCGCGGGCATCGGCGGCATGCCGATGGCATATGAAATGCGCGAGAATGCACGTCCCGAGGACAAGGTGACAGTGGTCTCGCGTGAGCCGCGGTTCCACTTCGTACCCTCCAATCCCTGGGTCGCGGTGAACTGGCGCACCCGTGAGGATATCGAGATCGACATCGGATCGGCCCTCGCCAAGAAGAAGATCGACTTCCTCGCCGCAACAGTCCAGCGCGTCCATCCCGAGCGCAACCAGCTGGAACTCGAGGATGGGCGAACGGTGGACTACGACTTCCTGGTCATCGCCACCGGCCCCAAGCTGGCCTTCGACGAGGTGGAGGGACTTGGTCCCGGTCGCAACACCCACTCCGTCTGCCACGTGGAGCATGCCGCCCAAGCGGGGCAGGCCTGGAGCCAGTTCATCGAGAATCCCGGCCCCGTGGTGGTGGGCGCGGTACAGGGCGCCTCCTGTTACGGGCCCGCCTACGAGTTCGCGATGATCATGGACACCGACCTGCGCCGGCGTAAGATCCGCGACCGGGTACCCATGACCTTCGTCACCGCGGAGCCCTACGTCGGCCACCTCGGGCTCGGCGGCGTCGGCGACTCCAAGGGCCTGCTCGAGTCCGCCATGCGCGACCACCACATCCGGTGGATCTGCAACGCCAAGGTCACCCGGATCGATCCCGGCAAGATGTATGTCGCGGAGCACGACGAGGACGGCAAGGTCAAGAAGGAGCACGAGCTGCCCTTCAAGTACTCCATGATGCTGCCCGCCTTCAAGGGCGTGGATGCGGTGTTCGGCATCGAGGGCCTCACCAATCCCCGCGGCTTCATCCTCATCGACGAGCACCAGCGCAACCCCAAGTACAAGAACATCTACTCGGTGGGGGTGTGCGTCGCCATCCCGCCGGTGGAGCCCACGCCGGTCCCCACGGGGGCGCCCAAGACAGGCTACATGATCGAGTCCATGGTCACCGCCACCGCCCACAACATCCGCGCCGAGCTCGACGGCAAGGAACCCCAGGAGAAGGCAACCTGGAACGCCGTCTGCCTCGCGGACTTCGGAGACTCAGGGGCGGCCTTCGTGGCCCTGCCGCAGATCCCGCCGCGCAACGTCAACTGGTTCTCCGAGGGCAAGTGGGTTC